>NZ_WJWX01000009.1:0-109503 GCF_009661015.1 Brevundimonas sp. SPF441 | reverse complement strand
GCGGGTGATGGCGGTGCTCGGAACGAAGCCGCTGATGGAGGCGATCAGGGCCTGAGACGATGGCGCTCTGCGCCTCGTCGCCACACCCGCCCCGCCGTAGCTCAGCACGTTTTTACACGGCCTCGACTCATTGCTGACCTTCCGAAGGTCCGCTTCCGGCGGAATGGAAGTTTGTGTCTAGTGGGACCACACTTTTCGTGTCCCGACCAACACTGAGAAAGAGGGGGATGGGCGGGACGTGGCGATGGCCTTCGCCTCGCAGCTAGATGGTCGCCTTGCACCAGATCGTTTCGATCGAAACTGTACCTACGAGCATCCGATTAATTGGGCACTTGTCGGCGATCTCCAGCAACCGGATCCTCTGTTCCTCCGGTAGCCCAGTCGGCAGAGTGATTGTTCGGGTGAACTGATCCGACGGTGTCGCCCCCAAGTCCCGGGTCAACAAGACCTCGACGGACATGGCGCCCAAGGTCCAGCCTTTCCGGTTGGCGTACAGGCGCAGGGTCTGGGCCGTACAGGAGGCGAGCGCCGCCTGCACCAGCTCGTGAGGGGTCGGACCGAGATCCAGCCCGCCCAGGGCGACGGGTTCGTCGACCACGAAGCGGGCGGGGCCCGCGGTGATCGTCAGTTGTAGGCCGCCGAGACCGGCGTCGGTCGCGATCGAGGGCCGGGAAGCTGCGTCGGTCATGGGAATCCTTCGGCGAAGTTTGGAAAACAGGGACGCCGTCGCCTGCCTTGGCGACGGCGACTACATGAGCATGTTCGACGGCGTCGGATGATCAGGCGTCCGCCAGGACCGCGAGCGCGGCGTCGCGCTCCTCGATCAACTCCTGCACCGAAGCGGCCAGACCGGCGCGCGTGAAGGCGTCGAGCTCCAGACCCGTGACGGGCGCATAGACGCCGTCGCGGCAGGTCGTCGGCACACCGCAGACCAGCCCTTCGGGAATGTCGTACTGGCCGATCGAGGCGACGCCCATCGAAACCCAACGGCCGTTCGAGCCCTGCACCCAGTCGCGCATATGGTTGATGGCGGCGTTGGCGGCCGAGGCCGCCGAGGAGGCGCCGCGGGCTTCCAGCACGGCCGTGCCGCGACGAGCCACCTCAGGGATGAGGGTGTCGCGATACCAGGTCTCGTCGTTGATGAGCCCGGCCAGAGACTGGCCCTCCACGGTCGCATGGCTCCAGTCGGCGAACATGGTCGGGGAGTGATTGCCCCAGACCGCGAGCTTCTCCACGGCATCGACGGGGACGCCCGCGCGGCGCGCGAACTGGGCGGCGGCGCGGTTGTGGTCGAGGCGGATCATCGAGGTGATGGCGCCGGGCGGCAGATCCGGCGCGGACTGGATCGCCACCCAGGCATTGGTGTTCGCCGGATTGCCAACCACCAGAACCTTGACGGAGCGTTTGGCGACCGCGTTCAGGGCCGCGCCCTGGGTCTTGAAGATGGCGGCGTTGGCCGCCAGCAGGTCGCGGCGCTCCATGCCCTTGGCGCGGGGGCGCGACCCGACCAGAAAGGCGGCGTCGATGTCGTCGAAGGCGATAATGGGGTCGTCGGTGGTCTGGATGGAGGTTAGTAGCGGAAAGGCGCAATCGTCCAGCTCCATGACCACGCCCTGGAGCGCCGCCTGAGCCTGAGGCAGGTCGAGGAGGCGAAGATCGATCGGGGTGTCGGGCCCGAACACATCGCCCTGGGCCAGGCGGAACAGCAGGGCGTAGGCGATCTGGCCGGCGGCGCCGGAGACGGCGACCTTGACGGGGGCGTTGGGCATCGGAACCTCAGGATTGCGGGGTTTGAGAAAGGGCTTGGTCGATCGAGGCGGAGACGGCTTCGAGGGTCAGGGCGGTGTCCAGACGTCGGCCCTGGACGAAGAGCGTCGGCGTTCCATTCACCCCGGCGTCGCGGGCACGGGCGACACGGCGCTCCAGGGCCGCGATGGCCTCGGGATCGGTGATGCAGGATTGAAGCCGCGCCTCGCTGATGCCGAACCGCGCCGCGATCCTCAGGAGGGCGTCGCGCGGGCCGCCGCCGTTCGCCCATTCGGACTGGCCGTGCATCAGGGCGTCGATGACCTCGAAATAGCGATCTTCGCCTGCGCACCGCGCCAGCAGAACGCCGGCGGCGGAGAGGTTGGCGGGGCCGGTGATGAATTCGCGATAGATCAGCCGGACCCGCCCGGCGTCGATGTAGCGCCGCCGGAGTTCGGGCAGCACCTCGATGGCGAAGCGGGCGCAGGGGCCGCAGGTGGTCGAGGCGTATTCGATCAGGGTCACGGGCGCGTCAGCCTGGCCCAGCACCATGTCGTCGGCTTCGGCCGCGCGCGGCGCACAGGCGGTGATCAAGGCGCCGACGCCGCCCGCCATGAGGACGCGGCGTGACGGCGTGAAAAGGTCATGAGGCATTGGTGATTCCAGAAAGGACGGAGTGGAGGCGGATCAGCGTGCGCAAGGGATGTCGCGCTTGGCCGCCTCGGCGAGGCAGGGGGCGACGAACAGGTCTCCGCGCCAGGCGCCGCGCACCGTACGGGCGCCGACGATCAGCCACAGCACCAGCAGTGCGGCGACCAGGGCCATGCCGAACAGGTTGAAGGCCGGGATGGGGAGCAGGGTTCCCAGCTTCAGCGTCGCGACAGAGAAGACGCCGAGTGGGAAGGTGTAGCCCCACCAGCCCAGATTGAACGGCAGGCCCTGACGCAAGTAGCGCAGGGTGATCAGCACGGCCATCGCGGCCCACCACAGGCCGTAGGCCCACAGCAGCAGGCCGCCGATCAGGCCGATCCCGCGCGCGGCGTCGCCGTACTGGCCCAGACCGGCGGCGGTGAAGATGGCGGGCGCGGCCTGGCCGAGCACCAGCATGCCGAGCGCGCCCGTGCCGATCGGGCCCAGCGACAGCCAGCTGGAGGCCGCCATACCGGCGTGCGGCAGTTTGTGGATCGCCATGCGGAGCACGAGGATGACCAGGATGCTCATCGCCAGCGGCACGGACAGGGCCCACAGGCCATAGCTGACTACCAGCACCGACAGGGCGGCGTTCGGGTCCGCGAGGTGCGGCGCGATCAGGCCGCCGGTGACGGCCGCGACCTCGGCCGCCACGACCGGCAGCAGCCAGACGGCCGTCATCTGGTCGATGGCGTGCTCCTGGCGGGTGAACATCATGAAGGGGATGCCGATGCCGCAGGCGACGGCAAGGGCCACGTCGATCCACCACAGGGCTTCGGCGACCGGCACGACGCCTTCGCCCCAGCGCGCCAGGCCGAAGGCCATCAGGCCGTTGATGATGGTCGCCAGCCCCATCGGGATGCAGCCGAAGAACATCGACACGACCGAATGGCCGAAGATTCGTCGCGCGCCGTCGAAGAAGAAGATCCAGCGCGCCGCGTAGAGAACGGTGAACAGGGCGAACAGGCCGATGTTGAAAACCCACAGGGCTTCGGCGACGATTTTTACGCCGGGTATGGGGACCGGAAGCTGGTTCAGCGCCAGGGCGAGGATGCCGGTTCCCATGGTGGCGGCGAACCAGTTCGGCGTGAACTGCCGCACGATCTCCCTGGGCGATTGCAGACTCGCCAACGGGCGAAGGCCGAAGGCGACGTCGCGAACGTGAATGTCATGAGCCATGAGAGGTTATCCAGACGAGCGGTCAGCCCGCGGTGAAGCGATAGACGGCGCCGAGCACGACGGCGGTGACCAGAAGGCAGGCGGGCAGGGTCAGCATCTGCAACGCGGCATCGCGGCCGCTGATCCAGCCCGTGTCGATGATCACGCGACCGGCGAGGCAATCGTTCAAGGAGCGGATGCGCTCGCCCGGCGCAGGCGTATCGGCCAGCAGGCTCATCCCGGTGAGAAGGCCGAAGAACATCAGGCCGAGAACGGTGATGAAGCCCAGGGCGAGCATCGCCTCGCCGTGACCGAACACCAGCCAGAACGCGGCCACCATGGCGGCGTAGAGACCCGCGACCGCCTTGACCATTGCGGGGTGAACGCCGGTAAGGCCGACGCCAGGCTGGACCCGGTGCAAGGTCTCGCCGGATTGGGTCGCGGCGATGGGAGAAGGCGGAATGAAAGGCGTCTGCGGTTTTACATTCTCAGGACCGATGGCCTGGCGCCTGGTGACGGACCTGCGGCCTTGGCGCATGGCCGGAGCGGCGAGAAGGGTGGTCATGGCGGCTCTCCTTTCGGAGTGGAGGCCAGTCTTCGGCGCGCTCCTCGACATCCGGGATGCGCCTCTTGGATCATCAGCTCCAACGGATGTTTTAGATAGGTTTGTTCGCTTTGATCGAATGAACGCCCTAGGGGGTGATCAGCGCGGCTGCCCACGCAAAGGCGGCCTGCAGGCCAAGACGATGCTCGGGGGCGGTGTTGATGAACGTCGGGCTCGGGTGTGGCGCGAGACACAGCTCCACTTCAGGCCGCAGGCGGGTCAGCGTCGGAGCCGCCATCGCGGCGACGCGGCCGCACAATACCGCGGCCCTGAGGCGATGAAGCGGGGTGACCAGTCCCTCTAGCGTGGCCAGGCCGGAGGCGATCTCCTGTCTTGTCAGCGGTCGCGCGGACCCCGAGCGAAGCCAGGGGACCGTGTTCCAAAGGACGATGCGGCGGCGGTCGAGCCCCGCTGCTTTCATCGCGCGCTTCAGGTTGCGCGCGGTGCCCGTGGGATTGTCGATGGAGACGAGGCGATCCGCTTGCGGTCCCGGGGCCGGTGTCTCCAGAAGCACAAGGATTTCCGCCTCGTCTCCACCGTCGAGGGGGTCGAACTTCGGCGTACCTTGTTGAGCGCCCACGCCCCTATCCAGAGCTCTCAGGAATCCGTTCAGTCCCTCGAGATGCGTGTGAGGCGGCGCGCGGTCATTCACCAGTGAAGGCCAGACACCGCCTTGACGAGCCGACGCGCTCAATGGCGTGACGCCGTCAGGGACGCCAGGAACACCTCGCCCGCCTTTGAGCGATAGCGCTGCTTGTGCCGCAGGAGCCAGAACGGGCGGTCGGGCAAGGTCAGGGGCAGGGCGGCGAGGATGCCGGCGCGCAGGCGCGCGGCGACGACATTGCGCGACACGACCGTCGCTCCCGCACCGGCCTCGACGGCGGCGGCGACCGCCTCATTCCCGGGCAAGGTCATGGCCACGTCCAGAGCGTCGATGGCCAGCCCGCGCTGATTGAGGGCCGTCTCAAAAGCCGACCGGGTGCCGGAGCCGGGCTCGCGCAACACCCAGGTCATTTGCTTCAGGTCCGGCGGCCCGGCGCCGTCCTGGGCGGCGGGGTGGTCGGCCGCGACGACCAGCACCAGTTCGTCGTGATCCAGAACCGAACGGCTCAACGCCGGCTCGTTCAGTTCGCCCTCGACCAGACCCAGTTCAGCGCAGCCCTCCAGGACAGCGTCGGCCACCTCGCGCGTATTGCCGATCGAGACCTCGATGCGGATGCCGGGATGAGCCTGATGAAACCGGGTCAGTCGGGCGGGAAGCCACCAGCCGGCGATGGTCTGGCTGGCGTGGATCGACAGTCGTCCGCGTTTCAGGCCGCCCAGGTCGTCGAGCGCGTCCTGCGCCGCCTCGACACGGGCGAGGATCGCCTTGGCCTCGACGAGGAAGGTTGCGCCCGCCTCGTTCAGGACGATGTTGCGGCCAACGCGGTCGAACAGGGCGACGCCGTGGCGGCCCTCCAGCGTCGTCACCGCCGAGCTGACCGCCGACTGGGTCAGGTTCAGGGCCTCGGCGGCGCGGGTTACGTGCTGGCGCTCGGCGACGGCGACGAAGATGCGGAGCTGGTCCAGGGTCATGGGACAATCCTAACCCACGAAGCGGCGACTTCGACAGGGAACGTTCGGCGACGGCGAACGTTCCGAGCGGAACATCGCGTTGGTCGTCCGGGACGATCGCCTGCAGGATCGGATCATGACCCACGCCCCACCCTCCCGATGGATCAGAACCGGCGTCCTGGCGCTTGGCTCGGCGATTGCCGGTGCCGCAGTTATGGCCTTCGCACAGATGCCCGGCTCGGACTTCGATGCGGCGATGGCCGAGGCGATGGAGCGGATGCACCGCGACATGGCGGTAGAATCCACCGGCGACCCAGACGTGGACTTCGCCGCCATGATGATCCCGCATCATCAGGGCGCCATCGACATGGCGCGCGTCGAGCTTCTGTACGGGCAGGACGAGACCATGAAGCGTCTGGCCCAGGGGATCATCATTGAACAGACCCAGGAAATCGCCCTGATGCGCGACTACCTGACCCGCCATTCTGATGCGCCGACGCCGACCGGCGGCGCGACCTCGACCCATCACGGACACGGATCATGACCCTGACAGCCCGCGCCATCGCCGCCCTTGTTCTCAGCCTGTCCGCCGGACACGCCTTGGCCGATCAGGTTCCGGGCGCGGCGGCGGCGCCCGCCATCCCGATCAGCAGCCAGGATCGGTTCTATTCGGCCGACCAGTTCTCCAACACCGTCTCGGTGGTCGATCCCTCGACCAACGGCCTACTGGGGGTGATTTCCCTCGGCGAACCGACTCCGGCCAACCTCAGCCCGCTCTACAAGGGCCAGTTGCTGGTCCACGGCATCGGCGCGGCGCCGGACGGCAAGACGATCGCCGTGGTCTCGATCGGGTCCAACTCGGTCAGCTTCATCGACACGGCCAGCAACACCGTCAAACATACCACCTATGTCGGGCGCTCTCCGCACGAGGCCTTCTTCACGCCGGACGGCCGCGAGGTCTGGGTCACGGTGCGGGGCGAGGCCTATGTTTCGGTGCTGGACGCCGCGACCTATCAGGAGACCGCCCGGGTCGAGACGCCCAACGGGCCGGGCATGACCATCTTCTCGCCGGACGGCCGCTACGCCTACATCTGCTCCAGCTTCAGTCCCGAGACGGTGGTAGTCGAGACCGCGACCCGTCAGATCGTCGGTCGGGTGGCCCAGGCCAGTCCGTTCTGCCCAGACATCGCCGCCACGCCCGATGGAAGCCAGGTCTGGATGACGCTGAAGGACGTGGGCAAGACCATGGTTTTCAACGCCCGTCCGCCGTTCGCTGTCCTACAGACGCTCGACACCGGCCCCTTGACCAACCACGTCAACATCGTGCGCAACGCGGCGGGCCAGTTCGCCTATGTGACCGTCGGGACCGAGAACCGGGTCAAGGTCTATCGCACCGACACCTTCACGCTCGTGACGGAGATCGAGGTGGGGTCGCTGCCGCACGGTCTGTGGCCCTCCGGCGACGGCTCGCGGATTTACGTCGGGCTGGAGAATGGCGACGGCGTGGCGGTCATCGACACCCTGGCCAACCGCGTGATCGCCACCGTGCCGATCGGTCAGGGACCGCAAGGGGTCACCTATGTGCCGCGTGCGGTCACCCAGGGTGACGGCAGGGCCAACCTCACGCCCCTGGGCGCAGCTCGCGCCTCGCATCAACTCGTTCTGACGGGCGAGGGCGACACCCGGTCCCAGGCGACCTTGTTCGAGCAGGGGCAGGTCCAGATGCTGCAGATCGCCGCCGCAGGCCTCCAACCCGGCAAGCCCTATGTCCTCGCCTTCGCCAATGCGGCGGACGGATCGGGGACGCTCGAGCCTCTGACGAAGTTCATGACCAATCCGGCTGGGTCTGCGGTCGTCAACGCCGTGGGCCCGATCCGTCAGGTGGTCGCCGCCGACGCCGGCGCACCCCGCCGTTGGCTGGTCATCGCCTCGGGCACGCCCGAGGCGATCGGCGCGGTCGTCCAGAGACAGTCGGAATAGGACCGGCCGCCATGCGGATCGACAAGTTCGTCCATAGCTGCCTGCGCCTGACGATCGGTGCAGATCGACTGCTCTTCGATCCGGGCAAGTTTTCGTTCGTCGACGGACGGGTCGATCCTGCTGTCTTTTCGGATGTCTCGACGATCGTCCTGACGCACGGCCATCCCGACCACATCGACCCTGACGCTCTGGCCAGGATCGTGCAGGCGAGTGGCGCGACACTCGTCGGCAACGGCGAGGTCGCCGACAAGCTCGGCGAGAAGGGGCTGTCGGTCACGGTGTTCGAGGAGGGCGAACGGACCTTCGGCGCGTTCCGGCTGCAGGCTCAGCCGGTCGCGCATGAGCCCATCCTGTCGGACGAGAGCCCGCAACTGACAGCCTTCCTCGTCAACGACGTTTTCCTCAACCCGGGCGACAGTTTCGACAGCCGTCTGGATCGGTTCGCGGGCGTGGAGGTGCTGGCCCTTCCGGTGATGGCGCCTTACCTGACCGAGCTCACTGTCCATGCGTTCGCCAAACGGATGAAGCCAAAATCGGTCGTCCCGGTCCATGACGGCTACGCTCGCGACTATTTCCTCAGGCAGCGTTACGACGTCTACGAGCCCTATCTGGACAAGGCCGGGATCAAACTGCACCGGCCGATGGCGCCCGGAGACGGGTTCGACGTCTCTGACCATGACTGACGCAGTCTGCACCTCCACCGGTTTCGCGCGATTGCGATCGCGATAAAATGGCGGCGGCTCGGCGTGGTAACTCAGGTGAATGTCGCCTTTGCGCGGTGACTGTCATGTCCGCTCATGGCGCATTTGCGACGTTGCCTCAGGTCCAGGAGTGGGTGTGAGCCATGGCGTCATTTTCGCTCAGCCTCCTCACACTTAGTCGGCTTGTCTGACGCGTCGCATTGCGAGCGAATAGCTCGTGCTCCGTCCACCACCTGCGTCTCTTTCCAGCACCCCACGCTGCACCAAATCGCTTATGTCGCGCAGCGCCGTGTCCGGCGACATCTTTGCCAGCGCCGCCCATTTGGCGTTGGTGAGTTTGCCTTCGAAGCCGTCGAGCAGCCGGTTCAGCACCTTTCTCTGGCGTTCATTCAGCGGCTGATCGGCTAGGCCCTCCCAGAAACGGGCCTTGCGCATGACGCTGGCTAGGATGGTCTCAGCACCGTCGAAGGCGCGGTCGAGGCAGGCGATGAACCATAGCAGCTAGGCAGTGATGTCCAGATTGCCTGTCTGCGTCGCCTCCAGCGCCTCGTAGTAGGCCTTACGCTCGGCGCGGATCTGGGCGGACATGCTGTAGAAGCGTTGGGCGGTGCCTTCAGCTCGGGCCAGGGCGAGGTCGGCGATGGCGCGGGCGATGCGGCCGTTGCCGTCGTCGAAGGGGTGGTTGGTGACGAACCACAGGTGGGCGACGCCGGCCCTCAGCACCGGATCAGGCGCGGCGGTTTCGAACCAATGCAGGAAGGCGCCCATTTCGGCGTCCAGTCGGTCGGCGGTCGGGGCCTCGTAGTGGATGCGCTCGCGGCCGGCCGGGCCTGAGACGACCTGCATTGGGTCGCCGTCCGGGTGCGCCAGGCTCCGACGGTGATCTTGGTCATACCGCTGCGGCCCGTCGGGAAGAGGGCGGCGTGCCAGCCGAACAGGCGGTCGGCCGTCAGCGGTTGGGCGTAGTTTTGGGTGGCGTCGAGCATCATCTCGACGACGCCCTCGACGTTCCGATCCGCCGGGACCAGGCCGACGACATCCATGCCGAGGCGGCGGGCGATGGAGGAGCGGACCTGGTCTCGGTCTAGGACTTCGCCCTCGATCTCGCTGGACTTCAGCACGTCCTCGGTCAGGGTGCGGAGGACGGCCTCTTCGCGCAGCGGAAAGCCCAAGCCCTCCCTCCGTCCGATCAGCCGGCCCTGGCGATGGCGGACGGCGGCGAGCGGTTGAGCGAGGCGCTGTCGTCCCAGGTCAGGTTGGGCCAATCGGCCAGTTCGTGAATGTAGGTCATATTTGCCGCGCTTTCTGCGGTGAATGTGGGGGGCTGTTCGTCGCAAGGGCAAGACGTAATCGACGCAAGTTATGCGGTGAATGCCAAGTCTATTCGCCGCATGCCCCTGGATCAGGCCGCGAGTTGCTGGGGACCACGGGGCTGCAGTCCGATGGACACGCCTCTCGCCGCCAGCGGCCGGCCGACGAGATCCTTCAGTCGGGCGAACGCCGTGGGGCTGGTGCAGAGGATGCGCCGTTCGTCGGGCTCCCATCTGGCGTGATCCAGGTAGCTTACCGCCGCGCCTTCCCCCGCGATCTGGACGACCGTCTGGCGGATGTCGGTCTGCGCGAACGGGGTGAGCCGCGCCGGCGTCCCTGCGCCGCCGTCTGGTCGTCGGCTTTCGGCGGCGCGAAAGCTCTTAATGGGTTTATAAAGGTATTGTCGGTCACCGGTGACCGGTTTTCGTGTCGCTGATGTCCGGTTTTCTGGCGTTTGAGCGGTCGCCTGCGTCCGCTTTTCGCGGGTTTGATCGGTCGCAGATGACCGGTTTTTCGGCGCCTCGACCACCTCGTCGGGAAAGGTTGCGCGGCAGATGTTGGTGCGGCCGCGTCCCCGGCGGATTTCGACCTCCAAATAGTCGGCGGCCTGAAGCTCTTCGAGCAGGCGGCGCAGTTGGCGGGGGCTGACGCCTAGGTTGGCCGCCATGCTCTCTTGGCCGCGCCAGGCGCCGCCCTCGCAGGGGTTCAGGTCGTGAAGGATGAAGCCGGCGACAGCCTTGGCCTGGAGGCTGATTTTGGGATCGCTGGCGATCCGCTGATGCCAGGCCAGTTTTTTGGCGACGAAGTTCTCGGGGGCGAGGCGGCGGCTCATTGGCGAACCTCCGACGTTGCGACCGGACAGGGCAGGGGGTAAGATGCCTGCGGCCTTGAGTGTTGTGCCAAGCCCATTCGAACCCCGCCGAGCGCTGCAACGCTGGCGGGGTTTTTCGTGTCCGAGAGGCGTCCCGACGGGTTAGCCAAACGGGAAAAATCCCTAGGGATTTCAATATGCGCTTTACACCCCGTTAGACGGGGCAAGGCTCTGAATTCACGAGAAGAAACGACTTCCTCTCTGTCCGCCACACACTTTCACCGAGTGGTCTCTTAGCTTGCGGCGTTCGCTGAAGTCGCGACGGGGCGCCGTTGCAAACCTGCCTGATCTAGGCAATCCACCCGTTCGTCGCATCACTTAGCCCTTCTGATCCTGAACTCCCGGGACAGCGTCGAAGGCCGCATCCCGCTGGGGCTTGGGCCGGCCGGAGGACATCGCCTCGGTCGTCGCCTTCCTGGCCTCGGACATGGCGTCCTATATGTCCGGCGCGGCCCTGTTGGTCGACGGCGGCGCCTTCGCCAACTTCCAGTAGGATGAGCGCGTGATCATTTCGTCGCCGAGCGATTATCGGGAAGCCGCGCGGCGCAAGCTGCCGCCCTTCCTGTTTCATTACATCGACGGCGGCGCCTATGCCGAGCAGACCCTGCGTCGCAACGTTGAGGACTGGCAGGCCATCGCCCTGCGCCAGCGCGTGCTGCAGGACATGACCAGCCTCAGCCTGGATACCCGGCTGTTCGACGAAACCCTGCGCCTGCCCATCATCTTGGCGCCCGTCGGCCTGACCGGCATGTATGCGCGCAGGGGCGAAGTGCAGGCGGCCAAGGCGGCGGCCTCGCGCGCCGTGCCCTTCACTCTGTCGACCGTCTCTGTCTGCCCGATCGAGGAGGTCGCGCCGGCCATCGACCGACCCATGTGGTTCCAGCTCTATGTGCTGCGTGATCGCGGCTTCATGAAGAATGCGCTGGAGCGCGCCAGGGCGGCGGGGGTGAAGACGCTGGTCTTCACCGTCGACATGCCGACACCCGGCGCCCGCTATCGCGACGCCCATTCGGGCATGAGCGGCCCCAACGCCGAGATCCGCCGCATGGTTCAGGCCATGACCCATCCGGCCTGGGCCTGGGACGTGGGGCTGAACGGCCGCCCGCACGACCTAGGCAATGTTTCGGCCTATCTGGGCAAACCGACGGGGCTGGCCGACTATATCGGCTGGCTGGCGAACAATTTCGATCCCTCGATCTCGTGGAAGGACCTGCAATGGATCCGCGATTTCTGGGACGGGCCGATGATCATCAAGGGCGTGCTTGATCCGCAGGACGCCCGCGACGCCGTCAGCTTCGGCGCAGACGGCATCGTGGTGTCGAACCACGGCGGGCGTCAGTTGGACGGGGTTCTGTCGTCTGCCTGCGCTCTGCCCGCCATCGCCGACGCGGTGAAGGGCGAGCTGAAGATCCTGGTGGATTCCGGCATCCGTAACGGTCTGGACGTGGTTCGCGCCATCGCCTTGGGCGCCGACGCGGTCCTGCTGGGCCGGGCGTTCATCTATGCCTTGGCGGCGAACGGTCAGGCAGGTGTCGAAAACCTGCTGGACCTGTTCGAAAAGGAAATGCGTGTCGCCATGACCCTGACCGGGGCCAAGTCGGTCGCGGGCATGACCCGGGAGATGCTGGCGATCTGACCCGCGTCAGATCGCCAGCCTTTTATCAGCGATAGGCGACAGCTGCCGAGGTCAGGCCCGCAGCTTGCTGCCGACGCGTTAGCAGGTCCGGCTAACCCTGGTCGGCGCGACGCGTGACGCATGCCGTTTCTGTTGTCGGTGATGGAACGCTTAAGGCGACGATCTCCCAGCCAACCTCGGCCCCAGACATCGACGCACGAGATCACAGGCGCCGCTTCAATAGCACGGCCCGAGGGGCGGGATTGGCGCGCCCTGTAAGGTGAAGGCCAGGTTGAACTGATTAGCATCGACGGTCATTTCGAACATATTCATTTGTAAAAAATCTTCCACATATGATGAAAGCGCTTGACGGATGTGGGTGAGAGGGGGTCTCTGACACCGGCAGCGAAGAGAACATTCGCGTCGGGAAACGCTTGGATATGCCTAGGTCTGCAGCCCAAATCGAACGGAGGCCGACCTTGTCGGGGCGGGCGGGCGCGCAGTCATGAGGCCGTCTCGCAGAGGTCTTCTTCAGGGGTCTGGCTTGGTGGGCATCGCTCTGGCTGTGCCTGTCGCGGCGAACTCCAAGGCTAGCGTCCAACGCGGCAGGTATGCCCCTCGCAGTCGGGAGAGGCTGGCCACCGGCTGGCGTTTTCATCTTGGCCACGCCCAGGATCCAGACAAGGATTTCGGCTTCGGGCTGGATCAGCGCACCTATGCCAAAGCAGGCGGCAAGGTCGCAGCGGCCGCAGCCGCCGAGTTCGACGACAGCGGATGGTCAGCGGTTCAGCTGCCGCATGATTGGGCGGTGGATCTACCCTTTGTCGAAAGCGTCGATGCGCGCTTGGCGCAGGCGTCCGGCATTCCGGGCGAGGCGCCGACGGACGATCCTCGCGCCGCTCATGGGTTCAAGCCGCTGGGCCGGGAGTTTCCCGCGACCAGCGTCGGCTGGTATCGCCGCGCGTTGGACATCCCGGCTTCGGCGGCCGGCAAGCGGCTGTGGCTGGAGTTCGACGGCGCCTTTCGCGAGAGCCTGGTCCTGATCAACGGCTTCATCGCCCACGAGCATGAAGGCGGCTATTCGCCGTTTCGCGTCGACATCACGGACCTGATCGCGGTCGGGGAGCCGAACACCCTGGTCGTGCGGGTGGACGCCAGCCTGGGCGAGGGTTGGTTCTACGAGGGCGCCGGTCTCTATCGGCATGTCTGGCTGGTGACGACAGACCCCGTCCACGTGCCACAGTGGGGCGCAGTTGTGCGCGCCAGCCCCGCAGGCGACGGCGCGACGGCCGAGATCGAGCTGGATCTCGTCAACGACGGCGACGACGCAGCGGCCTGCGAGATCGCGTTTCGAGTCATCGATCCCGAGGGTGTTCCGGTCGCCGCAGGTCAGGCGGCGACGACTCTGGCGGCGACGACTCTGGCGCCGCACAGCCGGGGGCAGGTCTCGACGGCGCTGTCGTGGGATCGTGCGGCGCTGTGGTCCATTGAGACGCCGCGTCTTTACACCCTGGTCGCCGAGGTCGTCGTTGCGGGCCGCCTGACGGATCGATTCGAGCAGCTATTCGGCGTGCGCACGGCGGTGTTCGACGCCGCGCGCGGATTCCTGCTGAACGGCCGGCCGGTCAAGCTGAAGGGCGCCTGCTGCCATCAGGATCATGCCGGTGTCGGCGCGGCGGTGCCCGATCGACTTCAGGCGTGGCGGATCGAACAGTTGAAGGAGATGGGCTGCAACGCCTATCGCGCCTCGCACAATCCGCCGACGCCCGAACTGCTGGACGCCTGCGACCGGCTGGGCATGGTCGTCATCGACGAGACGCGGCGGATGGCGACCGACGTCGCGGCCATGGGCGAGTTGGAGGCTTTGGTTCGGCGTGATCGCAACCGCCCCTGCGTCATCGCCTGGTCCATCGGCAACGAAGAGCAGGCGATCCAGGGCAATGCGCGCGGCGCCCGCATTGCCCGCGTGCAAAAGCGGCTGATCAACCGCCTCGATCCGACTCGGCCCGTGACGGCGGCCCTGGACAGCGGCTTCGGCGAGGGCGTTTCCCAGGTCGTGGACATCCTGGGCTTCAACTATCGCACCGATCAGATGGAAGCCTATTACGCGCGATTTCCGAACCAGCCAATCCTGGGCAGTGAGACCGGCAGCACGGTCTCCACGCGCGGCGAATATTTCAACGACCCGGCCCGTCACATCGTGCGCGCCTACGACATTGAGCATCCCTGGTGGGCCTCGACGGCCGAGGCCTGGTGGACGCTGGCGGCGGAGCGACCCTACATCGCCGGCGGCTTCATCTGGACCGGTTTCGACTATCGCGGAGAGCCGACGCCTTTCGGACGTTGGCCCAGCGTCGCGTCCTTCTTCGGCGCCATGGATTCCTGCGGCTTTCCAAAGGACAATTATTGGTACTATCGCGCCTGGTGGCGTCCTGAGCTGCTGGTGCATCTGTTCCCCCACTGGACGTGGCCGGGCCGCGAGGGTCAGCCGATCCCGGTCTGGGTCCACGCCAATGTCGATCGGGTCGAGCTGTTCGTGAACGGCCGTTCGCAGGGCGCCAAGGACGTTGTGCCGAACCGACATCTGGAATGGACCGTCCCCTATGAACCGGGGGTGATCGAAGCGCGCGGCTGGAAGAACGGCAGGGCGTTGCCGCCGGTGCGCCGTGAAACCGCAGGCGCGCCGGCCGTCGTCGAACTGACGGCAGACCGGACCCGGCTGAACGCCGACGGTCAGGACGTGGCCATGCTGAAGGCGCGTATTCTGGACGCCAGGGGACGCGAGGCGCCGGCGGCCAACGACCTGCTGACCTTCGACGTTAAGGGCGTCGGCCGGATCATCGGCGTGGGCAACGGAGATCCGAACAGCCACGAGCCGGACAGGACCGACCGACGGCGGGCCTTCAACGGTCTGGCCCAGGCCATCCTTCAGACGACGACCGATCGCGGCGCAATCACGGTGACCGCCTCGGCACCCGGCCTGCGATCCGGAGCGGTGCGTCTGCGGACGACCTGAGACGTCGAAACCAAACACAACACGAGGGGCGCTCGCACACGAGGCGGCGTGAAGAGGGAGAGACAAGATGAGGATCAACAAATACAGGCTGCTGGCCGCGACGGGTTTGGCGACTGCATTGATGGCGACACCGGGTTTTGCCCTGGCGCAATCGACTCCGCAGAGCACGACGGCTGATCAGAGCGTTGATCAGGACGCGACAGAGGTCGGCGAGGTCGTGGTGACCGGTATTCGGGCGGCGCTGCGCAACGCCCTGGCCGGCAAGCAAGCCGCAAGCAATGTGGTCGAGGTGCTGTCGTCCGACGACATCGGCGCCTTGCCCGAGGCCTCGATCGCCGAATCTCTTGCCCGCCTGCCGGGCCTGACGTCGAACCGCGACCGTGGCAACGGCACCCAGATCTCGATCCGAGGCATGGGGCCGAACCTGGTCAACACCTTGTTGAACGGGCGCGAACTGGTCTCGGCCGAGGCCAGCCGCAACATCCGTTACGAACAGTATCCGGCCGAACTGATCAACGGCGCCTATGTCTACAAGTCGCCCACTGCGGCCCAGGTCGAGGGCGCCATCGCCGGTCAGGTGGACCTGCGCACGGTCAAGCCGCTGGACTTCTCAACGCGCCGCATCGTCGCCAATGTGCGCGGCGTCTACAGCGATCTGGCCGAGGATATCCCCGATGCCGATCCCGCCGGCTATATCGTGTCCTTCTCCTATCTGGACCAGTTTCTGGACGGCAAGCTGGGGGTGGCCCTGGGCTATTCCGGGCGGCGTCAGGCTGTCGCCACGGCGCGAACCAACATCTTCCGCTACACCAACAGTTTCGCGGACCTGAACGGCGACGGTCAGGGCAACGACGAAATCCCCTTCGGCTATGAGGCTCTGGTGCGGGGAGGCGAGGATAATCGCGACGGCGCCTTGGCCACCGTTCAGTACAAGCCGAACGACCAAGTGTCGCTTACCGCCGATCTGTTCTATTCCAAGGTCGCCTATGACGAGACCCAGCGCGGCTTTCGCCTGGAAGACTTGCCGTTCGGCAACAGCTTCACGAACGCCACGGTCCAGAACGGCGGCGTGACGGGGATCACGGCGACAAAACAGGCGGACTTCGGTCTTCAGTTGCGCAACGTCAACGAGCTGTTCAACTTCACGGACGAGCTGTGGGCAGGCGGCGTGAACGGGGTCTGGCGCGGTGATCGCTGGAAAGCGACGGGTGATGTCGCCTATTCGACGACCAAGCGCGACCAGCGCTTCATCACCGTGCGCACCGAGGTTCACGACATCATCGGCGGCGTGCCGGTCGAACGGAATTCCGGCGTGACTAGCACCTTCAACGCGCGGCCGGGACACGCCGCCGACTTCGCCTTCAACGTCGACCTGACCGACCCGTCGATCAACCGCATCACCGAGTTTCAAATCCCGGAAGGCGGCGGCGGCGCGCCGATCATCAACGACGAACTGTTCAGCGCCAACGGTGACTTCGAACACGATCTGGACGGCTTCTTCACCAGCGTGCAGTTCGGCGGACGCCTGACCGATCGGTCCAAGGACTTCACCCAGCGCACACAGTTCGGCTTCGTAAATCCGGCGAACCGCACGCAGATTCCAGCCAACCTGCTGAATGCGCCGGTGGTCTTCCCCGGCGACTTCTCGAACGTGCCCCGCACGCTGTCTTTCGACATTCTGGGCGTGATCGACGCCTATTTCGGCGACATCAATCCGACGACGTCGGACTTCGACCGTCGGTCCAGCTGGAAAGTGTCGGAAAAGACCCAGGCCGCCTATGCCAACATCGACTTCGGAACGACCCTTCTGGGCCGTGAACTGACCGGCAATTTGGGCGTCCGGGGGGTGCATACCGAAACCACATCGGACAGCACCCGCGTCGACCAAGGCGCGCAGACCGGCGGGGCGGTGGTGCTGACGCCCGTCAGCTTCACCAACGAATTCACCGACACTCTGCCCACGCTGAATCTGACGTGGAAGGTGGGCGAGGGCCAGCAGGTGCGCTTTGCGGCGTCCAAGGCCATCTCACGCCCGGCGCTGGACGATCTGAACGCCGGTTTCGGCGTGTTCGTGTTTGGCGCGCCCCAAGCCTTCGGCGGCAATCCGGCGCTGGAGCCGTTCCGCGCCAACCAGTTCGACCTGACCTACGAACACTATTTCGGGGCGGACACGGCCTTCACGATCTCGGCCTTCTACAAGGATCTGGAGACCTACATCGTCCCTCAGATCACCGACATTGTCGTCAATGTGAACGGCACGCCCACGACCGGAACTTTCCGTCAGCCGGTTAACGGCGAGGGCGGATACATCCAAGGCTTTGAGGTTCTGTACCAGCAGGCCTTCACCTTCCTGCCGGCGCCGTTCGATGGATTGGGCGTCTATGCCAACTATTCGTACACCGACAGCGACATCAGCGTCGCCGAGAACGACAACAGTATCGGCAATATTCCTCTGCCGGGCCTGTCCGAACACGTCGCCAACCTGTCGTTCTATTACTACAAGAACGGCTTCGAGGCGCGGATCGCAGGCCGCTACCGTAGCGAGTTCGCGACCGAACTGGGCGACACCGACCGCATTTTGTTCACCGCGCCCGAGACGGTGGTCGATTTCCAGACCTCCTACGCCTTCCCTGAAGGCTCTCGGATGTCGGGCGTCGAACTCCTGTTCCAGGCCAATAACCTGACCGACGAGCCGTTCGAGACCTACTACGGCGATACGGCGCGTCAGGGCCGATACGAGAGCTTCGGCCGTCGCTTCTTCCTAGGCGCGACCTACCGCTTCGGCGGGTGATCCATCTTTGCCCCGGCCGGATCGATCTCGCGTCGATCCCGTCCGTCCCTCCGATCTCAGAGTTTCGTCCATGCCGATCTTCAACCGCCTCATGTCCACGATCTGCGGGGCGTCGATCCTGGCGGCGTCAGGCGTCTTCGCGCCCGTCCAGGCCCAGCCGCGGTCGGAGGCGCCGCCCGTCTTCTATTTCGGGGCCGACCTGTCCTATGTGAACGAGATGGAGGACTGCGGGGCCGTCTACCGCGTCGGCGGCGAGGCGCGCGATCCCTATCGGATCTTCGCCGATGCGGGGACCAATCTGGTTCGCGTGCGTCTGTGGAACGACGCGGAATGGACCCGCTACAGCGATCTGGATGATGTTCGCGAGACGATCCGGCGCGCCAAAGAGGCGGGCATGCAGGTTCTGCTCGATTTCCACTATTCAGACGACTGGGCCGATGGCGACAAGCAGATCGTGCCCAAGGCGTGGCGATCGATACGGGACGACGTGCCCGCCCTGTCCAAGGCGCTGTACAACTATACGTTCGAGACGTTGAAGGCGCTGGACGCAGAAGGCCTAATGCCCGAGGTCGTGCAGGTCGGCAATGAGACCAATCCCGAGGTCATGGGCGAGGCGGATTGGAAGACTAAGCGCTCCGGCATCAACTGGACCCGCAACGCCGCTCTGCTGAACGCCGGCATCAAGGCCGTTCACGCTGCCGGTGCGACCAGCGCAATCAAGCCGCGCGTAATGCTTCACATCGCGCAGCCCGAGAACGTGGAGCCTTGGTTTGCGGACGCCGCGCGATCGGGCGTGACCGGCTATGACCTGATCGGCATCAGCTACTATCGCAAATGGTCCACCCAGGACCTAGACGGGCTGGGCGGCACGATCAACCGTCTGCGGCATCGCTATGCCGCCGATGTGGTCGTGGTGGAGACCTCCTATCCGTTCACTAACGACGGCGCTGACGCCTCGCCCAATCTGTTGGGGCCCGACACCCTGTTGCCCGCCTATCCCGCCACACAGGAGGGGCAGCTGGAATATATGAAGGACATCACCCAGACCGTCATTTCAAACGGCGGCAAGGGCGTGGTCTATTGGGAACCCGCCTGGGTCTCCACCTCCTGCTCGACACGGTGGGGTGTGGGATCGAACTGGGAGAACGCGACCTTCTTCGACTGGCGCGACCGCAACAATCTGACCTTGGCGGCGGGCTATACGCGCGAAGACTATGTTCAGCCGGCGCCGCTGACCTTCACCATTCGTCGGCCCGCCGGCCAGACGGGCCCCCTTTGGCTGTGGGGCGACTTTCTGGGATCGCGTGAGATCGCCATCCGGCTGGTCCCGTCCTCGGATGATCCCTCGGTCCTGACCTATACGACCACCGTCAAGCCGGGGCAGACGATCCGCTATCAGCTCTATGACAGGCTGCCCATAGGCACGGGGCTGATCGACGCGCCCGGTGGCTTCGCCAGCGCCCAGGTCTCGCAGACCGGCCTGCAAGTTCCCATCGTCCTTCCGGCGGATTGAGGGCGGGGGTCAACAGCGCCTGGGGGACAACCCGAGCCGTCGGTTCTAGAGCTACGCCGCCAGCATCGAGGCCGGCGACGCCAGCCACTCCAGCTCGTCGCCGTAGGGATGGCAGTGCGCCAGGACGCGGGTTTCGCCGGTGGGCCAGGCCGTCAGGCGCAGTTCGACGTGGCTGCGGTTGCGGGTCCATTCGAAGCTGATCCAGAGCAGCGGGTGGTCGGCGTCGGCGCGGCGGCCGGCGGTCGAGAGCAGCGCTGCGATCTGGCGCCGGTCGTCGTCGCTGAGATATTGCAGAACCATGGTGTGCATGACGACGCGGCAGCGCCCGGCCGGCTGCGGCTCGGCCAGCCGGTCGGCCAGCCAGGTCACGGCGTCGCTCTGATCGATGTGCGGCGGATGGTCGGCGGCGATGCGCAGGGCGTTCTCGAGGCGTTGGGTGCGCGCCGGTTGGTCAGCCCAGGCGAAGGCCAGCAGTCGTTCGCGATGCGCCGGGTCTGCGGCGTTCAGCGGATTCAGATCGACGCCGCGCGCCGCCGCGATTGAGACCGGGCCGACCCTCGGCGAGGCGCCCTGCCACAGGGGTTCGATCTGCACGTCCGAGAAGGGATCGCCGGCTGACGCCGCCCCCAGAGCGTAGGCGTAGCGATCCAGATTCAGGTTCAGGCCGCAGCTGGACCCGAGCTCGAGCAGCTCGAAGGGCATGGCGCGATCCAGAGGGGCGGCCATCAGCGCGCTCATCAGCGCGGCGGCGCGGGCCACCTCGTTCGTTTGCGGCGGATGGAGGATCCAGTCGGCGATGTATCGATCGTTCCGGGCCAGGGCGTCGGCCACGGCCGCGTCGAAGTCGGTGTGTTCGCGACGATAAAGGCTGGTCAAGGTGTAGGACCGGCCCGCGCGCGCCAGGGCGTGCAGGGCGCCATTCAAGCGCAGGGCCAGGGCAGCCGCAGCCTGATCTCCCGGCCAGTCATACAGCCGTGCGGCGGTGAGCGGCGCGTGCGACAGTTGCCGGCTTGCGGCTTCGAGAACGCGGGCGACGAAGGGCGACCCCATTGCGCGGCAGCGGTCGGCCTGGGCCGCGAGTTCCTGGGTGAAACGGTCGGCGACGGGGCAGATCATCCAGTCACCAATCGCATCGTCGCGCATTCCGAATAAAACGAACTGTTACTTGTGTGTCCCCGGCCTGAAGAAGTATTCGCCCGGGAGTTGCGACCCGGCGTTGCTTGAAGCGCGGACGGGAAGGGTGACTTACCTATGATCACCTCGCTTAACAGCGCATGAATCTCGCGAAATTCAGGTCCGGTCAATGTAAGCGCCCGGGCGTCGGCAGCTTAACTATCTTTTTAGTCGTTCCGTCATAGGGGTCGATAGTCACCTGAAAAACAGGGTGTTGTGCGTAGCTCGAACCGAGACCGGGCTGTGCGCAGTGGCGTCAGCTGAGTAATCGGTTGCCCCTAGGTAAGTATAAGTGCGTAACGGGGGCGAGTTCATGATGTCGAAGATGCGAATTCCGAGAAAGCTGCGGCTTTCCTTCATCCTGATCTGCGTCTCGGCGGCGATCATGATGGCGGTCTTTTTCGCCACGATCATGATGATCCGCGCGTCCATCGAGAGCAACAATCTCAGCCGCACGATCGAGGCGCAGGCGATGTCGCTGGAAACCGCGATCCTGCGTCAGAACAGCCAGTTTCGAGGCTTTCTGGTCACCGGCGACGAGACCTATCTGAAATCCTACTACGAAGGGCGCGACGAGTTCGACAAGGTCGTCGTCGAGCTGAAGGGACAGCTGGGCGACGCCGAAAAGCAGGCCCTGCTCGAAAAATCGCGCCTGGCCACCCTTGCCTGGAGGGCCGATTGGGGCGATCGCATGATCGCCGAGGTTCGCGCCGGCAAGCGCGAGCAGGCCCAGCAAGACGTGCGAGACGCGGGCAAGAAGGTGCTGGTCAGCGACGCCGTCCTGCCTCTGCGCGATCTGCGCGAGGCCGAAGCCGCGGTCACCGAGAAAAATCTGGAACGTCAGCAGGCTGCGATCGTCACCGCGATCATCGCCCTGATCGTCGGCGGCATCGCCCTGATCACGATCGCCATGGTCCTGTCGGCCATGCTCAGCCGCATGATCGCGCGCCCGATCACGGTCCTGACCGAGGCCATGGGCCAACTGGCAAAGGGCGACAACGACATCGTCGTGGACGCCAGCCATGCCGACGAACTGGGCGATATGGCGCGCGCGGTCCTGGTGTTCCGCGACACGGCTCTGGCCAAGGCCGAGGCGGAACGGGCCAAGGCGGCCGCCGATCTGGCCAAGGACGCGGCCGAGCGCGAGAAGATCGTCGCCGACGCCGCGCAACGTCACGTCGTCGAGGAACTCGACACAGCTCTGGAGGCCTTGGCCGCCGGTGATTTGACCCACACCATTCGCACGCCGTTCGCTCCGGAGTATGAGCGCCTGCGCACGGCCTTCAACGTGGCGGTGCAGGGCCTGGAAGCAAGCCTGGCCAGCGTCGCCGGTTCGGCCCAAAGCGTTCGCCTGGGCGCCACCCAAATCTGCTCGGCGTCCGAAACCCTGTCGTTGCGAACAGAACAGCAGGCGTCCAGCCTGCAGCAAACCACTACCGCGACCAACCACGTCACCGACATGGTCGGCGACACGGCGCGCAGCGCGGCCAACGCCCGCAACGCCATCACCCTGGCCAATGGCGACGCAGCGGACGGTCGCGTGATCGTTGAAGAAGCGATCGTCGCCATGGACGCCATCAAGGCCGGATCGCAGGAGATCGGCGAGATCATCAACATGATCGATGCCATCGCCTTGCAGACCAATCTTCTGGCCTTGAACGCCGGCGTCGAGGCCGCGAGAGCGGGCGATGCCGGACGTGGGTTCGCCGTTGTCGCCGGCGAGGTGCGCGAACTGGCCAAGCGCACCGTCGACGCCGCCAAGGACATCAAGCAACTGATCAGCAAGTCGTCGGACGAGGTGCGGCTGGGCGTCGATCGGGTCGGCGAAACGAGCGAGATGCTGGCGCGGGTCGTGTCCAAGATTGGCGACGCCAACACCCTGATCGTGGACATCGCGCAAGGGGCGCAGGTCCAGTCCGAGAACCTGAAGCAGGTCAACAGCGCTGTCGGCAGCATGGACCGTATGACCCAGCAGAACGCCGCCATGGCGGAAGAGGCGACGGCGGCCGCGCGCATCCTGGCGACCGAAGCCGATGAGCTGGCGACCCTGGTTTCCAGATTCCGTCTGAATACGACGACCTCGGCCGCGCCGGCGCCTCGCCGAGACACCGCGTCCGTGCCGCGACCGGCACCAAAGAGCGTCCGCACGGTTGGTGCGCTCGCGCTGTCCAGCGAAGCAGCCGATGACGACTGGAGCGAGTTCTAAGATATCGATCTAGTTGAGTGGTGAAGAAGCCGGCGCAACAATCCGAACTTCGTAAGCGCCGTTATGTCAGTATTAATCCGTAGTCAGGCATTATAAATCATCAAACACATCCGTGTTTTATTGATAACAGCCATGCAAGAAACTGCATGGAAGAATTTCCGAACGAAAATTAGTTGTCTAGTCTCTGTACTGCAAGACAACGCCTTGGAGGCTTCCTTGAAATCCCTGTACCTCACGGCCGCGTTTGCGCCGCTTATCCTCGCCATGCCTGCTCATGCGCAGACGCAGCCTGCGCCGCAGCGCCAGACGGCCTGGGAGGCCAGCCGGACGCGGGCCAATGACGACGTGATCGTGACGGGCGTGGCCAAGGCGCGCGACAGGCTGGACAGCGCGACCTCCACCAGCTCGATCAACGATGTCGAGATCGCCAAGATCGGCGCCTATTCGGTCAACGACCTGTTCCGCACCATCCCCGGCATTCGCGCCGAGGCCAGCACGGGCGAGACCAACGGCAACTATACGATCCGCGGCCTGCCAATGGTCAGCACCGGCGCAAAGTATCTGCAGTTCCAGGAAGACGGCCTGCCGGTGCTGGAGTTCGGCGACATCCTGGCGCTGACGTCCGACTATTTCATGCGCTACGACTTCAACGTCGGCCAGATCGAGTCCATCCGCGGCGGGTCGTCCTCGACCTTCGCATCGAACGCGCCGGGCGGCGTGATCAACTTGATCTCGCAGACGGGTGAGATCGAAGGCGGCTCGGTCCAGGTGTCTTCGGGCCTGGATTACGACACCTATCGCGGCGACTTCAGCTATGGCGGTCACCTGAGCGACACCGTGCGCTTCCACGTCGGCGGATTCTATCGCGAGGGCGAAGGGCCGCGCGACGCCGGCTTCACGGGCAACAAGGGCGGCCAGATCAAGGCCAACGTCACCAAGACGTTCGACGGCGGCTTCGTACGTCTGTATGGCAAGATCCTGGACGACACCGTCGTCGCCTATGGTCCGACGCCTCTGCTGGTGTCCGGTACGAACGACGATCCCAACTACAGCGACGTTCCGAACTTCTCGATGACGCGCGACACCCTGACGTCGCGCAACACCACCGTCTTCCCGTTCCTTAACGGTGACAATGACCTGGCGCGCGTCAATCTGCAGGACGGCAATCAGGTTCAGGTGCGCGCGCTGGGCTTCCAGACCCGCTTCAACCTGCACGGCTGGACGATTTCCGAGCACATGCGCTACGCGCAGCAATCGGGCGATCAGTCGTTCAACTACCCGCTGGCCGTGGTGCCGGCGGCCCAGGCGCCGCTGGCGTTCGGCCGTCGTCCCGGAACCCTGGCCTACGCCACAGGTCCGCGCGCCGGTCAGGCGATCACCAGCCCGACGACCCTGAACGGCAACGGCCTGCTGGCCTATTCGACCCTGGTCCACACCGACATCGACAGCCTGGACAACTTCACCAACGATCTGCGCGCCAACCGCGTCTGGAAGATCGGCGGCGGCGACCTGACGACCACCGTTGGCGTCTATTCGGCCCAGCAGGATCTGAAGTTCGATCGCCAGTACATCCCGTTCCTTCAGGATGTCGTGGGCGGCGGAAACTCGGCCCTGGTCGATATCTTCAATACGAACGGCACGCCCCGCACGCAGGACGGCGTCGTCAACTTCTTCGGACCCTCGGGCGCCGGGTCCAACTCGCGCACCGATGTGACCTACAAGGTGCTGGCGCCCTATGCATCGCTGAACTACCGGCTGGGCAAGCTGGCGCTGGGCGGATCGATCCGTTTCGACAGCGGCGACGTCAGCGGCCGCACGGTGGCTAACGGTCTGACCGACGTCCGCACCATCGACGTGGACAACGATGGCGTCATCTCGGAAGCCGAGCGCACCTTCGCCTTCGCGCCTGCCGCCAGCGCGACGCCGGTCGACTACGACTACGACTATGTCTCGTATTCGCTCAGCGCCAACTACCGCGTCTCGGACAGCTTCTCGACCTTCGCTCGTTACAGCGAGGGCGCGCGCGCCGCAGCGGACAAGATCCTGCGTTCGCCGGCCATCAGCAATGTCGATGGCGACCTGCTGCAGGCTGACGCGGCCTATGATCCGGTGAACCAGGCCGAGATCGGCATGAAGTATCGCGCCAACGGCCTGTTCGCCAACGTCACGGGCTTCTGGGCCGAGGTCAGCGAGACCAACCAGCAGATCCGCGCGGATGCCGGCGGCGTCACGCGTCTGGTGCTGGTCCAGCGCAGCTACGAGGCCAAGGGCGCCGAATTCGAGGCCGGCGTGCGTCACGGTCCGTTCAGCCTGACCGGCAGCGCCACCGTCACCAGCGCCGAGATCACCAAGGCCGAGGACGCGGCCCTGGTCGGCAACTCGCCGCGCCGTCAGGCCGACCTGATCTTCCAGGTCATGCCGCAGTACGAGACGGACCTGTTCACGGTGGGCGCCAGCGTCGTCGGCACGACCGAGAGCTATACGCAGGACGTCAACCAACTGAAGATGCCGGGCTACGCAACCGTCAACGCCTTCGTCCAGGTGCGCCCCATCGACCGCGTCGTGCTGTCGCTGACCGCCAACAACCTGTTCGACGAAACCGCCCTGACGGAAGTGTCGGCCGACACGCTGCCCGCAAGCGGCGTTGTGCTGGCCCAGGCCCTGCCTGGCCGTACGGTCACGGCTGCCGTGCGCTTCTACTTCTGATCGAGACCAGGCCTCCGGGCGCGTCGCCCGGAGGCCTGAATTTGTGCGTTGGCGCTGATGTTTAAACGACTGCGCTTCATTCCAGTGCGCACCCATCTTTCTGATGTGAAGACCGGTTTACGGTAGACTGACAGCGCCGCCATGCGCGCTATTCTGAAACAGCGTTTTGAAGTTTCTTGGGTGCTCTCTCACTAACTATCAACGGTTTTGCGCTTGGGTTCGGATCACTAAGGCTGCTCATTACGTTTCAACTTGTTCGAATGCTGCATGCCGGATGGAACGCGATAGCTAGCTGGCTGGAGCTTACTCGCCATTAAAGGAATCGCCTGCGGAGGTCGCAGGAGCGCCAGGAGCGGTCATCGCCCTTCAGCCGAAGAAGTGACTTCCACTCAACTGGCGTTACTTCTGATTTAGACATCGCACAGAGGCCGCCCTTGCCTCGCAGCCATCCAATGTATGTGCCTAATCACGAAGTCTTACCGCCGTCGACGATAGCACAGGGCGTATCAGACAGGCGCCTGTGGTTGACTCGATCTGACGGGGCGGTATGGCTTGGCCGTCGGGTAGGGGTGCGTTTTCGAAATGCAGGATCGGGCTTCGCCCACAGATGAAGCCCTGGCCACGGCGCATGCTCGCCTGCTGAAGGATGGTTCGCTCCAGTTCGATCGGGTCGGTTTCGAGCGCCCCGACATCAAGCCGCCCGGCTGGTTGCACTGGATCGGCGACGCGCTTCATTTCATCGCGCCTGTTTTGAAATGGGTCTTCTGGATCGGTTTGCTGATAGTCGCCGGCTTGATCCTGTACGCCATCGTGAGGGAAGTCCTTCGGATGCGCGCCCCGCCGGCGAAACCGAAGAAACCCAGGATCGTAGCGGAGGCGCAGTGGCGTCCGGAGGCGCAGGCCGCGCGCGATCTGCTCGCCGACGCCGACGCGCTGGCGGAACGCGGCCTGTATGCCGACGCCGCTCATCTGCTTCTTCTGCGCAGCGTTCAGGACATAGAACAGCGCCAGCCGCGCGCCGTTCGGATATCCCTGACCACCCGCGAGATCGCCCGATTGAGGGCCCTGCCGGACGCCGCGCGACCCGCCTTCGACCTGATCGGCCGAATGGTGGAGCGCAGCCTGTTCGGCGGAGCACCCGTCGGCGCCCAGGATTTCTCCGACTGCCGCAAAGCCTATGAGGCCTTCGCCCTGCCCGAGGGCTGGCGCGTATGAGCCGGTCCGAAGGCGCGGCAAGCGGCGGTTTCTCGCCGGTCACCATGATCGTCGTGCTGCTGGTGGGCGTGGTGGCCCTGGCGGGGCTAGGCGTCCTTTCGGCCTATGCGCCGGAACTCAAATCCGGCAACGACGGCGGCGGCCATGCCCTGTCGCGGTCGTCCACCGGTTTCGGCGGTCTGGCCGCCCTTTTGCGCGGCGCGGGCGTGCCGGTGGTGATGAACCGGGGCACGCTTTCGGAAACGTCGGACGAAAGCCTGCTGATCCTGACGCCGTCGATCCAGACCAAACCCGAACAGATCGACGACATCGAGCATTACGGCGCGACGTTGATCGTGCTGCCCAAATGGACATCCATCCCGGATGCGGACCATGCCGGCTGGGTGAAGACTGTGGGCGTGCAACCGGCCCAGAGCATTGTGGCGTCTCTGCCGAAGGATTTGCGCAGCGGCCTGAAACTGACCGAGCGCAAAGGCGGCGCGACCGTCGCCTTGCGCCGTCCCGATGGCGCGTCGTTCGGACGGCCGGTCCGGATCGAGGCGCTGCGCACCCTGGAGGGCCCCGACTGGATCCCGGTCGTCGTCGACGATCAGGGCCGCGCCGTCCTGGCGATGCATCGAGAACTGCGCACCTATGTCCTGGCCGATCCCGACCTGATCGACACGGCTGGGCTGAAGACCCTTGATGGCGCGAAGACCGCCGTCGCCCTGATCGACATCGTGCGCGCCGATGAGGCGCCTGTGATGTTCGACCTGACGCTCCACGGCTTCCAGCGCACCCGCAACATGTTGCGGCTGATGCTGGAACCGCCGCTGTTGGGCATGACCCTGGTGCTGGTCGCGCTCGCCGTCTTCGCCGGTTTCCAGGCCGCCGTTCGCTTCGGCCCGGCGCGCGAGAGGAGCCGTGTCATCGCGCTTGGCAAGCGGGGCCTGGCGGACAACACCGCCGGTCTCGTTCGCCTGGCGCGGCGCGAACACCGGATGGCCGCGCCCTACGCCCTTCTGGTGCGCGCCACAGTCGCCCGCGCCATCGGGGCACCGCGCAATCTGGACGAGGGGGCGCTGGACGCCTTCCTCGACCGTGTCGGCCGAACCACCGGCGCGACCGAAACCTACACCGCCCTGGCTGAACAGGCCCGGGCCGCCAAGTCGCCGGCCGACCTGATGCGGGTCGCCGGCGCCCTACATCGCTGGAACCAGGAGCTGACCCGTGCACGTCAATGAGGTGAAGACGATCGCCGAGCGCATCCGCGCCGAGATCGCCAAGGCCGTGGTCGGCCAGGAAGACGCCGTCGACATGCTGCTGACGGCCCTGTTCGCCGGCGGCCACGTCCTGCTGGAGGGTCCGCCAGGCACGGCCAAGACCCTGCTGGCCCAGACGTTCGCGCGCACCCTGGGCCTCGACTACGGCCGCATCCAGTTCACGCCCGACCTGATGCCCGGCGACATCATCGGATCGAACCTGTTCAACTTCCAGACGTCCAGCTTCACCCTGACGCGCGGGCCGATCTTCTGCGAACTGCTGCTGGCGGACGAGATCAACCGCACCCCGCCCAAGACCCAGGCCGCCTTGCTGGAAGCCATGCAGGAGCGCCGGATCACCATCGACGGCGAAGCCCACGGCCTCAGCCCGCGCTTCACCGTCGTCGCCACCCAGAACCCCATAGAGCAGCAGGGCACCTATCCGCTCCCCGAGGCCCAGCTGGATCGCTTCCTGTTCAAACAGGTGCTGGACTATCCCAGCCTGGAGCAGGAGCGCGCCATCGTCGCCGCCCACGGTTCGCGCACCGGCCTGATGGACCCGGTCGCGCTGGGGGTCGAGGTCGTCGCCGACGCCGCCGTCATCGGTGCGGCGGTGAACACGGTCGCGGACGTGCGCCTGACGGACGAGGTGATCGGCTACATCACCGGCCTGGTGCGGGCGACACGGACATCCGCCGATGTGGAGACCGGCGCGTCCCCGCGTGCGGGGGCCATGCTGGCGGTCGCGGCGCGGGCGCGGGCGGCGCTGGACGGCCGCGACTATGTCATTCCCGACGACGTGAAGGCCCTCGCCATCCCGGCCCTGCGTCACCGTCTGGTCCTGTCGCCTGCGGCCGAGATCGAGGGCCGGCGCGTCGAACAGGTGCTGGCCGGTCTGGTAGATCAGGTGGCGGCGCCCCGGTGATCTATCCCACCCGACGTGCGGTGACGGCGATGGCGGCGGGCGTTCCCGTCGCCCTGCTGGCCGGCGTCCTGACGCCTGCAGGCTGGCTCGCCGGGCCGGTCTGGATCGCGGGCGTCCTGCTGCTCGTCGCCGTGGACGCCTTGCGCGGCGGCTCGCGATCCCGGCTGGAACTGGGCCAGCCCCGTCCGGTACGCGCGGCCGTGGGCCGGTCCGACCGGGCCGGTCTGACCGTGCGTTTCAGCGCAGGCGGCCCAGTCCCCACGACCGTCGAGGCCGCCCTGTCCGGCGACGCCCGGCTGGGGCTGGACGAGGCGTCGCGCCGTGCGACGGTGTCGGATCGCGCCGCTGTCCTGGCCTTTCCCTTCACGCCCAACCGGCGGGGCGCAGCCGACCTGAAGGCCTTGTGGGTCCGCTGGCATGGACCGATGGGCCTGGCCTGGAAGCAGAAAACCTTCACCCTGGACCTGGCGGCGCCGGTCCTGACCGACCTGCAATGGGTCCGCGATCAGGCCGTTCGCCTGTTCGCCCGCGACGCCCTGTTCGGCGCCAAGACCCAGCTGGAGATCGGCGAGGGCTCGGAGTTTCAGGCCCTGCGCGACTTTCAGGCCGGGATGGATCGCCGGTCCATCGACTGGAAACAGTCGGCCCGCCACGCGGCCCTGCTGGCCAAGGAGTTTCGCACCGAGCGAAACCACAATGTCATCATGGCGCTGGACTGCGGGCGGGCGGCCAGCGAACCGGTCGGCGGAATGCCGCGCATCGACCGCTTTATTCATGCGGCGCTGCTGCTGTCCTACGCCTGCCTGAGATCGGGCGACCGGACGGGCGTCTTCGCCTTCGATTCCCAGCCGCGCGTGGCCACCGGCGCCGTGGGTGGTCTGGACGCGTTTCGCACCCTTCAGGCCGTCGTCGGCCGCATCGACTATTCGACGCACGAGACCAACTATACCTTGGCCCTGGCGACCCTGTCGGGCCGGCTCCAGCGCCGCTCGCTGATCGTCGTCTTCACCGACTTCACCGACACCACGGCCGCCGAGCTTATGATCGAGTCGCTGGGGCGGCTGCTGCGCCGTCATCTGGTCCTGTTCGTCGTCCTGCGCGACGATGAGCTGGAAGGCCTGACCGCCGTCGAACCCCAGGCCCCCGAGGATGTCTCTCGCGCCGTCGTCGCCGGAACCCTGCTGCGTGAACGCGAGACGGTGATCGGACGGTTGCGGCGCATGGGGGCGCACATCGTCGACGCGCCCGCCGAGCGCGTCGGGACCGAGGTCGTCAACGCCTATCTGGACCTGAAGCGGAGGGATCTGCTGTGACCGACGTGCACCCCTCAGGCCTGCTGAAGAGCCAGCGTTTTCGCCAGGCGCGCGAGGACGACTGGCGCCGCCTGGAGCGGCTGATGGACAAGGCCGAAAAGGGGTCCGCGTCCAAGCTGACCGACGAGGACATCCTGGCGGTTCCGGTACTATATCGTTCGACCCTGTCGGCCCTGTCGGTGGCGCGCGAGACCTCGCTGGATCAGGGGCTGATCGAGTATCTGGAGACCCTGTCGGCGCGGGCCTATTTCTTCGTCTATGGCTCGCGGGCGACGATTCAGGATCGGCTGGTCGCCTTCTTCCGCACCGACTGGCCCGCCGCCGTGCGCGGACTGTGGCGCGAGACCCTTGTGGCGGCGGCCCTGATGCTGCTGGGCGCCCTGGTCGGCGCCTGGCTGGTGATGCATGAGCCGGAATGGTTCTACGCCTTCGTGCCCGCCGACCTGAGCGGCGGGCGCGATCCCGCCGCCTCGACCGAGACCCTGCGCGCCACCCTGGACGGCGCGGACGGGGCGCAAGGCCTGTCGGCCTTCGCCGCCTATCTGTTCACCCACAACGCCCAGGTCGCCCTGCTGGCCTTTGCGCTCGGGTTCGCCCTGTGCCTGCCGACGGGCCTGCTGATCCTCTACAATGGCGCGACCCTGGGCGCCTTTTTCGCCCTGTTCGCCAGTCGGGGGCTGGGGTTCGAGCTGGGCGGCTGGCTGCTGATCCACGGCGTGACCGAACTGTTCGCCGTCATCCTGGCGGGTGCGGCAGGCCTGCGGATCGGCTGGGCCGTCGCCTTCCCCGGTCAAAGACGACGGCTGGACGCGGCCGTGGAGGCCGGGCGCACTGCGGGCATCGCCATGGGCGGCGTGGTGGTGATGCTGATGTTCGCGGGGCTGCTGGAAGGGTTCGGCCGCCAGCTGATCGTCGACACCGGCTTGCGTTACGCGGTCGCGGCGGCGACCGCCCTGATCTGGGGTCTGTATTTCTATGCGCCCCGCCCCGCCGTCGCGGAGTCCATTCATGTCCGCTAATCACATCGCGCCCCGCACCGAGCGCGCCTTCGTCACGCCCGAGGGCGTGGACCTGCGGTTGAACATCGGCGATGCGGGTCAGAGGGCCGGGGCGTTTCTATTGGACGCGGCCGTCATCATCGGCGTGCTGATCGTCTTCACCATCGCCTCGGCCTTCGCCTTCGGCGCCAGCGCGAGCGTCGCCGGCGTGACGGGGGCCGAAATGGTCGCTGTCATCTGGCTGATCGTCTTCTTCCTGCTGCGGAACTTCTATTTCACGGCCTTCGAGCTGTCGGCGGCGGCCGCCACGCCGGGCAAGCGGATCATGGGACTGCGCGTCGCCTCGCGCGACGGCGGACGGCTGAAGGCCGAGGCCGTCTTCGCCCGCAACGCCATGCGCGAACTGGAGGTTTTCCTGCCCCTGTCCATCCTGGTCGCCCGCAGCCAGGAGGGCGGCGTCGACGGCTGGATGTATCTGCTGGCCTTCGTCTGGGCGGCGATCTTCGTCTTCTTCCCCCTGTTCAACAAGGATCGGCTGCGCATCGGCGACCTGATCGGGGGCACCTGGGTCGTGCGGGCGCCGCGTCGCAAGCTGATCCGCGACATGGCCGAAGACGGGGCGACGCGGATGGCCGCCTACGCCTTCACCCCGGCGCAGCTCGACGCCTATGGAGCCAAGGAACTGCATGTTCTGGAAACCCTGCTTCGACAGGGCGACCGCAAGACCTTTCGAGACGTCGCCGACCGCATCGCCAAAAAGATCGGCTGGACGCGTGGCCCGTACGATACGGATCGGGACTTCCTCAGCGCCTATTATGCCGCCCTGCGCGGTCGTCTGGAGCAGAAGCTGCTGATGGGTGTCAGACGCCGCGACAAGCACGACGTCTGACGGCCCGCGCGATCAGTCGAAGATCGAGGCCAGTTCCTCGGACCCGACGCCTTCCTTGGCCGAGCGCAGCTCGTAATACAGCGCCGCCACACCTGCCGATGCCACGACCCCGGACAGGATGTTGACGATGGGCTCGGTGATCAGATTGACGGCCAGGTTGGGCGTGCCGCCGGTCAGAGTCCCCCCGGTCGCCAGACTGAGACCGCCGATGGCCGCGCCGATGATCCAAGACAGGATCACATAGATCACCAGCAGGCCGAACACTTGCCAGCGATAACCCTTCGTCAGCTCTCGGCTGCGCTGCAGGCTGGCGAAGACGCCGCGCTTCTCAACCACCACGGACGGAGCGCCGACCGACCACATGACCGCCAGGATAATGCCCGGCACGATCAACAACAGAATGCCCAGCATCATCCCGATGGAGGCGACGATCGCCAGACCCAGCAGCGGCAGGAAGTTTTGAACCCCGACACTGAAGGCGTCGCCGAAAGCGGTCGTCTTGCCGTTGAAGCCGTTCACGGCCGCCTTCACCACCATGCCCTGCAAAAGATAAAGTCCGATGAAATTCAGCACTGCGCCAGCCATCATCATCAAGACGCCCGGTCCGAACTCTTCGGTCAACATCGCGCTTTGGCCATAGGCCGACAGAATGCTGGGCGCGCCGACCAGAAGCGCCGCTGAGCCGAAGAGAACGGCGGCGTTCTGCTTGATTGCGCCGAAGGTCCGCTGAACCACACGGCCAAGGTCGAACACCCCGCTGCCTCCTCCGCCGCCTGTCGCCGAGACGGTTACCCTCGGCGGTCGCATGGCGATGATCTGCTGTGCGCGTCCGTCGGTCTCGGCGATGAAATCGACCCGCTGGCTGCGCTCCAGAACCGAGGGCGGCTGGACGTCCTCCTTCGCGAACGAATAGCGCTCGCCGTCGTCGCCGAGGATCAAACCGAATCCGGTCGCCTCGTCGAACGTTTGAACCTCACCCCGCAAACCTGCCTCCCTTGCCGATGCGTCGCACGGTTGTAGAAGCTGCACCGCAGCCTCGCCAGCGCATTCCTGAGGTCAGCCAGCCATCACTTGTCCTTGAAAGCCGGGCCGTCAGTGGCGAGGACTTTTCCGGACGAGGGTGTTAAGAGCGCTTCAGATGTTCAAAGCGCTGCGGGAATTGGTCCGTCGATTTGCCTTCGTTTGCACCCTGTTGCTGACGGTCGCCTTCGCCATGCCTGCGTTTGAAAGCCATGCCTGCGCGGCAGAAGGCTCAGGCGGCGTCCAGGTGGTCGAGACGGTCGGCGGCGCTGATGGTCAATGTCCTGACTGCGGCCCGGCGTGCGCCAACGGCTGCTGTCATGCGCCGCATTCCGCCATGTCCAGCGACCTGGCGACGCCGCGGTTCATCGCGGTGTTCGGCCAGCCTCAGGCGTGGAGCGACAGCGTGGCTTGCCCGCTCGGGCGGCCTGACGGTCCCGAGCGCCCACCGAGAGCCTGATCCTCGGCCGGACCTCGCGTCCGGCCCTTCCTGAGCCCTGCGCGTGGCGAAGACGCCGCGCATCCTGAACTCTGGGCCCGGCCGCGCGCCGGGCGAGGATCGATCATGATTTCGAAGTCATACTGGCTGATGACCGGCGCCGCCGTGGTCATCGCATTAGGCGCGGGCTTCGGCGCCGCGCGCATTCTGGACCGCCCGCCGGCCGGGGCCGAACACGCCGAGGCGGGCCACGCCGAAGACGAACCCGGCGAAGCGGCCTTCGTCGCTCTGACGCCGCAGGAGGCCGCGCGAGCCGGGGTGTCGATCGTCGCCGTGCAGCGCGGCGGCGGCGCCGAACTGAAGCTGCCGGGCCGCGTCGCCTTTGCGCCCGGCGCCGAGGCTGCGGTCGATGCGCCGTTGGGCGGCGCCGTGGTGCGCGTCCACGTCGGCCTGGGCGATCGCGTGGCGGCCGGTTCGCCGCTAATCACCGTGCGCAGTCCGGACGGCGCCGCCTCAAGGGCGGACGCCGACGCGGCGGGCGCGACGGTCCAGGCCGCGCGCGCCGCCGAACGGCGCGATCGCACCCTGTTCGAACAGGGTTGGGTGTCACAGGCGCGTCTGGACGTCACCGCCGCCGAGACCCGTCGTGCGGAGGCGCAACACCGCGCCGCCCGCGCTCGTGTCGGCGCATTCGGCGCGCCCGGAGCGGACGGTCTGACGGTGGTGCGCAGCCCCATCGCGGGCGTCGTCACCCGTCTGAGCGCGTCGCCCGGTCAGGTGCTGCACGAGGAAGCCTTGCAGGTCGCCGCCGTCGCCGATCCCGGCCGTGTCGAACTGGTGTTCGAGGCGCCGCCCGCCGCCGCTGCGATTCTGAAGGTCGGCAACCGGCTGGAAAGCACGGTCGCCGGATCGCGCGTCATGTCCGGCGTCGTCGTCGCCATCGCCCCGGCCAATGCCAACGGGGTCGTCGTGGTTCGCGCCCGTCCTGCTGGCGAAACACCCCCGGCGGGGTCGGTCGTCTCCGCCCGCGTTTCGGCCGGCGCGGGCTCAGGAACGCCTGTCGTGCCGATCGACGCGGTCCAGACCATAGAGGGCGCGCCGTCCGTCTTCGTTCAGGAGGACGGCGGGTTCCGTGCGCGCCCGGTGGTGACCGGACGAACCTCGGACGGCCGGATCGAGATCGTGTCCGGCCTGACCGGGACCGAGCGTATCGCGGGCGTCGGCGCCTTCCTGCTCAAGGCTGAACTGGCCAAGGGCGAAGCCGAGCACGGACATTGATCATGCTGAACCGGATCATCGACGCCTCCGTGCGTTTCCGCTGGCTGGTCGTGGGACTGGCCGTCGTCCTGGCCATCCTGGGCGGGCGCGAACTGCTGCATCTGCCCATCGACGCCGTGCCCGACATCACCAATCGCCAGGTGCAGATCACCACGGTCGCGCCGGCGCTAGGACCCGAAGAGGTCGAACGCCAGGTCACCTTCCCGCTGGAGACGGCGCTGGCGGGGCTGCCGGGCCTGACCGAGACCCGCTCCCTGTCGCGCCATGGCTTCTCGCAGATCACCGCCGTCTTCACTGATGCGACCGACATCTATTTCGCCCGCAATCTGGTCAATGAACGACTGCAGGCCGCGCGCGAAGATTTGCCAGGGGGGCTTTCTCCCTCGATGGGTCCGGTCGTGACCGGCCTGGGCGAAGTCTACATCTGGACGCTGAAACTGACCGGCCCTGCGGCGCGAACGGGCGCGGTCTATGTCACGCCCGAGGGCGAACGCCTCGTCACCGACCAGGAAAAGGCCACCTATCTGCGCACGGTTCAGGACTGGCTAGTCGCGCCCCAGCTGAAGACCGTGCCCGGCGTCGCCGGCGTCGATGTGCTGGGCGGCTATGTGAAGGAATATGCGGTCCACCCCGACCCCAGCCGACTGGCCGCCTATGGCGTCGGCCTGGTGCAACTGGTCGAGGCGTTGGAGCACGCCAATCGCATCGCCGGCGCCGGATACGTCAATCGTGCGGGCGAGGCCTATATCGTACGCGCCGACGCTCGGCTGAAGAGCCTGAACGACCTCGCCCAGACGCCGATCCTGAACCGGGGCGGCCAGGTGATCCGAGTGTCCGACGTGGCCACGGTCGAGATCGGCCGCGCGCCCCGTTTGGGATCCGCCAGCGCCGACGGCCGCGAGACGGTGGTCGGCACGGCCCTGATGCTTCAGGGGGAGAACTCGCGAGAGGTGGCGCACCGCGTCGGCGAACGGCTGAAGGCCATTGCGCCCAGCCTGCCGCCCGGCGTTGTCCTCAAGCCCGAACTGGACCGTACCGAACTGGTCGAGGCGACCATCCGCACGGTGGAGCACAATCTGTTGCTCGGCGCCCTGCTGGTCGTCGCCGTGCTGTTCTTCGCCCTGGGCAACGTTCGGGCGGCGATCATCACCGCCCTGGTGATTCCGCTGAGCTTCCTGTTCGCCGCCTCGGCGATGAACCGTTTCGGGATCAGCGCCAATCTGCTCAGCCTGGGCGCGCTGGATTTCGGCCTGATCGTCGACGGCGCCGTGGTGGTGATCGAGAACACCCTGCGCCGCCTGAGCCTGAAGCGGACGGAGACGGGTCGGCCTCTGAAGACCGCCGAACGGCTGTCGGTCGCCGCCGCCTCAGCGCGCGAAATGGCCCGGCCGGCGGCCTTCGGCCAGGCGATTATCCTGCTGGTCTATGCGCCCTTGCTGATGTTCGAAGGGGTGGAAGGCAAGATGTTCGGCCCGATGGCCGCCACCGTCATGCTGGCGCTCGCCGCCGCCTTCATCCTCAGCTTCACCTTCGTGCCCGCCATGGCCGCCCTGTTGGTGCGCGAGCCCAGGGCGGATCATGAGGAGACGCGGCTGACCCGCGCGGCCAAGGCGCATTACCAGCCGCTTCTTGCACACGCCATCGCCCGACCACGGCGCGTCCTTGTCGGCGCGGGTGTCGCCTTGCTGGCCGGCGTCCTCGCCTTCCTGACATTGGGGCGCGAGTTCGTGCCGCAACTGGATGAGGGCGATGTGCTGGTCCAGGCGCTGCGCGTGCCCTCGACCTCGCTGGAACAGAGCCAGGCGATGCAGTTTCAGGTCGAGCGCGCGCTGAAGGCCATGCCCCAGGTCGATCGGGTCTTCACCCGCACCGGCACAGCAGAAGTCGCATCCGACCCCATGCCGCCATCGATCTCGGACACCTTCGTTATCCTGAAAGATCGTAAAGACTGGCCCGACCCGCGACTGCCGAAAGTCGATCTGGTGGCGGATATGGAGACGCGGCTCTCCACCCTGCTGGGCAACAATTACGAGTTCACCCAGCCCATCGAGATGCGGTTCAACGAACTGATCGCGGGTGTGCGTTCGGACGTGGCGGTCATGGTCTATGGCGATGATTTCGCCGCCATGGAGCGCACGGCCCAGCAGGTCGCGGGCGTCCTGAACGGCATCGAGGGCGCGGCGGACGTACGGGTCGAGCAGGTTTCGGGCCAGCCGACCATCACCGCCAGCGTGGATCGCACGGTGGCGGCGGCGCAAGGGATCCATGCCTCCGACGCTGCGGACGCCCTGGCCATCGCCTTCGCCGGTCGCTCGGCCGGTCAGGTCAATGAGGGCGACCGACGCTTCGATGTGGTGGTGCGGCTGGACGACGCCCTGCGCGCCGATCCGGCCGTCATGGAGCAGCTGCCGGTCATGCCCGAGAACGCCCAGTCCGGGGCGCCGACCGTGCCTCTGTCTTCTGTCGCACGTTTCGACGTCGGCGAGGGACCGAACCAGATCAGCCGCGCCGACGGCAAGCGCCGCATGATCGTCCAGGCCAATGTCCGCGGACGCGACCTGGGCGGCTTCGTCGCGGAGGCGCAAGGCAAGGTCGCCGAACAGGTCCAGCCGCCGCCGTCCGGCTGGATCGACTGGGGCGGTCAGTTCGAGAACCTGCAACGCGCCTCGGCCCGTCTGGCGCTGATCGTGCCGATCGTCTTCCTGACCATCGGCCTGCTGCTCGTGCTGGCGCTGCGATCATGGAAGGACGCCGCCCTGGTGTTCGCAGGCGTGCCGCTGGCCCTGGTGGGCGGCGCGTTGGCGCTGGCGCTGCGCGGGATGCCGCTGTCGATCAGCGCAGCGGTCGGCTTCATCGCCGTCTCGGGCGTGGCTACGCTGAACGGCCTGGTGCTGATGCAGGCCATCCGCCAACGCCTGACCGAGGGCGACCCGCCGGCCAAGGCGGCGCTCTACGGCGCCGTCAGCCGTCTGCGCGCCGTCCTGACCACGGCCCTGGTCGCCGTCCTCGGCTTCGTTCCCATGGCGTTCGCCTCAGGCGCAGGCGCCGAGGTGCAAAAACCCTTGGCCACAGTCGTCATCGGCGGCCTGACCACCGCAACGGTCCTCACCCTCATCGTCCTGCCGGTGCTCGCGGCATGGCGGAAAGCCGGTGCGGCTCCCGACTGATCGATAGTTTTGATTAATGCCTGCGCGACGAAGACGGCTTTGAAAAGTCGCGCGGGCAGCGACGTGCGCGCGTTGCGCAGAAAGAGACATTTTCACAGTCAACTATGAGCCAGAAATGCAGGCGTGATCCTTGATCGTCGCGGTCCGTTGATCTCGGCGTTTGGGGTTTTTCCCAACACGCGTCGTGGGTCGTCGCATAGGCCTCCACAACGGCGTCGAGAAATTCAAAATTCTTTGCCCGCCGCGCCCCCGGCAAATCCTCTCACCCTGTTTTCCGACCGTAGCTGGGTCAATACGGCTCAGGTCGACCGGACGCGCTGCACGAAAGCGTCAAACAGACTTTCCCATGCGGACGGGCCTAGCTGACCGGGATCGGTTAGGCCGTGGCCCCCCTTCTCGAACACATGCAGTTCGCTGGCTAGGTTCTGCGCGCGCAAGGCCTGCCACAGCATCAGACTGTTCTCGACCGGCACCACGCGGTCGTCCGCCGCCGAGGCGATGAAGGTCGGAGGCATATCGGCGGGGACATGGCGTTCGATGGACCAGGCGTCGCGCGCGGCGTCTGTCGGATCGCTGCCCACCAAGGCGCGGGCGGAGGGGCCGTGGGCGTAGGGCTGGGTCAGGGTGACGACGGGGAATATCAATCCGGCGAAGTCGGGCCGGGTCGGCAGGCCGTCGATGGCGTCGACGGGAGCGTAGGCGTCCTGGGCGAAGCGTGTCGCCAGCAGGCCCGCCACATGACCTCCGGCCGAGAAGCCGGCGACCGCGACACGGTTCGGATCGAAGCCCAGTTCCGCGGCGCGCGAGCGGACGATGCGGATGGCGCGCTGGGCGTCCTGCAACGCGACGGCGGGACCGGCGGCCCAGCCGTCGGCGGGCAGGCGGTAGTCCATGACGAAGACGGTGTAGCCCATTTCGGCCAAACGCGCGTCGATGTCGCCGCCCGCCTTGCTGACGGCGACGCGCTGATAGCCTCCGCCGGGGATCATTAGGATGGCCGCGCCATTGGGCCGGGACGGGCGACGCAGCATGATCCACGGATCGCGCACGTGGACGAAGGCCGTGTCGTTGGGATCGCCATTCGGATTGCGCAGGACGACCTGTTCCTGAACCGTCACCGCTTCACCGCCTGGCGCGGCGCCGGGCCACAGGGGGCGGACCTCGAATGGCGCTGAGACGGCAGGCGTGGTCGAAGACGCCGTTTGCGCGCGGGCGACGGCGGGCGCAATGAATGCGCCCGCGCCGAAGGCCAGGAGGGTCCGACGCGGAAGGCGAGGCGCGTTCATCGACGCGATCCTTCCGTCGTGGTCTGAACGCCGCCGCGCACATTGCGCTGGGTGATCAGCCGCACGTCCTCCAGCACATTGCCGGGCGCGCCGTCGGTCGAGACGGCCAGGGCGATGCTGTTGCGGCCGCGTGAGTTCAGTATGCCCTCCGGCAGGGTGAAGACCCGTTGCGGCCCGACGTTGGCGATGAACTGGCCCATGTGCCAGCCATTGACGAAGATCAGCACGCGATAGGCCGTGTCCGAACGCGGCTTGTCGATGTCACCGAACGCCAGGGCGATGGAGGCGTCTTGATCCTGGGGCACGTTCAGGTCGAAACCTGTACGATACCAGGTCACGCCCGGCTGAAGGGGCTGGCCGACCGTGGCGGCGCTCCAGCGCGTATCGTCGAACTGCGGCAGGTGCCAGCCGTTGCGCTCGCCGAACAGGCCGCCGTTGTTGGCGACCCCGCGCACGGTGTCGGTGAAATCCTCGCCGCCCTGACGGCCCTGGATCTTCCAGGCGACAGGCACCGAGAAGCCCGGCCCGCTGCGTGGTCCGACCGAGGCCGAGACCAGGCCCCGCGCTTCCTTGTGGAAGTCGTTGGCGTCCAGATTCCAGTTATGGCCGTTGTTGCGCACCATGACCGACAGGACGTGCGGACCCGGCGTACGGGCGGCGTCGGGCAGGGTGAAGCGCGCCATGCCGGTGGTGATCGGACGCGGCATGCCGGTGGGCAGTTCGTCCTGACCGACCAGTTCGCCGTCCAGGAACAGTTGCAGCATCCCGGCGCCGCCTGCGCCGTAGAACAACTCGATCGTCTCGGCGTTCGGACCGCCCTCGAACCGGCCGCGATACCAGACGTCGCCTTCGTGAAAGCCATAGGCGTCCATCAACATGTTCGGCTGGCCGTCGGGTCGCAGGGTGTTGCTGGCGTAGGCGCGGTTGTCGACGGTCTGCCAGTCGCGGTCGTCGAAGTCCGGCTTGGCCTCGGGCGATCCGGGGGCCGTGCGCCAGTTCGTGAGAACCGGCAAGGCGAAATCGGCCGGGCCGGGCAGGGCGGACCGGGCTTCCAGTCCGCCAGAGGCCGTGGCGCGGGTAGCGACGGTCGCGCCGTTCCAACGGACGGACCGGACCGGCTGGGACGACCACAACTCCAGCGGCGTCGGCTCGCGGGTGTCGCCGGTCAGCATCAACTGGCCGCGCTCGATGCGGGCGTGACGCAGCAGGGCGGGGCCGCGCACCAGGACATCACCCTGACGCCAGAAGCGGGCGGCTTCCTTTTCTTCGCCGATCAACAGCAGAAGGTCGGGATGACCGCCGCCGGTGATCTTCACGCGGGCCAGGCCCTGATGGGCGTAATCCAGCTTCAGGTCGCCGGTCGCCGCGTCGAAGGCAGAGCGGACCTGACCGTCCAGCACCGTCACGGTAGGGCCCGAGGCGAAGCGCAGCACTGTCTGGCCGGGCTCGTCCTTGCGGCCATACATCAACGCGACCGGCTGGCGCGCCGACGGCAGGACCGCTTGGACCTCCGACGTCGAATAGACCAGCCGCTGACCGGCCAGATCGACCCCGGCGACCAGCCATTTGGCGTCAAAGCCGCTCAGCGTCATCGGTACGATGTAGCGGCCGTCTGGCAGGTTCGCGGTGACGGTGAAGTCGTCGTTCGTCTGGCCGTTCGACGGCTCGTGCGTGACCAGCAGGAAGCGGGCGTCCGTCTCCGGGCTGCGGTTATGATAGACTTGGATGTTCGGCGACGAGATCTCCACCGGCCCGGCGGGGATCATGCCGGCCAAATCGGGCACCGACTCCAGCAGGCCCGCCAGCTGCTTCATCTCCTCAGCCTTCGGCCGTATTTCGCGCGCCTCGGAGATGGCCGCGCCATAGTCGTAGCTGGTGAAGACCACCGGCGCCGCCAGCCAGCCCCAGCTGGTGCCGCCAAAGCCGACATAGATACTCTGCAGAGAAATGCCGTTGGCCAGGTTCACGCCGTAGAAGACGCGCTGGAACCGCTCGCCGCGTTGACGGGCGTTGCACTCATAGCCGCCGTTGGAGCCCCAATAGTCGAACCAGCCGCCGCCGATCTCGGCCATGAAACCGGGAGTCGAGGACGAGGCCGACGCGCCGCCCTTGGCGCCGCCCGGACCATAAAAGCCCCAGTCGGGGGCCGCCGCGCCGCGCGTGACCTGGCCGCCCACGGTACAGGTCCCGCCAGGATAGCCGTCGAAGGCGTAGAGATCGACAGGGCCATGCACCACCTTGTCGACGGACGAGCTCTCGGGCGCCCAATAGCCGTTGCGGCCCTGGTCGTTATGGAAGATCGGCACATTGATGCCGTCGGCCCGCGCCTTGGCGTAGAGGTGATCCATGTAGCGGCGGTGCGCCGGGGTCGTGACCGCCAGCTCGTTCTCGATCTGATAAAGGATGACCGAGCCCTGATTGCCCCGGCCGTCGCCATTGATCTGATGGCGGGCGATGATGGCGTTGACTTGGGTCATCCATTCGTCGGCGGCGACCAGATAGTCCGGCGAATCCGTGCGCGACGGCGCGCGCTGATTGACCAGCCACCCGGGGAAACCGCCACGCGTCAGTTCGGCGTTGGCGTAGGGACCGGGCCGGACGATGACGTACAGGCCCTCTTCCTCGGACATCTTCAGCAACCGATCCAGGTCGCGGATGCCGGTGAAATCGTAAACCCCCTGTTTGGGGCTGTGATAGCCCCAGTCGAAATAGAAGGCGACGGTATTGAATCCGCTGGCCTTCATCTTCTGCAGCACATCGCGCCACAGCTCGGGGCTGGGCAGGCGGAAGGGGTGCATCTCGCTGGACCAGATGACCAGGCGCTTGCCGTCGATCATCAGGGATCGGGCGTCATAGGAGACGCGTCCGAAAGTCTGGGCGGGGGCGGTGAAATCGGCGGTGGCGTGGGCCGTCTGGGCGATGGCGGTGGAAGCCTGTATCAGCGGGGCGGCGGCGGCGACGGCAGCCGCGAGGAGAAGGGCGCGCATCAGGCTTGATGGAACATCAGTTGCAGCGACCATTCACGCGGCTTGTCGCCCGGCTCGACCTCCATCAGGGGCGCCATATGCGTCCACCATTTGCGCATCAGCGGGTGGTTGGGCAGGTCGTCCAAGGTATGGTTCTCGGCACGCCGCAGGACGGCGAACAGGGACAGGGTCTCTTCGTCCAGGAAGATCGAATAGTCGCTGACGCCGCTGTTCTTCAGCAGTTCGGCCAGTTGCGGCCAGATCGCGTCATGCCGCGCCTTGTACTCGGCGACGGCGCCGGGCTTGAGCTGCATGCGAAAGGCGTGAAGCGCGCTCATGATTCCTCCAGTTCCGATTATTCGGTATTCTGTTTCATCATTTGGTAGATTGTCCGGGGCGGCGCGTCAAACTTCCTGCTGCGCGATCAATCGCCGCGTGGGCGCTCGGGGCTGGCCATCAGGCTGGGCGCGATGTCGGTCTCGGCCATCGGCGGGGCGTCCGGCGTCAAGGTGCGGAAGCTGGGCGCGATATGGGCCGCCAGATCGGGAGCCTTTTCGGCAAGCTGGACGGCGACGGCGCGGGCCAGAAGCCAGGCGCCTGCATTGTCGTGGTGGGTGCGGTCGGCCCCGCCGTCGTTGAACAGGGCCGCAGCTCGATCCTCACCCAGCGCCTCGTAGATGCGGCGGGCGGCGTCGTTTAGGTCGATCAGAGGCACGTCTTCCTCGCGCGCGACTCGGCGTGCGGCCTCGGCATAGGCGCCTAGGGTGTCCTGGATGCGTCCGTCGCGGAAGTTGCGACGCTCGGGCGAGGTGACAAGGACCGGATGGGCGCCGCGTCGCTTCGCCTCGGCGATGAAGACCTTCAGATAGGCCGGATAGGTCGTGTCGGGAGCCGCGTAGGTCTGGGGCCATTGGACCTTCTGATCGTTGTGGCCGAACTGGATCAGCAACCAGTCCCCGGTCTTCAGCGTGGTCAGGATCTTGGCCAGTCTCAGTTCGCTGATGAATGACTTTAGCGTCTCGCCCGACTGGGCGTAGTTGGCTACGGCGATGTCAGGTGTCAGCAGGGCGGGCAGCATCTGGCCCCAGCTGGCGGCCGGTTCGGACGGTTGGTCGGTGACGGTAGAATCCCCCGCCAGATAGATCACGGGCGCCTCGACCGGCGCGATGTCGATGGTGGAGACCTGTGGATGGCCCAGAAACTCCAACGTCAGCCGATCGTCCCAGGTGCGCGAGGCGATCTCCTGCGGCGTCAACACGACGGTTGATCCGCCCGGCGCATTGGCGGGCGGCGAGGGCAGGGAAGGGCCGCGCACAGAAACGATGAAGCTGCGGGTCTGATAGACGTCCGGCGCAGTGACGATGTCTCGCGCCATCAGCCGCCGGGCCTCGGCCTTGACCGTGGTGCGTCCGGCCTCGGGCCCGCCGAAGCGGATGGTGACGCGATAGAAACCCTCGGGGACAGCCGCCGAGAAGACATATCCGTCCGACGTCGCCTGTGGCTCGAAGCCATAGCCGCCTGGCTGATAGGTCTGGCTGGGCGGAACCGCGATCCGGCCCGGCGAGCTCGGCTGGGTCGCCAGGTCGAAGCGCCAGGTCGATATCGTCGCCACCATCAGGATCGCCGTCAGCATCGGGGTGTCTCTTCGCGAGGGGCGGCCTATCGCCGGATATCGAACCCGCCGTCGCCCATGGCGGCGCGCACGTCGTCGGCGGTGAAAAGGTTTAAATCGCCGGGCACGGAATGTTTCAAGCCGGCGGCGGCGAGGCCGAAGTCGAGAGCCTCCTGATCCGACCATCCGCTCCACAGACCGAACAGGACGCCCGAGGCGAAGGCGTCGCCGCCGCCGACGCGGTCGATGACGCCGACCATGTGAATGGCCTCGGCTTTGGTCTCGATCACGTCGTCGCCGTTCCGCGTCAGCATGACGGCGGACAGGGCCTGGTCGGCCACGCTTTCCTGAACCCGTAAGGTGCAGGCGATGCGTTGGAGGCGGGGAAAGGCGGCGAAGGCGGCCCTGGCGGCTTCGCGGCGACGCACGGCCGGATCGGCGCTGTCGAACTTCGTCTTCAGCACCAGGGCGAAGTCGCGGTCGTCGGCGAAGGCGACCGTGGCGCCCGCCAGCATCTTGCCAAGCGTGGTCGGGGGATCGCCGTCCCACTGTTCCCACAACTTGCCGCGGAAGTTGCCGTCATAGCTGATCTTCACGCCCTTGTGGACGGCGGCCTCGATGAGGGCGACAGCGGCGGAAGAACCGTTCGGTCCTGTCGCAGGGGTCACGCCCGAAGCGTGCAGCCATTCGACCCCGTCCAGCAACTGGTCCCAGTCGAACGCCGTATTGACGTGCTCGACGAAGGCCGAACCCGCGCGGTCGTACAGCACCTCCGACGGACGCCGTACGGCGCCGGGCGTCAGGAAATACAGGCCCATTCGGCCCGGTTTGAACACGATCTGAGAGGTATCGACGCCGTGCTTGCGCACCTCGTCGCGGACGCCTCGACCCAGCGCATTGTCGGCCAAGACCGTCGCCATGCCGGTCGGCGCACCGAAGCGGGCCAGCGACACGGCAACATTGGCCTCGGCGCCGGCCGGACGCACGGTCAGCGCAGGCGACTGCATCAGCAGTTCATTGGCGTTGGGCGAAAACCGCAGCAGCATCTCGCCAAAGCAGAGGATGCGGCGGGAAGATGCAGCTTGGGTCATGGTCGCAACTCTAGCCTCGGATCAGCGCGCCTGCCAGCCGCCGTCGACCGGCAGGATGGCCCCTTGGACGTAGTCGGAGGCCCGGCTGGCCAGGAAGACGGCCGCGCCGCCCAGGTCCGACGGCTCGCCCCAGCGACCGGCCGGGATGCGGCCCAGGATCTCGGCCGACCGGACCGGGTCCTCGCGCAGGGCCTGGGTGTTGGCCGTGGCGAAATAGCCGGGGGCGATGGCGTTGGCGGTGATGCGGTGCGGGGCCCATTCGTTGGCCATCAGCTTGGTCAGGCCGGCGACGCCCGATTTGGACGCCGTATAGGACGGCACGCGGATCCCGCCCTGGAAGGACAACATGGAAGCGATGTTGATGATCTTGCCGCCATCGCCCTGTTTGATGAACAAACGAGCGACCGCCTGGCTCATGAAAAAGACGGTCTTCAGGTTGATGTTCATCACCAGGTCCCAGTCGGCCTCGGTGAAGTCGACGGCGTCGGCGCGACGGATCAGGCCGGCGTTGTTCACCAGGATATCGATCCGGCCCATGGCGGCCAGAGCTTCCTGAACTACGCGCTCGACCGGCTCGATCGAGGTCAGGTCGGCGCTGATCGCGTGGGCGCGACGGCCCATCGCCTGGACCTTAGCGACCGTGTCGTCGGACACCGACAGGGCGACCGAGACGATGTCGGCGCCGGCTTCGGCAAGGGCCAGGGCGATGCCTTGGCCCAGACCCACGTTGCCGCCGGTGACCAGGGCGACCTTGCCGGTCAGGTCGAACGGATTGCTCATGACGGTGCTTCCTCTCAAGGCCTGATCAGCGCAGTTGGCAGATGTCGAGCTTGCACATGTCGGTGTAGTCGAGGTTCTCGCCGCCCATGCCCCAGATGAAGGTGTAGTTGGACGTGCCGGAGCCCATATGGATCGACCACGGGGGGCTGATCACCGCCTCGCCATCGGCCATGACGATGTGGCGCGCGTTGTCCGGCTCGCCCATGAAGTGGAAGACGCGGTCGTTCTCGCCCAGGCCGAAGTAGAGATACGCCTCCGAGCGACGGTCGTGCAGGTGCGGCGGCATGGTGTTCCACACCGATCCGGGCTTCAGCACCGTGACGCCCAGCAGCAGCTGGCAAGACTTCACCTTGGCGGGAACGATGTACTGATAGATGGTCCGCTCGTTGGAGGTTTCCAGCGCCCCCATCTCCAGCGGCACGGCCTCGTCGATCGAAATCTTGGTCAAGTCGTAGCGGGCGTGGGCCGGCATGGCGATCAGATAGAAGCGCGCCGGATCGGCCGCGTTCTTCGAGGCGAAGGTGACGTCGCTCGATCCCATCGGCACATACAGGCCGTCGCGGAAGGCCAGATCGGCCGTTTCGCCGTCGACGGTGATCGTGCCGGCGCCGCCGATGTTGACCACGCCCAGTTCGCGCGCGTGCAGGAAGGGCTTGCCCGCCAATGACGGCGGCTCGGAATGGGTGGGCAGGCTCAGCGTGCCGGCGACCGGCATGGCTCCGCCCAACACCATCCGCTCGTTGTGCGAATAGTTCAGGCTGACCTTGTCCGACGTGAACAGGCCGCCGACCAGATAGCGGTCGCGCAGTTGCTGGTTTGTCGCGCCTTCCATCATGTCCGGATGGGTCGCCTGATAAATCTTGTCATACATCGGATCGGACATGGTCTTTGGCCTCGAACGGTTTGATCGTGACGGCTGGTTCTGGATGAACGTCCGTCACAAAGGCTTGAGAGAGCCAGGCGGCGTTCTTGACGACCCCTTTATGCTCACATAATGAGAATGGCATATAAGAAATGGGACGGCGTTGCTAGGCGCTGTTTTCGAGAACAAGGTGGAAACGATCGGGGAGGCCATGGGCGCGCATGACGGCTTGTCGCCGTTGTGTCCGTGGAAATCCCTGCCTGTCCGTATTCACCGATATGCATGACGGCGCTTCGGCGCCTTGGGAATCCGCGATGCCGAACCTGATCCACGACTTGCCTTACGCCGACATCCGCGACGCCATCGCGCGCCTGATGGATAATCTGGTGAACATCAAGGACGACACCGGCGAGTTCTTGCTGCGTCTGGAAGACGGCCGCGTCATCGACACCAAGGGCTGGAACGACTGGGAATGGACCCACGGCATCGGCCTGTACGGCATCTACAAGCTGTACGAGCAGACCAATGATCCGGCAGCGCTGAACATCATGCTGAACTGGTTCCGCGACCGGTTCGCCGCCGGAACGCCGACCAAGAACATCAACACCGTCTCGCCCTTCCTGACCCTGGCCTATCTGTACGAGCAGACGGGCGACCAGACCTTCATCCCCTACCTGGACATTTGGGCGGAATGGCTGATGGACGGCCTGCCTCGCACCGAGGAAGACGGGTTCCAGCACATCGTTTTCAATGATGAGAACCCGCAGGAACTGTGGGACGACACCCTGATGATGAGCGTCCTTCCGCTGGCCAAGATCGGCCTGGTGCTGGATCGCCCGCACTATGTCGAGGAAGCCAAGAAGCAGTTCCTCATCCACATCAAATACCTGTTCGACCGCAAGACCGGCCTGTGGTTCCACGGCTGGACCTTCCTGGGGCGGCACAACTTCGCCGACGCCCTGTGGGCGCGCGGGAACTGCTGGGTCACCATCGCCATCCCTGAGTTCATCGAACTGCTGGACCTGCCGCCCGAGGACAGCCTGCGACGCTTCCTGATCGAGACGCTGGAGGCCCAAGTGAAGGCCCTGGCCCAGCATCAGGACGAAAGCGGCCTGTGGCGCACCCTGATCCCCGATGAGGACAGTTATCTGGAGGCGTCGGCGACCGCCGGCTTCGCTTACGGTATCCTGAAGGCGGTCCGCAAACGCTACATCAGCGCCGAATACGCCCCCATGGCGCTGAAGGCGATCAAGGGCGTGCTGGCCAATATCTCGGAGGCCGGCGAGTTGCAGCAGGTGTCGTTCGGCACGCCGGTCTTCGATGAGTTGCAGGGCTATAAGGACATTCCCCTGACCTCCATGCCCTACGGCCAGTCCCTGGCGATCCTGTGCCTGGGCGAATTCCTGCGTCAGTACATCTGACGCGACGCGGTCTGGAGAAGTCGAGATGACGTCCACGCTATCGTCCGCCCGCTCCCCGCGCTGGTACAACTACTGGGGCTGGGGCTCCGGCGATATGCTGGGGGCGGGCGCCCAGGCGGTGATCACCGGCTGGCTGTTCTACTTCTTCACGACCTTCTGCGACCTCACGCCGGTTGAGGCAGGCCTGATCCTGGGCCTGCCGCGCCTATTGGAGGCCATCACCTGCCCGTTGATCGGGTATGTGTCGGACAATCTGCGCCACACCTGGATCGGGCGAACGGTGGGACGGCGCAAGATCTTCCTGCTGATCACCATTCCGCTGCTGCCCAGCTTCGCCCTGATCTTCATCAGCGGCCAGACCTTCGTCTATTATCTGGCGACCTTCATCTTCTTCGAGCTGCTCTACACGATGTTTCTCATCCCTTGGGAAACGCTCGCGGCCGAGATGACCAAGGACTATAAGGAGAAGGCTAAGTTCGCCGGCGCGCGCATGCTAGTGGCGCAAAGCTCGGCCATCCTGGCGTCCTATCTGCCGACCCTGATCATCAACAACTTCGGCGGCAAGGATTCGGCTCAGACCTTTCTGATCATGGCGGCGATCTTCGGCCTGTTGTTCAGCGCCGTTGTGATCCTAGTGGTGATCTTCACCTGGGAGCGGCCGTTCACCGCCGACGAAAAGGCGATGAAGGCCGAGCCGCTGAACCTGCGCCGGGCGGCCCTGATCCCGGTCAACATGTTTCGCGATCTGTTTTCGACGCTGCGCATCCGCGCCTTTCGCCAGCATCTGTCGATCTATCTGGGCGGCTATATCTCCCAGGACATCTTCAATACCGCCTTCCCGATCTTCGTGGCGACCGTGATGCTGGGCGCGACGGTCATGATCTCGCAGATGATGACGGTGATGTACGTCGCCCAGCTGATCTCGGTCATGGTGGCGATCCACCTGGTCATCCGCATCGGGCCGGTTGTCGCCTATCGGATCGCGGCGGGCTTCTTCACCGCCGCACTGATGCTGCTGCTGATCTTCTATTTCGTGCGGCCGACGGTCGGGGGGCAGGATCTGTTCGCCCTGATCAATCCGGTCTCGGGCGGGTTCAACCTGGGCGCAGCTTTCTGGCTGCTGGGGCCGATCGTTTTGGCCGGGTTGGGGCGCGGCACGCTGAACTTCGTGCCCTGGTCGGTCTATAACTATCTGCCGGACGTCGATGAGGCCGTCACCGGGCAAAGGCGTGAGGGCATATTCGCCGGCGTCATGACTTTGGTGCGCAAGGTGGCTCAGTCCGGGGCCATCATCCTGACGGGCTGGATCATCGAAACCGGAGGCTATATCTCGCCCAAGACCGGGGCGGCGGGGGCTGTGGTCGTTCAGACGCCGGGCGCGGTGGCCACGGTCGCGGGTCTGCTGGTGTTCGGGCCGATGCTGGTCATGGCGGCAGGCGCGATCTTGTCCTGGTCGTTCCGGTTGGATCAGCCCAGTCACGCCATCCTGATGCACGAGATCGACCGGTTGCGCGCCGGCGAGACAGAGCCTTCGAGTCCTGAAGCCAAGACCATAGTCGAAAGCCTTACGGGGTGGCGATACGACCGCCTGTGGGGCCGCAACCGACTGACATAGAACGACTTTACACCGCGCGCACTTCACCATCCCACAATATGAAAACAAAATTTCATATTTGGCACAAAGCGTCGATGATGTTATGAACTTGTCATAACAAGAAGATGAGTCCGCAAAGGACCGTTTGCCGGAGGGAAACGTGAAGGCCGCGTCAGCGGGCAGACGTCATCGACGCCGCCGCCAACGCCAACTGCAAATGATCTGCCGAGCGTGAATGACGCTCGCACCTCAGCCTTCGAAATCAGGGCCGCCGGGGGGCGGTCGCGAAGGCGTCGTTCGAACAATAAGGCCGCAGGGCTAGAGGAGGAACTTCAGTGACGACACAGTCGAACGGGCGATGGGCTCGCCGCTTCATGCATACCGCCGGCGCCGCGGCTCTTGTGCTGGCGTCCGCCAGCGTCGCGAATGCGCAGGAGACGACGCAAACTCAGGCGGCGGACGCTCCCGTATCGACCGTCGATGAAGTCGTCGTCGTCGGCACGCGATCCAGCCTGCAGTCGGCCATGAACCGCAAGCGTTCGGCCAGCACCGTGTCGGACTCCATCGTCGCCGACGACATCGGCCAGTTTCCTGACAAGAATGTGGGTGAGGCTTTGGGCCGCGTCACCGGGGTTCAGCTGTCGCGTGATTTCGGCGAAGGCAACGCCGTCTCGATCCGAGGCGTCGAGCCCGACCTGAACCGCGTCGAAATCAACGGCGTTAGCGTCCTGTCCACAGCGGGCAATCTAAACGTCTATGGCGGCGGCGGCCGCTCCAACGACTTCCGCGAACTGCCGGCCGAAATCGTCAAGTCGATCGACGTGTTCAAGGGCTTCACGGCTGACATGACCGAAGGCGCCGTTGGCGGCACAGTGTCGGTCCAGACCCGCAAGCCCTTGGACTTCAACAAGCCGACATTCTCCATGACCGTGTCGGGCCAAAAGCTGGACACACTGCCCGACTGGAAGCCTCGCGCCAGCTTCTTTGGCGCGACGCAACTGCTCGACGGCCGTTTGGGCCTGATGGCCAATGTCACTTATGACAGCGTTCAGACGCGCGGCGACTTCTACGACGACCACTCTTGGGCGCGTCTGGCGGATTTCGACAACTCGTCGGAAAAGACCGTCAACTACTACAACCAGTCGTACAGCCGAGCCGTGAACGACGCGATCGCCGCCGTCGGCAGCGAGGCGGCGTGCGCGACCTTTACGACGCCGGACGCCAACACCCTGACGACGGCCCAGGCTCGCACAGCGTGCCAAAGCCAGTGGTACGACTATAATCCGCGTGTGCCGCGCTATCGCGTCTGGACCCGCGATGACGAGCGGACGTCTGGCGAGTTCACGGCAGAATACAAGTTCGCCGACAATCTGCGCGGCTTCGTCACCTATCAGACGAACAAACGGACGCAGCAGCTGAACGATATCAACTACGGCACTGATTTCACTTCGCTGGATCGTCTTAATTACACCGTCGGTGCCACCTGCCCGCGGGTGACGACGACCACGGCGGAAACCGTGCCGGGCGTGGTCGTGGACGCGAACCACAACGTCGTCCAGTATCGGGTCGGCAACTGCCTGGGCACTTCCGGGCGTGGCGGCGATACGTCATTCAGCATCTCGTCGCGCGACTTCCAGTATGAAACCAGTTCCGACTACATCACCTATGGCTTGAAGTGGTATAATGACCGCTTCAAGGTCGATTTCCTGGGCGCCAACGCCAAGAGCGAGACGTTGAGCCAGACAAACAACGTCTCGGTCAGCTTCAACACGCCGGGAATGGTCGTCAGCCTTGAACCTGGCACCTCCGCTCCAATCTTTACGTTCGCCCCAGGCTTCTCGCCATCCGATGCCTCGGCGGTCAGTCAGTACCAAATCCAGTATCGGCCGTCGCAGTCGTCCAACAGCGAAGATCAGTACAAGCTTGACGTCGATTTCGATCCTCGGACGACATTCCTCACCAACATCAAGTTCGGTGGCCGCTACTCAAACGCCGAAACGCAAGGCTATGACTACGGTGGCTTCATCGTCAGCCCCGGCGCCAACCTGGCGTCCGAACTGGACAACATAGTCATCTACGCCAATTCGGTGAACTCGACCTCGCGGGTGAGTGACACGGCGACCGTCGATCAGACCGCCGCGCTGTACGGCAATCCGTATCAGACCAGCTACTGGAACACGACGGAGACTTGGTCGCGGGCCTTCTCGAACTCGGTGTTCGCCGCGGCCATGACGCCCCTTCCTTCGGACTTCTACTACGGTGGCGGGTCGCTGCCGTCGAACTGGATGTATCCGAACTTCAACGCCATCGCCCAGTATCTGGACACCAGCCACTTCAATCTGGACAACCTCTATTCAGGCGTCGGCAATGACGGAAAAACCTACGATCAGATCCCGTACCGGGTGAAGGAGCAGACCGACGCCCAGTATGTCCGTCTGGATTGGGCTCTGCCGATCTTCGGGCTCGATCTCGTCGGCAACCTGGGTCTGCGTCGGGTCCATACCCAAACGAATACGGCCGGCAAATTCACGCGCAACGAGACGCGCCTGGTCAATGGCGTGGCGACCACCGCCGTGGTTTCCAATACCCTGGTCGAACAGACTCGCGACTATACGAAGTGGTTGCCCAGCTTCAACGTGAACGCTTGGCTGATCGACAATGTGCTGAGCGTGCGGGCGGGTTACGCCAAGCTGATGGCGCGGCCGCTGTACAACTATCTGCTGCCGAACATGACCTGCACCATCAACTTCGCCAACGACGGGACGGCGGAAGACGGTCCGGACAGCTGCTCGGCCGGTAATCCTGACTTGAAGCCCTACGAGGCGTCGCAATACGACCTGTCCTTCGAATGGTATCCGAACCGCGACACGCAGTTCTCGGCCGGCTTCTTCTACAAGGATATCCAGACCTTCTATCTGCCCTCGCGGACCAGCCTGGGTCAGAGAGATGTGTTCGGCGACGGCGTCCTGTATTTCTACAACAGCTTCATCAATGGCGAGGGCGCCAAAATCTCTGGCGTCGAGCTGACGGCCAAGACCGCCTTCACCTTCCTGCCCGGTCTGCTTTCGGGCCTGGGTGCGGACGTGAACTACACCTATCAGGAAGCGTCCGATGTGGGTGTCTACAGCCAGTTGGACGGCTCGGAACTGTCTTACCCCGGCCTGTCCAGCACCAGCTACAACGCTACACTTTGGTATGAGCGCGGTCCGATCAACGCCCGCCTGGCCTACAACTATCGGTCGGAATATTTGGTCACGGCGGCCGACCAGTCGGGCAATCCGATCATCAAGGAGCCGACCGGCTATCTGGACGGCAAGATCTCGTGGAAGCCGGGCCTGAAGGGGCTGACCTTCTTTGCGGAAGGCAAGAACCTGACGGAGGAGGATGAAAGCACCTATGCGGGCGACATCCGCCTGATCAACAGGGGCTATTCGGGCCGTCGCTTCTTCCTCGGCGCGACCTACAAATACTGATCATTCCGGTGATCGCGGCCGTCGCCTCAGCGGGCGGCGGCCGTCTTTGTTTCAGTGCGTCAAGCGCCGCTGGGGCGGCGGGAGTCCAACATGTCGTTCCAACCTTCTCGGCGTCACCTGCTGATGGGCGCCGTCTCTCTCGCAGCCGCTCAGGCCGTGTCCGGCGCCGCCTTGGCTGCGCCGCGTCGCACCGCGCCTGAGACCCCGCTGCGCTGGCTGGACGGGCACAAGCCCGCACGGCTGGAGGGGACGACCTTCGGCGTGCCCTGGCCGCGTGGCGCTCTTCGCCCCAATCAGACGTTCAGCGTCCGCGACGGCTCGGGTCACGCCACGCCTGCACAGTCCTGGCCGATCGCCTATTGGCCCGACGGTTCGCTGAAATGGTCGGCCCATGCGGTGAGCGGCGATGCGGCGCTGGACGGTCTGATGCTGGCCCCCGGCGCCTCGCCTGCACCCGCCAAGCCGGTGAAGGTCGCCGATCAGGGGCGGCAAATCGTCGTTACGGTCGGCGATCTGGAATGGCGCGTGCCGAAGTCGGGCGATGCCCTGGTTTCCGGCGCCACGCGCGGCGGCCGTTCGGTCGTCGGCAAGCTGTCGCTGGTCGCCTTGTCGCAGGACAAGCCCGAACTGGAGGCGGGAGGCGCGTTAAAATCCTCGCGCTACGGCGTCCGCGTCCGTCAGGCCGTGGTCGAACAGTCCGGCCCCGTGCGCGCGGTGATCAAGCTGGACGGCGTTCACACCGATGGGACGCGCGAGTGGCTGCCGGTTTCGGTGCGGCTGTATTTCTATGCTGGATCGGACGCCGTGCGGATCGTGCACAGCTTCATCTTCGACGGCGACCCGAAGACCGACTTCATACGGGGGTTGGGCGTCGTCGCCGACACGCCGATGACCGACGAAAGCTATAACCGCCACATCCGTTTCGCCGGAGAGGGCGAGGGGGTGTGGGGCGAGGCGGTGCGGACCCTGACGGGGCTTCGGACCCGCGCCAATCCGACGGCGGCCGTGCGCCAGGCCCAGATCGAGGGCCGGGCGGTGGCCTTCGCCGACCTGCCCGACATTCTGAAGAACGACGGCCTGCAGTGGGTGCCGGAGTGGGGGGACTTTTCCTTCAGCCATCTGTCGCCGGACGGTTTCACCCTGCGCAAGCGGACCAGCGAAGGCCATGCCTGGATCGACTCCAATGCGGGCAAGCGCAGTCGGGGCCTGGCCTATGTGGGCGGCGCCTCGGGCGGGGTCGCCCTGGGGCTGAAAGACTTTTGGCAACGCGCGCCGGTCGCTCTGGACATCCGCAACGCCCATACCGACACCGCGCAACTGATGGCATGGATGTGGTCGCCGGAAGCCCCGGCCATGGACCTGCGTGCCTATCGCAGCGCCAACGGCATGGACACGACGGCCGAGGAACTGGTCGGTCTGGATATCACCTATGAGGACTACGAGGCCGGCTGGGAAGACGCCCACGGCATCGCGCGCACCTCTGAACTGACGCTGTGGGCTCTGGGCGCGACGCCCTCGCATGCGGACTTCTCGGCCATGGCCGAACAGATCGCCGATCCGGCGCGCCTTACCGTTGAGCCGGTCCGGATGCATATGGCGGGCGTGTTCGGCGATTGGTCCTTGCCCGATGCGTCCACGCCTATCCGCGCGGCGTTGGAGGGGCGGCTGACCCATCTGCTGGATCACTATATCCAGGAGGTCGATCAGCGCCGCTGGTACGGGTTCTGGTCGTATGGCGACGTCATGCACACCTATGATCCGGATCGCCACATGTGGCGCTACGACGTCGGCGGCTATGCCTGGGACAACTCGGAGCTTTCGACCGACCTGTGGCTGTGGACCAGCTATCTGCGGACGGGCCGCGCCGACGTGTTCAAGCTGGCCGAGGCCATGACGCGTCACACGGGTGAGGTGGACGTCTATCACCTGGGCCGGTTCAAGGGCTTCGGCACCCGCCATGGCGTGCAGCACTGGTCGGACTCGTCCAAGCAGCCGCGCGTGTCGAATGTCGCCTACCGCCGCATCTACTACTTCCTGACGGCGGACGAGCGGGTTGGCGACCTGATGCGCGAACTGAACGAGTCGGATTATGCGCTCCAGAACGTCGACATCTCCCGTAAACTGCCGCCCGCGCCGGGGCGCGCCGTGCCCGAAGGACAGGTGGTGTCCGGCTTCGGCACGTCCTGGGGCGCCTTCATCTCGGCCTGGCTGACGGAATGGGAGCGGACGGGCGACCGCCGCTGGCGCGACCGGATCGTCAACGGCATGACCACCATCGGCGGCATGAAGCGCCGCTGGTTCGCCGGGGAGGCTCCGTTCGACCTGGCCACCGGCCGTTATCAGGGGCAAGGCGACTATGTCGCCGTGTCGCATCTGAACGCCGTCTTCGGCGTGGCGGAGATGAACGCTGAGTTGCTCGATCTGCTAGACGTGCCGTCCTATCGCCGGGCATGGCTGGAATATTGCCGCTATTACAACGCCCCGGACAATGAAATCGCCGGCCTGCTGGGCGAGGCGCCCAAGGGCCGATCGCTGACCGAGGCCCATTCGCGCCTGACGGCCTTTGCGGCGAACAAGGAGGGCGACGCCGCTTTGGCGCAACGCGCATGGAGCGAGTTTCTGGGTCGCGATCTCGCCAAGCTACAGGCGTTGCTCGGCGCGCGTTCGACCCCCGTGGGCGGCGTCGATGTGCTTCGCCCCATACAGGAGGACGCGCAGGTCTCCACCAACGATGCGGCGCAATGGAGTTTGGCCGCCATCGAAAACCTGGCTCTGATTGGCGACAGTCTGGAAGAAGCTGCGGCGCGTCTGGGCTACAGGCCCTGACCGCCGTAAAGCAGCGACGTCAGAGGCGGTAGATCGCCTCGGCGTTGCGGGCAAACAGGCGATCGCGCTCGTCGGCCGAGAAGTCGGCCGTGATCGCATCGAAGGCAGAGTAGAAGGCGTCGAAGGTTCCGTGGACGCTCTCGACCGGGAAGTCGGAGGCGAACATGGCGCGCTCGGTTCCGAAGGCGTCGATGCACTCCAGAACGACGGGGCGAATGCTGTCGGCCGTCCAGGCGCGGTCGGTGATGCCCAAGCCCGAAATCTTGATCGAGATCTGCGGCTGGGCGGCCAGCAGGCGCAGGCCCTGACGCCAGCGCGCTATGCCAGCCGCATCGCGATCGGTCGGCAGGCCGGCGTGATTGACGATCATAGGGATGGTGGGATGGCGAGCAGCGATGATGGCTGCGGTCGCCATCTGCGAAGGATAGAGCTGAAGGTCGAACGACAGGCCGTGGCGCGCCAGCTTGGCGAAGCCTTCGACCCATTTGGGGTCATGCAGCAGATCATGGTCGGTGTAGGTTTTCAGCGGGTCCTTATGCCAACAGATGATCTGGCGCATGCCGCGCACATTCCGGCGCGCCGCATGGGCTTCCAGCAGGGCGTCCAGGTCTGGGTCAAGCATATCGGCGCCGGCGACGATGCCGTGGGGATAGCCGCGCTGGTCTGCGAGAGATTGCAGCCAGCCGGTCTCGGGCAACTGCTGACCGATGGGCTGCCCCGCCTCGACATGGACGATCTTGTCCACGCGCCAGCCTGCCGTATCGACCAGATAGTCGTCCAGGAGATAGTTTTTATGCGCGATGGGGCTCATGTCCCCGGCCGGATTGTTCGGCAGGGGTTGGTCCTGAAGCCAGCCGTAGCGGGCGCGCGACAGGTCCCACAGGTGGACATGGCTGTCGACAATGCGAAGGTCGGACATCATGGCTTAGCCAAAGGCTCTTTATTGAAATATCCGCGCGTGCGCAGCCAGTTGTCCAGCGCCTGAGGCCACAGGCCAAGCGCCGCATCGCCGCCGCCCAGACCCGAGCCGTGAGAACCATGAGCGAACAGGTGCATCTCCACGTCCTTACCAGCCGCCGCCAAGGCGGAATACAGCGCGACGGAGCCGCCGACCGGCACAAGAACATCGTCGGTGGTGTGATAGATGAAGGTGGCCGGTGCCTTTGCGACCACGCCAGGCAGGGGCGTATAGGCCATGTAGTCTTGGGGATTGCACTCCAAACGGGCCATGCGAGCGAAGCGGCAGTATTCCGAACCGCCTTCGGCGTTCACGGTCGTCGCTTCCAGCCAGGGATAGGCAAGGATCAGAAAGTCGGGTCGGCTGGAGACGCGCTCGACCGCATCGGCGGCGGCCGGATCGCCAGCGTCCGACAGGCTGACCGTCATAACCGCGAGATGACCGCCTGCCGAAAAACCTATCAGGCCGATCCTGTCAGGGTCGACGCCCAAAGGCAGAGCGTTGGCGCGGACGTAGCGGACCGCAAGCTCGCCGTCCTCTATCGGCTGGGGCAGGGGATGTTCTGCTCCGAAACGGTATTTCAGTACGAAGGCAGTCACACCCCGCGCGGCGAACCAGTCGGCGACCTGACGGCCTTCCAGATTTCCGGCTAAGCCGATATAGCCGCCGCCGGGCGCGATGATGACCGCCGCGCCGCTGCGTCGTCCGTTCTGCGGCGAGAACAGGGTCAGGGACGTCTCGTCGTCGCCCGCCCGCAGGGCGTAGCGCCGGGTCTGAAGGAAATCGTCCTGTGATATGATGGGAGGGCCGCCGGCCGCCGGCGCGGTCTGCGCCAAGACTCGCTGCGCGAGAAAACCGGCGGCGATTGCCCCAAAGGCCACTGCCATACGCATCGAGCGGCCGCGCGCGACCGAAGGTCTAGAGACGCGGCCGCTCATGTCGTCACCTGCCTAGTAGGTGGTGCGTCCGCCCGACGTGTCGAACGTCGAGGCGGTGGTGAAGCTGCACTCTTCGGAGGCCATGAAACAGACCATGGCGGCGCTCTCTTCGACCTCGCCCAGGCGGCCCATGGGGATCTTGGAGCGCATGTAATCGACCTGGCTTTGCGGCAGTTGGTCCAGGATGGGGCTTTCGAAAGTGGCGGGGGTCAGGCTGTTGGCGACCACGCCCTTGCCGGCCAGTTCCTTCCCCAGCGACTTGGTGAAGCCGATCACGCCGGCCTTTGAGGCGGAATAGGCTGAGGCATTGGGATTGCCTTCCTTGCCCGCGACCGAGGCCACATTGACGATCCGGCCATAGCCGTTGGCCAGCATGAAGGGCACGATGGCGCGCGAGCAGTAGAAGACGCCGTTCAGATTGATGTCGACGACGCGCTTCCAGCTGTCGATCGGAAACTCATGCACCGGCACGGTGGCGCCGGTTATGCCGGCCGAGGCGACCAGGATGTCGATGCGGCCGTCCAGCGCCTGGGCCGAGTCCTGGGCCGCTGCGGCGACGGCCTCGGGGTCGGCGACATCCAGGGCGATCACATGGGCGGCCCCGACCTCGGCGGCGGCGGCCGTCAGCGCCTCGGCGTTGAGGTCCCACAGCACGACCTTGCCACCCTCGGCGACGATGCGGGCGGCGGCGGCCTTGCCCAGGCCCGACGCGCCGCCGGTGACGATGGCGGTGCGGCCCGCGAAACGGCCTTGATAGGCGCTCATCGCGTCCACTCCACGAAGGTCTGACCCTGTTCACCGAGCTTCTGGATGCCCAGGCGCACCGTGTCGCCGGCCTTCAGATAAAGCGGCGGCTTCTGGCCCAGACCCACGCCGGGCGGGGTGCCGGTGGTGATCAGATCGCCGGGCTCCAGCGTCATGAACTCCGACAGATACGACACGATCTCGGCGACGCCGAAGATCATGGTCTTCGTATTGCCGGTCTGCATGCGCGTGCCGTTCAGGTCCAGCCACATGTCCAGATCCTGAACGTCGCCGACCTCGTCGGTCGTGACCAGCCAAGGGCCGACGGGGCCGAAGGTGTCGCAGCCCTTGCCCTTGTCCCAGGTGCCGCCGCGCTCGGTCTGATAGGCGCGCTCGGACACGTCGTTGATCAGGACGTAGCCGGCCACGTTATCCAAAGCCTCGGCCTTGGTGACGTAGGAGGCGGGCTTGCCGATGACGATGCCCAGCTCGACCTCCCAGTCGGTCTTTTCCGAGCCGCGCGGGATGACCACGTCGTCGTTCGGCCCGTTCAGACAGGTAATGGCCTTGGTGAACAGCACCGGCTCTTCGGGGATCGGCAGATTGGATTCGGCTGCGTGGTCGGCGAAGTTCAGGCCGATGGCCAGGAATTTGCGCACGCCATTGATTGGCACGCCGTAGCGGGGCTGGCCTTCGATTAGGGGCAGGGTGGTCGGGTCGATGGCCTTCAGCGCCTCGAGCGCGGGGCCATACAGTTGGTCCGGCGTGATGTCGGCGATGTGGCCCGACAGGTCGCGGATGCGCCCCTCGGCGTCCAGCGTGCCCGGCTTTTCCTGGCCCTTGGGGCCGTAACGCAGCAGTTTCATGGTGAGGGAAGGGCTTTCGTCGTGGCGAAGTTAGGGGCGCGCGTACGGGCGATGCAGGGCGATGTTGCGGTTCAGCTCGACGCCGAAGCCGGGGGTATCTGGAACCTTCAGGCGGCCGTGTACGGGGACGGGTTCGCCGATCAGTTGCGGATGGAACATCGGCACGACCTCGTCGGCGCCGGGGGCCATCATCAGGAACTCGGCGAATGGGCTGTTATGGCGCGTCACCACGAAGTGGTAGGAATAGACCGACGAGCCGTGAGGGATCATCAGCACGCCCTTGGCGTCGGCCAGGGCCGAAATCTTCTGCAGTTCGGTGACGCCGCCGCACCAGCCCACGTCCGGCTGGATGATGTCGCAGCATTCCATCTCCAGCAGCATGCGGAAGCCCCAGCGGGTGGCCTCATGCTCGCCGGTCGTGACCAACATCCCCTTGGGGGCATTCTTCTTCAGCGCCTGATAGCCCCAGTAGTCATCGGGGCTGAGCGCCTCCTCTATCCACTTCAGACCCAGCTTGTGCGCCTCGTGCGCCAGACGGGTGGCATAGTTCAGGTCCAGCGCCATCCAGCAGTCGAACATCAGCCAGAAGTCCTCGCCGCAGGCGTTCCGCATGGCTGCGAGTTCAGCGATGTTCTTGTGCAGGCCTTCTTCGCCCTCGGCCGGGCCGTGGTGCAGGGGCATCTTGCCGCCGATGAAGCCCAATTCCTTGGCTTTGTCCGGGCGCGCGCCGGTGGCGTAGAAGGTCAGTTCGTCGCGCACCGCCCCGCCCAGCATGGCGAAAACCGGCTCCTGACGCAGACGGCCCAGCAGGTCCCACAGCGCCAGATCCACGCCGGAGATGGCGTTCACCACCAGACCTTTTCGGCCGTAATACTGGGTCGAGAAATACATCTGGTCCCAGATCTTCTCGACCTCGGACGGATCGCGCCCTTCGAGGAAGCGGGCCAGGTGTTTCTCGACGATATAGGCGGCGGGTTCGCCGCCGGTCGTCACCGCAAATCCGACCACGCCGTTCTCGGCCTCGATCTCGACGACCAATGTGCCCAGCACATTGATGCCGAAGCTGCGGCGGCTCTGGCGGTACTCGGGGTATTTCGCCATGGGAGTGGCGATGTGGTCGTCGATCCAGTGGCCGTCGCCCTGATCGTGGTAATCGGCGCCGCCGCCCGTGCCGTCGTTTTTCACGACGAAGGCGCGGACGTGTTTGATGCGGGGCAGGCGGCTCATCGCGCCATCACCAAGGATTGGTGATTTGCTCCCATAATGCGGGATTTCACTGGCGTTCCTCCGTGCGCAGCGTCAAAGTCAGGTCCGTGTAGAGGAGCGACTTGCGCGTTTTTCTACATTCTGAGAATGAGGATTACGAAATGGGACGAACGCCGTCAATCAAGACCGCACAGGTCGATGGGGATGAAGAGGTCGGCGCCAAGGCGTCCGGCAGCCAGACCCTGCTGCGGGGTCTGGACGTCATCGACGCCGTGATCGACGGCTCCCTGCCGCTGGCCGAACTTTCGGAAAAGCTGGAGTTGACGCGCAGCACGACCCACCGCCTAGCCTCGGCCCTGGTCGAGCGGCGGCTGCTGTCGTTCCGCCCGCGCGAGGGCTACTCCCTCGGCCCCAAACTGCTGGAGCTGGGCCATGCCGCCAGCCAGCAGATGCATTTGCCGCGCGTGGCCCGGCCGTGGCTGGAGCAGCTGTCGGCCCAGACCGACGACACCGTGCATCTGGGCGTGCTGGACGGGCGTCATGCGCTGTATCTGGACAAGGTGGCGGGGCGCAGGCGGATCAACATCGGCTCGCGCCTGGGCGAACGTCATCCGATCGCCTCGACCGGCCTGGGCAAGGCACTGATCCTGGACAAGACCGAGGCGGACTGGATCGATTTCTACGCCGAGCCGGGCGCGACCTATGACTCATCCGCCCGCGCCGTCTGGCTGGAGCGGATGCATGGCTACGCCCAGAAGGGCTACGCCTTCGACCTGGAAGAGAACGAAGACCAGATCCGTTGCGTCGCCGCGCCGATCCGTTCGGTGAACGGCCAGATCGTCGCCGCGCTCAGCGTGTCTTCCGCTGCCCAATATATGTCCGACGCTCGGATGACCGAACTGACCAAGACCGTGACCGAGGCCGCCGACGCGATCAGCGCCGACCTGGGCTGGTCGCCCAAATCCTGAAACCGAACTACCGCCGGAGCCCGCATGCTGCTTGAGAACAAGGTCGTCCTGATCACGGGCGCATCGCGGGGTATCGGACGGGCGACGGCGATCGAAGCTGCACGCCAGGGGGCGGATGTCGCCTTGAATACCTTCCGAGACGAGACGGCCGCCGCCGAGGTGGTCGCCGAGATCGAGGCGCTGGGCCGCCGGGCCATCGCCGTCGACGGCGATGTGGCCCAGCCCGAGAGCGCCGCAGCCTTCGTCGATGCCGCCGTTCAGGCGCTGGGCCGGGTGGACGTCTTCGTCTCCAACGCTGGCATCTGTCCGTTCCACGCCTTCCTCGACATGCCGGTCGAGACCCTGCGCCGGACGATGGAGGTCAATCTTCACGGCGCCTATTACATGGTGCAGGCGGCGGCCAATCAGATGGTCAAGCAGGGAGACGGCGGCGCTATTGTCGCCATCAGCTCGATCTCGGCGCTCGTCGGGGGTGAGATGCAGACCCATTACACGCCGACCAAGGCGGGGGTGCACAGCCTGATGCAGTCCTGCGCCGTCGCCCTGGGACGCCACGGCATCCGCTGCAACTCCGTCCTGCCCGGCACCATCGCCACCGACATCAACAAGGACGACCTCGCCGACCCGCAGAAGCGCGAATATATGGAGGGCCGCATTCCGCTGGGCCGTCTGGGCCGGCCGGAGGACATCGCCTCGGTCGTCGCCTTCCTGGCCTCGGACATGGCGTCCTATATGTCCGGCGCGGCCCTGTTGGTCGACGGCGGCGCCTTCGCCAACTTCCAGTAGGATGAGCGCGTGATCATTTCGTCGCCGAGCGATTATCGGGAAGCCGCGCGGCGCAAGCTGCCGCCCTTCCTGTTTCATTACATCGACGGCGGCGCCTATGCCGAGCAGACCCTGCGTCGCAACGTTGAGGACTGGCAGGCCATCGCCCTGCGCCAGCGCGTGCTGCAGGACATGACCAGCCTCAGCCTGGATACCCGGCTGTTCGACGAAACCCTGCGCCTGCCCATCATCTTGGCGCCCGTCGGCCTGACCGGCATGTATGCGCGCAGGGGCGAAGTGCAGGCGGCCAAGGCGGCGGCCTCGCGCGCCGTGCCCTTCACTCTGTCGACCGTCTCTGTCTGCCCGATCGAGGAGGTCGCGCCGGCCATCGACCGACCCATGTGGTTCCAGCTCTATGTGCTGCGTGATCGCGGCTTCATGAAGAATGCGCTGGAGCGCGCCAGGGCGGCGGGGGTGAAGACGCTGGTCTTCACCGTCGACATGCCGACACCCGGCGCCCGCTATCGCGACGCCCATTCGGGCATGAGCGGCCCCAACGCCGAGATCCGCCGCATGGTTCAGGCCATGACCCATCCGGCCTGGGCCTGGGACGTGGGGCTGAACGGCCGCCCGCACGACCTAGGCAATGTTTCGGCCTATCTGGGCAAACCGACGGGGCTGGCCGACTATATCGGCTGGCTGGCGAACAATTTCGATCCCTCGATCTCGTGGAAGGACCTGCAATGGATCCGCGATTTCTGGGACGGGCCGATGATCATCAAGGGCGTGCTTGATCCGCAGGACGCCCGCGACGCCGTCAGCTTCGGCGCCGACGGCATCGTGGTGTCGAACCACGGCGGACGGCAACTGGACGGGGTTCTGTCGTCTGCCCGCGCTCTGCCCGCCATTGCCGACGCGGTGCAGGGCGACCTGAAGATTCTGGTGGATTCCGGGGTCCGCAACGGCCTAGATGTGGTGCGGGCGATTGCGCTGGGCGCCGACGCGGTCCTGCTGGGCCGGGCCTTCATCTATGCGCTGGCGGCGAACGGTCAGGCGGGCGTCGAAAACCTGCTGGACCTGTTCGAAAAGGAAATGCGTGTCGCCATGACCCTGACCGGGGCCAAGTCGGTCTCGGGCATGACCTGCGAGATGCTGGCGATCTGACTCGCGTCAGACCGCCAGCCGTTTCTCAGCGATAGGGCGTCAGGTCGATGGCGTCGGCCATGGCGCGGAAGCCCGCATCATTGGGGTGCAGATGGTCGCCGCTGTCGTAGGCGGCGGCCAGTTTCAGCGGCTCGGTCGCATCGCGCATCACGGCGTCGAAGTCGATGACGCCGTCCGCCTCCGCGTTGGTGCGGATCCAGGCGTTGACGGCCTGGCGGGTCGCCTCGCCCTGTTCGGACCAGTAGTTGGCGTCCTTGAACGGCAGGATGGTCGCCAGTCTGATTTTCAGGCCGGCGGCATGGGCGCGGGCGATCATCTGGCGGTAGCCCGCGATCAGATCGGCCGGGGTCGGCGGCTGCGGATCATGATCGCGCCAGGCCATGCCGAAGTCGTTGACGCCTTCCAGAACGATCACATCGGTCACGCCGGGCACAGCCAGAACGTCGCGGTCGAAACGCGCCAACGCCGCCACACCCAAACCGGGCTTGGGCTTCAGGATGCGGTTGCCCGAGATGCCCGCATTGGCCACGGCCACCGAGGTCAGGCCCGCCGCCTGCAGACGGCGCGCCAGCAGATCGGGCCAGCGCTGGTCGGCGTCGCGCGTGCCGTTGGCGCCGTCGGTGATGGAATCGCCCAGGGTCACGATCACCCGGCCCGCTTCCGCCCGCTCGACATCGACGCCCGAGATCAGGAGCCGCTGCGTCACCAGGGTCGGGTCGGTCAGAGCGGCGGCCGCCGTCTGGTCGCCGTGTGCGATCCAGGCCGACGACAGGCCCAGCAGGTGGATGGTGGGATCGGCGACCTCGTCGGGCAGATACAGGCTGATCGACAGACGGCTCAGCGCGGGCAGGGCCAGATCGACCGGATCGCTGAGCAGGGGCGCCTCCGGGGCCAGCAGAGCGCTTGCCGCACCATCGAAGGTCAGGTCGCGCGCCGTGCCGGGGACGGGGGCGCCGTCGTCGGCCAGCTGCACGATCCGCACCCGTCCGATCCGCACGGCCGTCGGGCCGTATTCGTTTGTCAGCCGCAGGCGGAAGCGGTCGCCGCCCGCGCTGACGCGGACCACCTGGCGGACGGTGACGTCCTTCAGCGTCGGCGGGCGACGGTCGGGCGCGGCGGCCAGGGGCGAGGCGCTCCAGCTTCGCGCCCAATGGGTTTGCGCCTGGACGCTGGCGGCCAAGCCTGTCTGCGCCAAGGCGGCCAGGGCCAGGGCCAGCGTCAGGATCAGGGCGTGCTTCTTCATCGGCTTCCTCGGACTAGGCGACGGTCCAGACCGAGAAGTCTCGGACGGTCATGTGATTCCAGGTGGTGCGTACGCCGAACCAGCCGCGACAATAGGGGGCAGGGTCGTCCAGGATGAACATGCGCCGGTCATCGCGCCAGTATTCGATGCGCGACCCGTTCGCGATCAGGCGGACGCGATAGGGTCGGTTGGCTACGATAAGATCCTCCGACGCCGACAGGTCATGCTGGGGCAGTAGGGGCCGCTCTCCATTTCCGACATAGCGGCGGAAACGAGAGGAGGTGTTCGAGTTGCCGCCAAGCCCGACATAGTAGGTCCGCAACTCGTCATAGTCGGCGAAGGCTCCCGACCGGGGGCGTGCAAGCAAGTCGCCTGGACTGCGCGGATCGTCAGCCATCCAGAAGCAGTTCAGGTCACTGACCCTGTCATGAACGCCGCCACCCGACACGGCTTGGGCCGTGAAGCGGATCTCGACCGGCGATGTCAGTTCGGGCCGGAACCAAGCGGTGGCACCCTTCGGCACGTCGAAGGTCATTACCCCGTCGGCGGCGCGTACGGTGCCCTGACCCTGCTCCAACTCGACCAGCCATTGATCGAGGTCGTGGCGGAAATCGTCGGCGTAAAGACGCCTTGCGCCGGACCGGGGCAGGGCAGCGCATCCGGCTAGACCGGCGGCCCCGAGCAGAACTCTGCGTCTATTCGCGCTCAATGCCCGCTTTCCGCAGGCTGGGCTGTCTTGAACGCGAAACTGGGGTGCGACGGCTGGTTATAGGCCGAGTTTTGCCCCGACACCTGTGACCGATATTGCGCATCGTGCATCAGAGTGACGTGGCGGATGGCGGTCGGATGCGGGGTCACATAGATGCGCAGCGCCGAGTTGTCGGCCGTGCGCCAGATCACCTCTTCACGCCAGTCGCCCAGGATGTCGGCGACCAGAACCGGATTGGCCTTGGTGCCGTTGTTGGAGGCTGCGCCCTCGGCGCTCAGCAGGGGGACGGACCGCTGGTTCTCCCAGTCCCATTTGAAGATCCGCGTGCCGTCCAGCAGTTCGCGCAGGGCGTCACCGTCCCACCAGATGGCGAAGTTCATCTGCTGCGGGTGGGTGGGGGAGATGACCCGGCCGTCTGCCGAATACAGGTCGTTGCTGTTCGACGCCCAGACCTCGGCCCCCGGATAGCGGGGGTCGATGTCGATGGCGACGCCGCGCCCGACATCCTGCTGTCCGGGCGTGCGCCAGAGGATTTCGCCGGTGCTGGCGTCGACCATGGCCGACCCGACGCCGCCATTGCCGACGACGTTTTCGTGCACCCCGAACTTCTCGAGCCCCGGTCGGGTCGGGTCCAGGTCGCCGACATGCATCGCGTCCCCATGGCCCAGCCGCGTGGTCCACAGCGGCGTTCCGTCGTCGTCCAGCGCCATGGTGCCGTAAATGATTTCCTGTCGGCCATCGCCGTCCACGTCGGCGACGCTGAACTGGTGATTGCCCTGACCGGCGTAGCCTTCGGGCGCCGTGTCGCTGTCGAACACCCAGCGTTGGCTCAGCCGTCCGTCGCGCCAGTCCCAGGCGGCGACCACGGTGCGCCCGTAATAGCCGCGCGCCATGACGATGCTGGGCAGGCGCCCGTCCAGATCGGCCGCGCCGCCCAGATACCGCTCGGACCGATTGCCATAGCCGTCGCCCCAGATGGCCGCCATCTCTTCCGATGTCGCGTCATCGCCCGCCCGACCGCGCGAGGGGACATAGGGCGCACTGGCCAGGGCTGCGCCGGTGCGGCCGTCGAAGACGGTGATGAACTCCGGCCCTGACAGGATGCGGCCGACCAGACCGGCCGCCAGGCTTCCGTCCGGTTTGCGCTCGGCGCCCGTTCGGTCATGGCTGGGGATTTCGCCGCCGTCTTCGCGCCAGTCGGCTTCGGCGTCGCCGATCGCCCGGCCGGCGCCGTCGATCGTGCCGTCCGCAGTCTTCAGAGCGACCTCGGCCCGTCCGTCGCCGTCGAAGTCTTGAACAACCATCTGGGTGTAGTGGGCGCCCGAACGGATGTTGCGGCCAAGGTCGATGCGCCACAGCCGCCGTCCATCCAGCCTATAGGCGTCGATCAGCGTCGGACCGGTGAAGCCGGCGAAGGCGTTATCCTTGGCGTTGGTCGGCTGCCATTTCAGGATGATTTCATAGCGCCCGTCGCCATCCAGATCGCCGACCGTCCCGTCGTTGGCCTGGTATTCATAGGCCACGCCGTCCGGCGTAATGCCGCCTGCGGGACGATCCAGCGGAATGCTCAGATAGCCGTCGGGCAAGTTCAGCGCGTCCGACGGCTTTTGGTCATCCACACGGCGCACCGCATAGCGCGCCTGTAGATCACCGCTCACGTCGCGCCAGTTCGTCGCTTCCCCCGCGCCGGTCCTGATGACCTTCACGCCATTCTTGAACACGTCGAAGCGGGCGTCTGAAGAGTCCGTCGCCAGCAGCCGCCACTGCACCAACATGCGACTGTCGGAACCCAGCGTAGCCACCACGGACCGATCCAGCCGCTCCGGATGCGGCGACTCGGCTTTGGCGAACCCTGAGGCCATGATGAAAATCGCGCCCGAGCAGATCAAAAATACTCGTGGGGGCACCATACGAAAACCAGCCAAAACCGCCTCCCAGCAAAAAAGTCCATTTTGTAGGATTTTATCCCAAAAATTCCAAGCGGCTTCGCTTTTAGGCAATGCTTGCTTGGAAGCGCAGATCGTTGAGGCCCGAAGCCATGCCTGTCACGGCTGCCGCGCGGTAGGGGTCGGCGTCACATCATACGCCGCGCAAACCGATCTGAGCCTCTAGTACAACGTTCGTGGCGGCCGATGCAGGCTAGGTCCTCAGTATGCGATGATGTGGATGGTAACGGATGTGACTTCGTCGGCCCGCTGGCGATCTGTGAGCAGACCGAGCCGTGATATCAATCGGTGCAACACGCCAAGCACCGAAGTCTCAAAGGCCTTCAACCTTTTCGGACGAGTCCAGACGCCGCGTACCTACCGATCGCGCGATGTCGGAACCTTCATCGCCAAGATATCACGGGTGCGTCGGGTGATGCCGTACAGCGTGCCGGGTTGGGTTTCGTCCCAGTCGATCGCCTGCCCCTCGGCCTCGATGCCCAGCGTCTCCATGTGATCCAGCACGCCGCCGCCCATCGGAAGGGCCACGACGTAAAGCTCGGGCAGGTCGTGGCCGGTCAGATACAGCCGTCCGTCCGGCCCCCAGCCGCCGCCGGAGATGCTCATCGGCGCGATACGCTCCAGGATCGAGGGCGGCAGGGCCCATCCCTCCAGCCGACGCCACTGGTCGTCGAAACGCACCAGGGTGGTGTAACGATGATCGCGCGGCGCTTCGCCGCCCCGACCGTCATAGTTGGCGAACATGGCCCACCAGGATCCGTCGTGACGATCGATCCAGGTGATCGAACCGGTCCCCAGTCCCAGCGCGACGCTGCGCTTGTGATGCAGGGCGACAGGATCGAACACCTCGACCGTGCTGACCTGCGGCGTGGCGGGGAAGTTGGAACTGGCGCAGACCAGTTCGGCGTCGATCAGACTGCATGAGTTGATGTGCGGAAACCGCGCGCGGTCGCCGGTCCATTCCGCCTGTTTCTCGCCGCTGGCCTTGTCATAGCGGACGATGGACCAGTTGGAGACGGCATAGACGGCGTCCGGCCCCACCGCCACGCCCTGGCGCGCATCCGATGCATAGCGCCGTACCGTCTCGGCCCGCCCCGCCAGGACGACCGGCGCAGGCGTGACGTGTTCCACAGGCGCCGGCGCCGCCTGGACGGCCGACAGCATCAGGGCGGACAGGATGGAGACGGACATGGCGGACCTTTCGAAGGCGAGAACGGCCGCTCCCGGAGAAAGCGGCCGTCCGGATCGGGATCAGAAGCTGGCCGACAGACCGACCCAGTAGGTTCGGCCGTAGTTGGCCGATTCCTGCAGATAGGTGCGGCCCGGACCCGTCACTTCGCGACGGCCCGAGTTCGACAGGTTCTGCCCCTCGGCGAAGACGGTGATCCCGTTGTCGAACCGCCAGCTGACCGAGGCGTCGTAGGAATGACGGCCCTTCCAGTACTGGTCGGCGTTGGGGATGGTGTCGTTGATCGTCTCCAGGAAGCCGCCGATATAGTTGTGCGACACGCGGGCTTCCAGCGGACCGCGTTGATACCAGATCGACTCGTTCGTCGTGGTCGAGGGCTGCTGGAACAGACCCGTGTGACGCTTGCCCGCCGTGGTCAGGAAGGTGAACTCCGTGTCCAGGAAGGTGGCGTTGGCGCTGACGCCGAACCCGTCAAACGGCGCCGGCAGCATGCTCAGGGCCTGCTGGAAGGCGACTTCAACGCCGCGGATCTTGGCCGTCTCGGCGTTGGTCGGGGTCGAGACGATCACCGCCTCCACGCCTCGGCCCACGTCCAGGTTCTGAACCGAGCTGAGGGTGAAGATCTCGTTGTCTATGCTCTTGCTGAACAGGGCGACCGACATCAGGCCGTCGGTCGGATAATATTCGAACGACAGGTCGAACCCTTCGCTTTCGCGCGCCTTCAGGCCGGGGTTGCCCCGCGACAGCGTGGCTTGCGATCCGTCGAAGCTGACGTTCTCGCTGGCGGCCAGCGAGCCGAAGTCGGGCCGGCCGATCGTGTTGGTCCAGGCGGCGCGCACCACGACGTCATCACGCAAATCCCAGCGCAGGTGCAGGCTGGGCAGCCAGTTGTCATAGTCGCCTCTGTTCGACACCGGCGTCAGGGTCGTCCCCGCGGCGCGCACGGCGTCGGAACTCACCTCGGTCTTTTCGTAGCGAAGCCCGCCCAGCAGGGTTAGATCGCCCCACCGATAGCTGGCCTGGGCATAGCCGGCGAAGACATCCTCGGTGACGTCATAGTCGCCGGTCGGGGTGGCGGTCTTGACGTCGAAGCTGGCTGCGTTGGCCGCATAGAAGGCCTCGGCCGTCGCCACGTCGATACGCGGCGTCAGTCGATATTGTCCTTCGATCAGTTTGTCCGGTCCCGGACGATCGACCTGATCCAGCGTATAGATGAAACCGGTCTTGGCCGTATAGTCGGTGCGGCTGGACCGATAGCTGCGGTCGCTCGAGCGCAGCACGGCGCCGAACTTCGCCTTCAGGTTCCGCGTATCGCCGCCATCGTCGAAGGCGAGGTTGAACCGGGCCTGTGTCGTTTCCTCGTCGGTCTTGACCAGCGAGACGCGGCGCTGCTGAAGATTGAACAAGGCCGGATTGCGGAAGGCCGTCGGATTGGTCGGGGTGAAGACCGGGAAGAAGTCCGAGGTGTCGTAGGCGAAGCCGAAGTTGGCGTTCGCGGCCGTGCGGAACTCCATAGAGGTGTTCGGCGTCTCCAGCCCGGCCTGCGAATAGACCAGGTCGCCGTCCAGCCGCCATTGCGGCGTGGCGTCCCAGCGGAAGGCGGTGCGGCCCAGACCGATCTCACGACGCGTGATGGGCTGGTTCAGGCCGATGATGTTGCGTCCCGTGGCGAAGGTCCCAGAGGTGCGCGTCTGGTTCGTCACATTTCCGTTCGGTTCGGTGCGGAACTCGGTGCGCTCCTCGTCGTCCTCCATGCGGGCGTAGAGCGCCGAGGCCTCCCAGCGGAAGTCCACGTTCGGGCGCCATTCCAGCTTGCCGTTCACGCCCGAGCGCTGCTTGGTGTTGTTGTACCAGAACAGGCGCAGCTGGGTCGGCACCTGGATGCCGTTGCCGGCCGCGGAGCCCGAGTTCACGGGCTTGCCGGCGGCGTCGTATTCCCGGATCGAGGGCGCGGCGGCCTCAGCTTGCGGGATGTCGTAATCGAGCTGTTCGTGCGACGCGCCGATCACCGCGCCCCATTCGTCGGCCGCGCCGAACCGACGACCGGCGGCGAAGGACAGGCGATAGGACGGGGCGTCGTTGCGCACGTCGCCATGCTGCTCATAGACGCCATAGGAGGCCATGCCGTTGAAGAAGGGCTTGGGGGCGTCGAAGGCGCTGCGGGTGGCGATGTTGATCACGCCGCCGATGGCGTTGCCGTCGTTCTCGGGCGTCACCGTCTTGATGACCTCAACCCGGCCGGCCATGACCGAGGGCACGATATCCATCGGCACGGTGCGCGCGCTCTCGTCCACCGAACCGACGAAGGCCCCGTCGATGGTCGTGCGGTTGTAGGTCGAGGCCAGGCCGCGCAGGATCGGCCAGCGCGGCTCGCCCTGGTCCTCCATGACCGAAACGCCGGGAATGCGACGCAGGGCGGCGGCGGTGTTGTGGTCCGGCAGCTTGCCGATGTCGTCGGCCGACACCGCGTCCATGACCTCGAACTCCGCGCGCTTGACGGCGGTGGCGGCGCGCTGGGCCTCGCGCTGGCCGGTCACGACGATTTCGTCGACCTCGGCGGCCTGATCAACCTCCTGCGCGCGCGCCGAAGCGGCGAAGGCGGCCGTGGCCAAGGCTGTGGTGGCCAGAAGCAGCGGCCCATAGGCCCGCCGCGTGATCTTGATGGTCATGGCATCCCCCGATGTCGATCCGACGACCGCCCACTAGGGCGGGCCGATGACGTTCGGGGCACTGTTGGGAGTCGCTTTGGCGAAGTCTTGATGACGCGGACGCGGTGTTTGGGTTCTCACGCGGAGCAATCAACCTGAAATAAGCATGATGCCGACGCATCAAGTTCCTAGCGGTTTGCTTTGGTGGTGGCCCTATGAACTTGTGGGGCCACGCCGCTTTCATTCGCGTCTTGGATGTCGCTGGAAAAGATACGGGATAATTGCGGTCGCATCCATGTCGAATGAAGCGGCTGCACCAACAGGCGCGCCGTTGGCGGAAGCCGCACCCCCTATAAAATGGTGTTGCAAGCGCCGTGGTTAATGCGCCGTCCATTTCAGCGTCAGGCCGATCGTGCGAGGACGCAAAGGGGTGATGGCCTGGGCGTCGGGAAGGCGGAAGGGGTCACTGTAGGCGAAGGTGTTGGCTTCGGTGTCGAACAGATTGTCCACGAAGACGGTCGCCGTCCACGCCGACGCCTCGACGCCCAAGGCCAGCCTGCCCGTACCGTAATCGCCCATTCGATATTGCTGGCGTCCGTCGAACGTCAGGCGCGACGCGCCGACGTAGGACAGGCCGCCGTCGGCCAAAAGTTCAAGACGCTCGCCAAGCGGACGACGCCAGCTGAAGCCGACATTCGCAGAAGCCCGGGGCACCCCGGGCAAGCTCGCGTCACGACGGGAATCAAACCGCGCGCTGGGCGAGGTGATGCGTGGGTCGGCGACGAGCCCGTTGGCGAAAAGCTCAAGCGTCTCAGAGGGACGCCAGTTGGCCTCGACCTCGAAGCCCTTGTCGGCGCCGTCGCCGACGTTGACGACATAGGCCAGGCCGCTGGGCAAAAACTGGTCGCTCTGCACATTGCGCCAGCGTGCGGCGTAGACGGCGGCGCGGAGGCGGGTGCGACCGTCCGCCGATCGGTACTTGGCCCCCAACTCGGCGTTCCACAGACTATCCGGCTGGTATTGGCGCGCCGGTGAATCGGACAGGCCGCTGAAGTCCTGACCGATGACCCCCGCGGTGTTGAAGCCTCCTGTTCGGTGGCCCTGGCTGACTAGGGCGGACAGATTGAGGCGATCGCTGGGCTGCCAAGCGAGTGCGATCTTGGGCGTGAAGCCGGCGGATTCACCTCGCCCGTCGAAGGATCGCGAGCGGCTGAACTGTCGAACCAGGGAGGTGGTGTCGTATTCAAGGGCGTAGTAGCGGGCCCCGGCGGTCAAGGTCAGGTCGTAGGGCAGATCCAGCGACGCTTCGCCGTAAACGGCGGCCTCGTTCAGCCGGTCGCGCCGCGCCTCGGAATAGATGGCGCGAGGCTCGGGCGTCAGGGCGGATAGGACGGGATTGGTGCGTGTGGTGTTGGACGACACCAGACCGCCGGCCAGCCAGCGCCAGCGACCGATATCGGGAGAGGCGAAGTTGGCCTCGCCGACGACCAGGTGGATATCCTTGCCTTCGTCCAGCGCGCCGATGCGCCAGCCCGATCCGAAGCGACGAAGGGCGCTGGAGGCGTCGTAGCGGCTCTTGAAACCATGCTCGACGACCGAGACCGAGGCGTTCAGCCGGCCCCAGGCGCCGCGCCCCTCGATGGAGGCCGAGCCTTGGTCGAACCGGTTCTGGTGCGGTTCGCGAACCAGATTGGCGCGCCTCAGCGGGCCGAGGCCGCGATAGACGTAGTGGGTGTCCTCGGTGACGATGGACTGGTGAACGACGCCGGCACGCGCCGTCCAGCCGGGCGAAATCTCCAGCGCGGCAGACAGCCGGCCGCCGCGTCGCGTGCCGTCATTGACCCGCCTCAGGTTCAATTCGACGTCGTTGATATAGCCGCTGTAGGTCTCGCCATAGAGGGCAGCGCGGATCGCGGCGCGGTCGCCGGCGATCGGCAGGTTCGCGACCAGGCCATAGTCTGAGTTCCAGCCGCCGCCGTCAGTGCGCGACCGGGTCGCAGAGAGCGACAGGGATTCTTCGCCCATCGCCGGAGCTCGCGTGACGATGCGCACGACGCCGCCGATGGGGCCGGTACCGTACAGCGTGCCTTGCGGTCCGCGCAGCACCTCCACCCGGTCGATGTCGATCAGGTTCAGATCCGGGTCCGGGGCGGCGTATGTCACCGGCGTCAGGTCGAGGTACAGGCCGACGGTCGATTGGGTCAGACCGGTGAAGACGCCGTCCGATATGCCGCGCAGCAGGATCTTGTTCCGGCCGGGGCCGAGATTGGTCACCGTCATGCCGGAGACGAGGCTGTCCAGGCCCTGCATGCCTGTAACCCCAGCGCGAGTAATGCGGTCGGCGCCGACCGCCGTCATTGCCGACGACGAGGACTGGATCAGTTCGGGTCGGCGGGGGGCGGTCACGACGACCTCGCTGACTTGAGCCACGTCTTCTGGCGGCGTCACAGCGGCGGCGGGGCGTGGGGTGATCGGTCGAGCGGGAGCGGGCGCTGCGCTCATTTGCCTGCTGATGATCACAGCGCCGTCTTGGCGAATGGCGTGGCGACATCCGCTGCCCGCCAGCAATCGTGTAAGGGCCGCGTCCAGCGACATCCGCCCGCTGATCGCGGGGCTGACGCCGGCGCACGATGTCAAACTGCCGCCCAGCGAAACGCGGGCCTGAAGCGCCAGGTCGAGAAGGGCGTCGTCTACGGACTGGCGCGGGATGTAGATGTCGAGCAGGCGCGCATCCGCCTGCGCCGGCGTGCTCAGGGCCGTCGTAGCGAAGAGAAAGAGACTGGGAAGAAGGGCGGCGGCGTGTGGCTTGGACAGGGCGAGGCGTTGGGGCCGCCCGCCCTTAACCGGCCTCACGGGCGTTGACGCGGACTTCGCGCGTCGAGGCGTCCACGCGGACGGGGGCGAAATCCTGCAACTGCTTCAACATCACGGCCTCGTCGCCAATGCGAAGGGCGCCGGTGAACCGCAGCGCCCGAGCTGATGTCGATAGCACGACCGGCTTGTCGAGATAACGCGAAAGATCGTCCGCGACATCGGTCATCGGGCGGTTGCGATAGACGAGAACGCCTTGTCGCCAAGGCGAAGTCTGGTCCGGAGACACTTGCGACAGGGCAGGGGTCTGCGCGCCGCTCTGCGCCAGCGCCTGACCGGCGACCAGTCGGACCTTGGGTGCGTTGACGGGTGTTACGGCGACGACGCCCCGTTCGACGGCGACGGCAAAACGGTCGCCATGGTTCAGGACATTGAATGCGGTCCCCAAAACCTCGACCTGATGATCGCCCGCGGCGACGATGAAAGGATGGGCCGGGTCGTGGGCGATGTCGAAAGCGGCCTCGCCCTCGGTCAGCGACACCGAACGTTTGTCGCCGTCGAACCTGACGTCCATGGCGGAATGGCGGTTCAGATAGACGTGCGAACCATCCTCGAGCGCAACCGTCAGGGGCGCGTCGGTGGTGGCGTAGACCTGCGAGCCCGGCGTCAGCCACATGAACAAGCCGACAGCCAGAGTCACGCTGGCGGCGATGCCGATCGCGGCGCCCAGCCAGGGCGAACGCGTCTTGGCGCGGCGTGCACGCGCGGCGGCGAGGTCGATGACCGGGGCCTCTGTCGGTGCGGAGGCGGCATGGTCATCCAGATCGACCCACAGGCGCTCGACGGCGTCATAGGCGGCGGCGTGGGTCGGCGACGCCTCCAGCCAGTCTTGGAATTCCAGCCAGGCGGATTCGGGCGCCTCGTCGTCACGCAGGACGACGAACCAGTGCAGCGCCTTTTCCTCGATGTTGGTTTGTGCGGTCATCCGATCCCAGCCTGGAGGAACGCCGTGCAACGCGCCTCCTGATAACAAGACGGCGCCGCCAAGCTTTCACCTTCAGACAAATTCCCCCAGGGCGTGAAAAGAACCGGCATCACGGTTGAACCTTGCGGGAAAGAACGCGCAGCGCGTCCATCATGTGCTTCTCGACCGAACTGCGCGAAATGCCCATTTGGACGGCGACGTCGGCATAGCTGACCCCATCGAACTTGTGCAGGCGAAAGACGGTCTGGGTTTTGGCGGGCAGGGTATCCAAGGCGGCGAGAAGGCGCGCCAGCTTCTCGCGCCCGGCCACGACCGCCTCTGCCGAAGGGGCCGCGTCCAGGTCTTCGGCGGCGCCCGTCTCGTGATTCAGCTGACGCCACTGGGCGTCGCGGTTCGCCGACCGTTGCCCTGACCGCCAGCGATCCATCAGCAGGTTGGAAGTCAGGCGAAAAAGAAAGGCGCGTGGATTGTCCGGCGGCGGGTCGGGGTCGAGCGTCGAGACCTTCAGATAGATGTCCTGCAGCACATCATCGACATCGCCAGACGCGCCGCCTAGCCGCGCGCGGCAGAACCGGGCCAGATTCTCGCGCTGCTCAAGATAGGCGGCGATCAGGAGATGCGCGGAAGGCGCGGTCAAACGGGCGAAGTCCTCTGGTGCAGCCAAACAGGCCAAGACCTTCAATGCCGTGACGATTTTCATGAGGCAAGGGTTGGTCGGCGGCGTCTTTGTCATGAAGGCGCCGTGTTGCGGCGACGAGCAGGACCCAGATGCGCGCGTTTGCAGGACATGACGGCACGACGGCCCCGGTTCTTTCGGTCGGCTAGGGCGTCGTTGTGTTCGATCTCTGGCGCTCGGGCTTCATCCGCCGTCCCTTAAGCAGCTTCATTGACCACGAGCCGCGCGCGGACGAAGTCGTCTGGCTGCCGGACTGCGGACCTCATGCCTATGTCGCCGACCCGTTCGGGATCACGCGCGACGGGGTGCTGACCGTCTTCGTCGAGGCGTTCGACTATCATGTGCGTCGGGGCGAGATTCACTATCGTCAATTCGACGCCGACGACCGGCTAGTGGGGCAGGGCGTGGCCCTGTCCGAGCCCTGGCACCTGTCCTATCCGACCCTGATTGAGGACGGCGGCGAACTCTACATGCTGCCCGAAGGCTACAAGAGCGGCGCGCTGATCCTCTATCGCTGTGTCCGTTTCCCGGATCAGTGGGAGGCGGTGGCCCGCATCGGCGAGGCGGCGGCCGTTGACGCCACGGTGGTGAAGCACGACGGCCGGTGGTGGATGTTCCATGCGCTGCCCGGACCGGACGACCGGGCGATGCGCGAACTGCACATCGCCTGGGCCGACAGCCTGACGGGGCCGTGGACGGCGCATGCCGGTAATCCGGTGCTGAGCGGTTTTCAGACCTCGCGGCCGGGCGGGTCGGCGTTCGTTCACGACGGCGCGCTTCATCTGCCGGTTCAGGACTGCGCAGCGACCTATGGGGCGGCCATCAATCTCCTGCGGATCGATGTGTTGTCGCCAGACGCGTTTTCGGCGGTGGTCGTGAAACGGTTCGAGCCGGGCCATCTGCTGGACGGATACGGCGACGGCTTGCACACCCTCTCGGGTCACGACGACATCACCTTCATCGACGTGAAGGGCATCCGCCAGTCGTCGGCGGAGCCATGGCTGAAGGCCGGCTTCAAGGCGCGTCGCCTGCTGGGCCTGAACGGGCCGCGCGGTCGCCGCGCCACCGGCGCCGCCGTCCATCCAAAGATTTTCCAGACCGCTTCCGTTCGGAAGGAAGGCTAGACCATGCGTATCGCCGTCGTTCTGCCGCGAGGCTGCACCTTCTGTCCGGACAAGAGCAACTCAATGGAGACGGTGGTGCGCACGCTGTCGGCGCACAGCCGTTTGAACCGGCTGGTGACGCTGATCGCCGATGCCGGCGGGCCGACGCCGGCGGGCGTGCAGATGGTGACGGTGCCTGCCGGACTGGGCCGCAAGGCGCGAAATGCGGCGGTGGTGGACGTTCTGAAGAAGCTGTCGCCCGACATTGTGGAATACCATCAGCAGCTGAAGGCGGCGTCGGAGTTGGCGCGGCAGTTGCCGCATGCGATCCACGTTCTATATCGCCACACGCGGATCAAGCCGTCGCGCAACCTGATCGAACGCTTGCGCTATGGCCGTCGCCTTGCGCGGTTCGACCGGCTGGTGTTCGTCAGCCGGGCGGCGGGTGAAGAGTTCGCAACGGATTATCCGCGTCTGGCCGGGCGCGTCTCGTCGGTTTGCAATCCGATCGAAAGCGACGCCTGGCGTGCATCGCCCGAGCAGCGCGAGAACCTGATCCTGTTTTCGGGGCGGGCGATGAGGGACAAAGGGCTGGACCTGTTCTGCGCAGCCCTGGCCGAGACGTTGGATCGTCATCCCGACTGGCGCGGCGCACTGATGCTGGGCGACTGGGACAAGCATCAGGACTGGGCCGCGCCGCAGGTGCAGATGCTGGAACGGTTTGGCGACCGGGTCGAAATCCACAAATCAGCGTCGCTGGACGCGGTGCGAGCGATGACGCAGCGCGCCGCCATCGCGGTCACGCCGTCGCGCGTGCGCGAGGCCCTGGGACTGGCCGCGCTGGAGGCCCATGCGGCGGGCGCGGCGCTGATCTCGTCGGGACGCGGCGGCTTGCGCGAAGCCAGCGGCGAATATGCGCTGTATGTCGACGTTGAAGAGACCGGGTCGCTGACAAGCGCCATGATGCGTCTGGTAGAAAACCCCGATGAACGTCTGGCCCTGGCGCGTGGCGGGCAGGCCTATGTCGAGCGGGTGCATTCGCCGGCCGCGCGCGCCGCCGAGCTGGACGCCTTGCGCGAGGCCTTGGTCGACAAGGCGTTCGTCACGCCGAAGCCGACGCTGCGCCGGCGTCCTCTGTTCGGGCCGGCGGCGTCGCTGACCCGGCTTCAGGGCTAGGCTTCAGCCTCTCCGGACAAGGCTGTCGTAGACGTGGGTCACGGCGTCGAACCGGACACGTGACGGTTGATCGCCCAGCGGCGTTGGATCGAAGTGCGCGTCGGTAAAGCCGGCCGCGACAGGGTCGCTGATCTTGTCTGTGTTCCAGCCGAGCAGCAGCCGTCCCCCGGGTCGAAGGATGGCGGCCAACGCCTTCAGCGCCCTTTGCTGTTGCTCGGAACTGTCGACGCCATAGCCCAGCACGCCGTTGCAGACGACAGCGTCGAAGATCAGGTCGGAGAAAATCCCGTCCGCCTCACACACGTCGCCGGTGCGATGCCGACCGCTTCGGCCCCAGCGCTCGGCTGCGGCGTCAATATCGGTCGTCCAGACTTCTCCTCCGCCGGCTTCCAGAGCAGCGTAATCATCCAGCGTATATTCGCGACATCCAACCCACAGTATGCGGCCGCCCTCAGCGGACAGGGCCGGGATGTAGCTTTCGGCCATCACGCGCCGATCCGGGAGGACGCGAATGCGCGCCGCCTTGGCGGAACTTCGTTTGCGATCGGCGTCCTTGCCGAAGACCAGCGTCCTTAAAACCGTTCCAACACCCATGCACTTCCCCTCGCCTTGCCCCATAGGGTTGGTAGCGAGCAGCGGATCGACTGCCAACCATCGCGTGGGCGTTTTGCGGTTCTGTCGGGTACCGGGCAGGTGCTCAGAACGGGAAGAAGATCGGGACGGCCACCATGGCCGCGATCCAGGTGATCAGGTTCAGCGGCAAACCTACGCGCACGAAGTCCATGTAGCTGTAGCCGCCCATGTTGAAGACCAGCACATTGGTCTGATAGCCGAAGGGCGTGGCGAAGGCCGCCGAGGCGGCCATCATGACGCAGACCAGGAAGGGGCGGGGATCGACGCCCAGGCTTTCGGCCAAGGCGACGGCGATAGGAGTGATCAGAACGGCGACGGTCGCATTGGACAGCAGTTCGGTGGCGAACAGGGTCACGCCGTACAGCACGATCAACGCACCGAGCGGGCCCAGCGGACGGATGAACCCGATCAGACGGTCGGCGCCGGCGGAGGCCAGACCTGTCACCTCGATCGCCGTGCCAACAACCACCATTCCCGCGATCAGCAGCAGGATTTCGGGCCTCAGTCCGGCGTAGGCTTCTTCGGGCGTAATGACCCGAAGCAGGATCAAGGCGACGGCTCCGGCGAAGGCCGAGGCGGCGATGGGCGCCCAGCCGAGCGCAGCCGAGATGATCACCAAGACAAAGATTCCCAAGGCGATCATCGCCGGGCGAAGTCGGAACGGCCGGTCCGCCGCCCCATACAAATCCACGTCGCCCAGGTGCGCGTCGCCGGAGCCGTCGGCCTGGTTGCGGGATCCGCCAAGACGGGGAAGGCCAAAGGGTAGGCGTCGCCGGCGTTTTGAAATCGCTTCGGCCTCGGCGCGCTGCCGCGCCTCCTCCATCTCCGCCAGTCGCGCGGCTTCCGCCTCATCCATGGCGACGGACCGACCGAGCTGGCGCGCGCCGACGAAATACAGCCACAGGCCGCCGACGACGGCGATCGCCAAGCCCACGGGGGTGATCTCGAACAGGCCGAAGACGGGCTGTCCCGCGTTGCGCGCCATGTCGTTGACCAGGAGGTTGGTCGAGGTGCCGATCAGGGTCAGCAGCCCGCCCATGACGGTGACATGGCTCAATGGCATCAGGAAACGTTTGGTCGACAGCCGAAGCGACTGGGCCACGTCGCGGATCACCGGCGCAGCCAGCACCACGACCGGAGTATTGTTCAAGAAGCCGCCGACCGATCCACAAAGGCCGATGACGATCCAGATGCCCCTAGCGCCTATCCTCGAGGCGAGTTGCGTCGCCTGGCGGATCAACCAGCCAAGCAGGCCCGACAGCTCGATGGCGTAGGCGATGACGAAAAGACCGGCCAGGGCGATGACAGCGGGGCTGGCGAAGGCGCCTTGGACCTCGACGGGCCGAACGACACCCAGCAACAGCAGCACCGCCGCACCGGTCAGGGCGACGACGTCGGCTCGGACCTTGCCATGAATAAGGACGCCGACAACGCCGACAAGAACGGCGAGCGCCGCGATCTGATCGAAAGTCATGATGCCGTGCAGACCGTCCCCCGTCTCTCGCGTCAACCAATTTCGTGAGATCGGCTCCCTGTCAGCGGTTCACGTGCTAGGGTGGTTCCATGCTCGAACCGATTGTGCCGCCTCGTCCATCGGTCGTCGCGCTTGCGGCGTCCCTCGTTTTTCTAAGCGCCTGCCAGCGTGAGCCGACCGCCGCAAGCGCGCCTGTTGCGGAGCCGGCGCAGACCCCGGTCGTGACCGTGGCGCCCGCGCCAATCCTAGACCGCGCAAGCCTGCTTCAGGCCATGGACATCGCCGCCTCTGCATTCGCCGCCGGTCAGGAGGTCGCAGGCGCGTCGCTGGCCGGTCGACGCTTCGTCGTGCGCCAGGCCTTCGGCTGTGGTGGTCCCGCCGTGAATAGACCGTCGCAAGCCGGTTTGGCGACAGTGACATGGAGCGAGGACCGCGAGAGCGCGAAACTGACGTTGACGCCCGGCGACTGGTCCCAATCGGCGTTGATTGCGGGTGACGCTGAAATTTGGGAAGCGGCCGAAGGCTTCTGGTTGGCTCGCCCCTGGCTGCGCGTCGACACCTGTCCGGCGGTGCGGGGGGGCGCCTCGCCTGAAGCCCCGTCGGCGGCCCAGACCATGGGCTTGGCGGCTGTTTTCAAAGAAGGCGGGTCTAGGACCGTCCGGCGCAACGGCCGGGCCTACGAGGCGACGCTGCGCGCCGAAGGCGACCAGCCTTTGATGCCGTCCGCGCAAGGCTATCGCCTGGTGCTTGAGGGACGAATGACCGCTTTCGCGGACGGTCGCGCCATTCGCTGCCGCGCCGTGGATGCGGATCAAAGGCCGGTCTGCATCGGCGCCGTTCAACTTGACCGCGTCGCCTTCGAGGACGCCGAGGGCAAGACCTTGAGCGAATGGCGAGAAGGCTGAGGGCGCTGACGCCCCGTTCGCATCAGGCGGCGTAGTATTTGCGATAGGCTCGATAGTCGTAGTCGTGATGGCCGTAGTGCTGACCGGCCAGCGCCCGGACATCGACCTGACTGAGGGTGACGCCGGAAAGGCGAACGCCGGATTGGCTGAGGATGCGGATCGCGGCGGCGACGGCGCGTGCGGGGGTCTTTCGCCAGCGGGCAAGCAGGACGACGCTGTCGGCTTTCGCCGCCAGGATACGGGCGTCGGCGAGGACCAGGACCGGCGCGGTGTCGATGACGATCAGGTCGAAGGCCTGACGCAGTTCGTCGAGCAGGGCGTTCATCGGCGGGGCGCCGAACAGGTCGTCGGCCGACAGGCCAGATCCCGAAAGGGGCAGAACCTGTGCGCCGGAGGCCGGGTCCAGCAACAGCGCGTTTCGCCAAGCCGCCGCGCCATGCAGGACCTCGGCCAAGCCGTGCTCGGGGTTCAGGCCCAGCATCCGCGTCACGCCGCGCCGGCGCGGATCGCCATCGATCAGGAGAACCCGTCCGCCGGACCGCGCGACGACGCGGGCCAGACAGACGGCTGTGGTGGTCTTGCCCTCGCCGGGCAAGGCGGAGGTGACGGCGACGATGCGCGCGGACGGCTCGCCCACGACGCTGACGACCGGGACGATCGAGGTGCGCAGCGTCCGGAAGGCCTCGACGAAGACCGACAGCGGGCGTTGGACGACGAGGTCGATCGGATGCAGCGTCTGATCCTCAGCCGTCGCCACGGAGGAGGCCAGCGGAATGGCGCCGACGGCGCCGACGCCCAGCCTGCGCTCGATGTCATCGGGGCCGCTGAGGCCGGTCTGCATGGCGTTGGCGATAATGACGGCGCCGATTCCCGCCGCCGCGCCGAGCATCAGGCCGAGCGCCAGGCTGATCATCAGGTTCGGCGCGCTTTGTGCGGTCGGAGGCGTGGCGCGCGAGACGATGCGGGCGTCCGCCTGCTCGACGCCGGTCTGGGCGCTGGTCTCGCGATAACGATCCAGGAAGGCGCGGTAGATGGCGCGGGCGGCCTCGGCCTCACCTTCCAGTTCGCGCAGACGCACCGAGGCGGCGTTGTTGTCGGCCAAGGCGCCGCGCGCAGCGTCCAGGCTGGACTGGACCGAGGCGGCGCGTTGGCGGGCGACCTGGGCCTGGGCGTCCAGGTTCGAGACGACACGGCGGATCTCGGCCTGGATCTGCGCGTCGATGTCGGCCAGCTCCTGACGGGCGCGGATCATGTCGGGGTGCAAAGGGCCGTAGCGGACAGAAAGGTCCGCGACGCGCGTGCTGATCGCCGCGCGCTGGGCGCGCAGGTTCTGAACCACGGGAGAGGAGAGGGCCTCGCCCACATCGTCGCCGTTGGAGCCGGCCGCCATCTGAGAGCGGGCGGTGCGCAGGCGGGCGTCCTGTTCGGCCTGCTGTGCGCGGGCCAGGGCGAGTTGCTGGTTGTAGGCTGAGATCTCCTGCTCGGTCAGGGTGGCGCCCTGGGCGCTGAGCAGGCCGTTGTCGATCCGGTAGGCCGAGACGGCGGCGTCGGCGGCCTCGACCTGGCGGCGCAGATCTCCCAGCCGAGCGCCCAGGAAGGTGTTGGCCTGGGCGTTGGCGTCAAACTTGGCCGTGAGTTGAGACTGGAGATAGGCGTCGGCGAAGGCGTTGGCGATGCGGGCCGTCTTGGTTGGGTCTTCGGAGGTGAAGCTGATCGCCATCGAATAGGTCAGGCCCACACGGCGCACGGTCAGGCGCCGTCGGACGGCGTCGATCACCTGTTGGCGCTCGATCTGAGCATCGGTCGGCGCAGGCGTAGTGCGCGGCAGAGGTTTGGTGAGGGGCGAGGATCGCAGGCGAGCGTTGAACTCAGGATCGCGAATTAGATCCAGCGTCAGCACGACTTGGGCGGCAAGCTGGGGTGACTTCAGAACTTCGACCTCGGTGTCGACGACGGCCGCCTCGGCGTCGAGCGCCGACAGCACGGCCTGTCCCGCCACGACCTGTTCCTTGCGGGTGTTGATCTGGAGGCTGGCGGTCGCAGTATAGACGGGCGGCTGGCCCAGCATCAGCGCCAGCACGATCAGGCAGACGGCTGCTGCGACAGCGATAAACAGGCCGAGACGACGCCGGAAGGCGGCGATCAAGGCATGGAGGTCGATGGCGTCGTCCGCAGGCTGGCCGGGACCGCCGATCGCGGGGTCGTGGTGGGTCATCGCGCCATCGAACGGTGATCGTCCCGTCCAGTGGTGCGATGATGCCTTCAGGTTGTCAATCTTCGCGCTGTGGCCGTGTGTTCAGAACTGCGAGACGACAGCGACGGAAAGGCGCGTCGAGCGATAGCTCGGTCCTGCCGCCGCGCCGGACGAGGATTGATCGAGAAAGGTCACGCCGGCGGTCAGACCGTAGCGACGGTTGAGACGATAGACGGCGCTGAAGCCGGCGGTAAAGCGCGTGTCCGTGCGGTCGAGGCCGTTGTAGCCGTCCTCGCTCCACGCCGTTTCCGCCGTCAGGATCAGGTTGCGCAGCAGTTCGTGGTCCACGCTGATCGACAGGTCGGTGCGCAGGGCGCCGGCCGAGTCGATCACGCCGGTGTCCGCGACGCTGCGCGCCGCGGTGGCGGTCAGAGTCGTCAGTTGGGTGGGGAACCACGACAGGCGCGCACGACCGCCGAAGCCGTCGAGATCGCCATAGGCTGCGTCTTGGAAGTCCTGGCGGATGTATCCGGCGGCGACCTCGCCCCGGATCAGCGCGCCCAGCTCGAAGTCCACGCCAGCCAAGGCTTCGTGACCGGAAGAGGATCGTTCCGGCGACCCTGCCACCTTGCGATAGTTGCGGTCATCGCGGGCGACCTGAAAGAACAGGGCCGTCGCGGGGGAAAGGGCGTAGTCGGCGCGGCTGGTCAGGCGGGCGGCGGTGCGATCCCGGTCGTCCTGTTCGATGACGGCGCCGGCAGCGCTCAGTCCATCGCGGTAGTCGTAGCGAAGGACTGCTGCGTCGGCCGAGAGGCGCAATCGACCCCGCGTGCGCGTCGCCGCCAGCGAGGCGGAGGCCAGGTCGAAGGCGATCGGGCGTCGAGCGACGGGGCCGGCCCCGGCGGCCGTGCGGGCCTCGTGATCGTGGGCGTAGTCAGCGGCCAGGGTGATGTCGACGCCTCGAAGGATGTCGAGACGGCCGGCGGCGTCCAGGCTCCAGTCGGTCGTGCTCTCGCTGTCGTAGTCGAGGTTGAGGTCGATCTCGGCGCGGGCGCGGGTTTCAAACGCGTGCCGCGACCAGTTGGATCGGGCGACGACTTCAGGCGTCAGACGCAAGGTCGTTGCAGGCTGACGGTCGTCTTCGGCTGCAAAGATGTTGTCGTCATGGATGACGCCCGACTGAAGCCGGGGAAAGGCCGTGAAGCCGCCGGCCCGGATGCCGAGCGGGTCATAGGCGGGCTGCGGCCGATCACGCACGGCGACCGCACGGTTGCGAACGAAGGGGTCGATTTGCGCGTCCTGAGCCGGACGCAAAGCCTGGGCCGTGGCGTCGGTTGCGCCGAACAGCATCAGGACGAAGCCGGCCGACAGGATTTCGCGTCGCATCGGCCCCCCAGCCTTCTTGCGTCAACCGTTCTCGTATTGACGCCACCAGGCGACGAACTTTTCCAGTCCGACCTTCAGCGGGGCCTTGGGCTGATAACCGCACAGGGCGTTCAGCTTTGAAATGTCCGCATAGGTGGCGGTGACGTCGCCGGGCTGCATCGGCCGCATGATCTTGTTCGCGCTGACGCCCAGCGCGGTTTCCAGCGTGGAGATCATCTCCATCAGGCCGACGGGCTGGCTGTCGCCGATGTTGTAGACCTCATGGACGCCCCGCGCGGGGGGACAATCCAGAACGGCGACCACGCCATCGACAATGTCGTCGATATAGGTGAAGTCGCGCGCCATCTTGCCTTCGCCATAGACCTCGATCGGCTCGCCGCGCACGATCTTCTGGGTGAAGCTGAAATAGGCCATGTCGGGCCGGCCCCAGGGGCCATAGACGGTGAAAAACCGCAAGCCCGATTGCGGAAAGCCGTAGAGCCTGGCGTAGCTCTGGCTCATCAGTTCGCACGAGCGTTTGGTCGCGGCGTAGAGCGACACCGGGTGGACGGTCGGGTCATCCTCTCGGAAGCCCGAACCTTCCAGCGGCCGGTCGCCATAGACCGAACTGGACGAGGCATAGACCAGGTGCGTCACCTCATTGTGGCGTGCGGCCTCCAGGATCGACAGATGGCCGGCCAGGTTGGATCGCTCATAGGCGAAGGGGTTTTCGAGCGAGTAGCGCACCCCGGCCTGAGCCGCGAGGTGGACGATCCGCTTGACCCCGGCATCCGCGACCAGCGCACGCATCTGCGCGTGGTCGGCGATATCGGCGCGGACCATCTTGAAGCCGTCTCGCCCTTCCAGGCGGGCGGCGCGGGCGGCCTTCAGGCGCGGGTCATAGTAGTCGTTGAAGACATCGACGCCGATCACCTGTTCGCCCCGGTCCAGCAGACGCTCGGCGACGTGCATGCCGATGAAGCCGGCAGCACCCGTGACGAGGATCGGCGACCCCATCAGCCGCGCCCGATGCCCATGTAGCGGAAGCCGCGATGCTTCATGTCCTCGGGTCGATAGATGTTGCGCAGATCGACCAGGACCGGCTGTTTCATCAGCAGCTTGATGCGGTCCAGATCCAGGGCGCGGAACTGGTCCCACTCGGTGACGAGGACCACGGCGTCGGCGCCGACGACGGCGTCATAGGCGCTGTCCTTCATCTGGATGTCGGGCAACAGCTTGGCGGCCTCGTGCATGCCTTCGGGATCGAAGGCCTGGACGGTCGCGCCGGCGGCGATCAGGGCAGGCGCGATGTCCAGCGACGGGGCGTCACGCATGTCGTCGGTGTTCGGCTTGAACGTCAGGCCCAGGAGAGCGATCGTCTTGCCCTGAACGCTCGTGCCCAAGGTCGCGGCGACGCGGTCGGCCATGGCCTTCTTGCGGGCGTCGTTGACCTCGACCGTGGCCTCGATCAGCTTGGTCGGAGCGCCGTATTGCTGGGCGGTGCGGACCAGGGCGATAGTGTCCTTGGGGAAGCACGAGCCGCCATAGCCCGGTCCGGCGTGCAGGAATTTCGAGCCGATCCGTTTGTCCAGACCAATGCCGCGCGCGACCTGCTGGACGTCGGCGCCGACGGCTTCGCACAGGTCGGCCATCTCGTTGATGAAGGTGATCTTCATCGCCAGGAAGGCGTTGGCGGCGTATTTGATCAGCTCGGACGTGCGACGGCCCACGAACAGCAGCGGGCTCTCATTCAGGTTCAGCGGACGATAGAGTTCGCTCATGACCTTCTGCGCGCGGCCGCCGGCGTCGCCGGTCATGTCGTCGATGCCGATGACCACGCGGTCAGGACGTTTGAAGTCGCCGATGGCGGCGCCTTCACGCAGGAACTCGGGGTTGGAGACGACGGCGAAGTCGGCGTTCGGATTGGTCTTGCGGATAATGGCCTCGACCTCGTCGCCCGTGCCGACCGGGACTGTCGACTTGGTGACGACGACCGTGAAGCCTTCGATCAGGCCAGCGATCTCCTCGGCGGCGGCGTGGACGTAGGACAGGTCGGCATGGCCGTCGCCCCGGCGCGTCGGCGTGCCCACGGCGATGAAGACGGCGTCGGCCCGGCGAATGGCCTCGGCGCCGTCCAGGGTGAAGAACAGTCGACCTTCGCGCACATTGGCGGCGACCAGATCATCCAGCCCCGGCTCATAGATCGGGATTTCGCCCCGCTCCAGCCGCTCGATCTTGGAGGGATCCTTGTCGATGCAGGTGACGACATGGCCGAAGTCGGCGAAACAGGCGCCGGACACCAGGCCCACATAGCCCGTCCCAATCATCGCTACGCGCATCGAAATCCCTCATCAGCCGCGAGCCGACCTTTAGCGGTGCGGTGCGCCCGGGGACAATGGCTTTTGGTTTCGCGGTGCAACGGGTCTGCAGCCGACGCCATCCAGCGTCGGCTGCAGGATCAGAGCTAGAGGACGCCGATCATCGAGGCGACCAGCGGGTGACGGACGATGTCGCGCTCGGCAAGACGCACCACGGCGATGTCGGGTACGGCCTCAAGTCGAGCCGAAATGTCCGACAGGCCCGAGATGCCGGGCAGCAGGTCCGACTGCTGCGGGTCGCCGGTCACCACCATGGTCGAATGCCAACCCAGTCGGGTCAGTAGCATCTTGAGCTGGACGTAGGTGCAGTTCTGCGCCTCGTCCACGACGATGAAGGCGTTGTTCAGCGTGCGGCCGCGCATGTAGCCGACCGGAGCGATCTCGATCAGGCCTTCGGCCATCAGCGCCTTGACCCGCTTCATCGACAGACGATCGGACAAGGCGTCGTAGAGCGGGCGCAGATAGGGGGCCAGCTTGTCTTCCATGTCGCCGGGCAGGAAGCCGATGGATTCGCCGGCCTCGACAGCAGGACGGCTCAGGACGATGCGGCCGACCTTGCCGGCCTCCAGCGCCTCGACGGCCTTGGCGACGGCGAGGTAGGTCTTGCCGGTGCCTGCGGGACCCAGCGCCATGACCAGGTTGTGGTGGTCGATGGCTTCCATCAACTCGCCCTGGCCCTCGGATTTGGGCTTCAACGTCTTCAGATAGCCTTGGTCGCGGTCGTCGTTCGAAGGGTAGGGCGACCACCCTGATCGCTCGTTATGCGGGGCGTGAAGCCGACGAACTTTCGACTCCTCCATGAAATCACGCGAATCCAGGATTCCGTGTTCACGCGTTTGACGCTTGGTTGCAGCACGCTTGGTCATGGACGCCTCCAGGGCATGAAAAAAGGCGGACCCGAACGGGCGCCGCCTTGGATGGTCTTGGGGAGGAAGAGGTCGCGGCCTGCAGAGCAGCGGCCCGGATCGACAGCAGGGCCGTCTGCAACGGGGTGCGCCCGCCGCCGAACAACCGAACCAGGATCCCAACGCGCCACGCGAAAGCCCCGACTTGATGACCGGATCGGGCTTGATCCGGTTTCGGATCCGGGGCCGAAATGGCGACCCACGAATCGCATCAACAGAATGATGCTATCGTGGTTAGCGATCCGTTAAAGCCCTCATTTTTCAAAGATTAGGCGGTGTACAGATGACCATTTACGCCTTGGGCGACAGCAAACCACAGCTTCCGCCGCAGGGCGAATACTGGGTGGCGCCAAGCGCATCGGTGATAGGGAATGTGATTCTCAATGCCAACGCCAGTGTCTGGTTCGGCGCCGTGCTGCGCGGGGACAACGATCCGATCACAGTGGGGCCTGACAGCAACATTCAGGACGGCAGCGTGCTGCACACCGACATGGGTTCGCCGCTGACGCTGGGACGCGGCGTGACGGTGGGACACAAGGCCATGCTGCATGGCTGCGAGGTCGGGGATTACAGCCTGATCGGCATCGGGGCCGTGGTGCTGAATGGGGTCAAGATCGGCCGGAACTGCATCATCGGCGCGAATGCGCTGATCACCGAGGGCAAGATCATCCCGGACAATAGTCTGGTGGTGGGCCAGCCCGGCAAGGTGGTGCGGGAGCGTGACCCGGCGCAAATCGCCGTGCTGCAAATGTCAGCCGAACACTATGTGCAGAACTGGAAGCGGTTCGCGGCGGAGCTTCGGCCTCTATGAGCGGCTGAGGACGGTTCGCGCGGCCGTCGCATCAGCGTCGATCTGGGTCTTCAGAGCGTCGAGACCGTCGAAGGTCTCTTCGCCACGCAGCCAGGCGACCAGTTCCGTGTCCAGCGTCTGGCCGTAGAGGTCGCCGTCGAAGTCGAACAGCCAGACCTCCATCAGCGGGGTCTCCAGCGCATACATGGGACGCACGCCCAGGCTGGCGACGCCATCGATCACCCGCCCGTCCGGCAATCGGCTGCGGGTCGCATAGACGCCGTAGGCGGGGCGCATATAGTCGCCGAGCGCGATATTGGCCGTCGGCACGCCGATGGTGCGGCCGCGCTTGTCGCCGTGGATCACCTCGCCCCGAATAGCGAAGGGGCGGCCCAGGATGGCGGCGGCGCGGGCCATGTCGCCGGCTTTCAGGGCCTCGCGAACGGCGCTGGACGACAGTTTCAGCCCGTCCGCGTCATCCAGCCGTTCGGCGACAGAAACGGTGAAGCCCAGCCTCTCGCCATAGGCGCGCAAGGCCTCGGGCGAGCCGGAGCGGCCCTTGCCGAAGGTGAAGTCGAACCCGACGGCGGCGTGGCGGATGCTCAGACCCTCGGCCAGAACCCGCTCGGCGAAGGCGGCGTCGGTCATGCCGGCCATCTCGGCGTCAAAGGGCAGCAGATAAAGGATGTCCACACCCAGCGGCGCCAAAGCCTCGGCCATCTGATCGGCCGTCATCAGCCGAAAGGGCGCGGCGTCCTTCTGGAACCAGCGGCGGGGATGAGGATCGAAGCTGACGACGCCCAGCGGCGCGCCCATCCGTTCTGCTGCGTCACGTGCGCCGGCGATGACGGCCTGATGCCCGCGATGCACGCCGTCGAAGGCGCCGACGGCGACCGCCGCGCCCTTCAGCGCGTCCGGCAGGCCGCGCCAGTCGCGCCAAATACGCGCAGTCTGCATCAACGCTGGGACGGTTTGCGCCGGCGGGGGACGCGGACGACGGCGACGCCGTCCATGATCATGGTCTCGCCGACGAAGCCTTCGCAGCTGAGCTTGACCCGCGCGCTCTCGGGCTCGACCTCGATCACGGTGATCAGGATGCGCACGATGTCGTCGATCCGCACCGGCTGATGGAAGGCCAGGGTCTGGGAGATATAGATCGAGCCGGCGCCCGGCAGGATGGTGCCGACCACGGCCGATCCGAACGAGGCGCTGAGCAGGCCGTGGGCGATCCGGCCGCGATAGGCGGTCTTGGAGGCGAAGGCCTCGTCCAGATGCACCGGGTTGAAATCGTCGGACGCCTCGGCGAATAGCCGAATGCGGTCCTCCGTCGCGACGACGATTTTCTCGGCCGCCATGCCGACGTGAAGTTCGTCCAGGATGTAACCACCGGACGGATGCTGCTGAACCAATTCGACCATGGATGAGGCTTTAGCGGCGGTGCGACAAAATGGCGAGCCTTACCAGTTCAGTTCGAGCGCGGCGTATCGCGCATAGGTCGTTTCCGCCTTCAGCAGAGCGGCGGCGAGGGCCGGATCGAGCGCGCCGTCTTCGCCCTTGGCCTGGTCGCCGTGGATGCCCTGGGCGATGAACAGGCAGTCCAACCCTTGGGCGTTTGCGCCCATCACGTCGGTGACGACCCCATCGCCGATGCACAGGACGCGCGAGCGATCGACGGAGCGGCCAAGCAGGCCTTCCGCCTCCTTGATCGCCAGATCATAGATCGGGGCGAAGGGCTTGCCCGCCATGATGACGCGTCCTCCCTGCGATTCATACAGGTCGGCCAGTGCTCCGCCGCAGTAGATCAGCTGGTCGCCGCGTTGGACGACGCGGTCGGGATTGGCGCAGATCAGTTCGATGTCGCGTGCGGCGCCGACGGCGAAACGCTCACGGTAGTCTTCGGGCGTTTCGACTGTGTCGTCGACCGGGCCGGTGACGGAGATGAAGGCGGCGTCCTCAGGCGACGCGGCGCGCTCGAGGCCAAGACCCGCGTACAGCGGCGCGTCACGTTCGGGGCCGACGATCCAGGCCGGGCCGGGCGCGCGCTTGGCCAGTTCGGCGCGGGTCGCGTCGCCGGAGGTGACGAAGGCCTTCCATGCCTCACGCGGCACGCCCAGGCCGTCCAGCTGAGCGATCACGTCCGACGCCGGCCGTGGCGAGTTGGAGATCAGCACGACATGGCCGCCTTGGCGGTTGAACCGCGTCAGCGCCTCGCACGGCCCAGGCCAGCTTTCGCGGCCATTATGGATCACGCCCCAGACGTCGCAGAGCAGGATGTCATAATCGCCGGCGACGGCGCCGAGGTGGGGCAGGGCGTGGGGGAGGGTCATGGCACCGTGATTAGCGGCTAGGACGCAGAGGCGAAAGTCTCCTCCCCATGAAATGGGGAGGGGGACCGCGAAGCGGTGGAGGGGGTCTTGAAGCGGGCTCGGCGCCTGTGATGGGAAGAAGCCCCTCCGTCACGGCGCGAAGACGCGCCGCGCCACCTCCCCACGGAGTGGGGAGGAGACCGTCTAGAACCGGCGACGCTGCTCGGCGCTGCGCAGGGTGGAGCGCAGGAACTCGGCCGGAGGGTCGGTCTCGGCCAAAACCTGTTCCTTGATGGCGCGGGGTTCGCCAAACAGGTGGCCCTGGCCCATGCCGACGTCCAGTTCGAGAATGTCGACGACCTGGCGTTCGTTCTCGACCTTTTCGGCGATGACCTCGACGCCATAGCGGCGGGTCAGGGCGGCGAAGTCGGCGGCCTGGATATCGGGCATGGAGCGCAAGGGGGCGCCGCCGTCCAGGTCCAGCAGTTGTTCGATCATCAGGTCGGCCGCGACCTTGATGAACTTGACGTCCGAGCGTTGCAGGTCGGCGAAGTCGAGGTCCAGCGTCTGCACCTTGTCCAGCGAGAAGCGGAAGCCCAGGTCGGCCAGCTTGGCCATGTTGCGCGCCTCTATGGCGCCGCGCGCGTCGAACGTCGCCTGACCCAGTTCGAAGATCAGGGCCTGGTTCAGGTCCCGGTTCTCGCTAAGGAAATCCAAGAACTGCGGGAAGAAGGTCTCGTCGCCCAGCGAGGTCAGGGCCACGTTGCAGAAGACGCCGACCTTGCGATCCTGACGCGCCAGGCGCCGCACGATCTGGGCGCAGCGGAACAGCAGCAGATTGTCGATCGCCGGCACTAGGCCCTCGCCCTCGGCCAGAGACAGATACTCCGCCGGCATCATGACGCGATCGGTGGCGTCGCGCAGCCTGGTGAAGCTCTCGTAGAAGATGGTTCGGCGTTGGGGCAGCGACACGACCGGCTGAAGATACAGATCGACGCGGCCTTCGCTGAGCGCTTCGTGGATGGTGCGCAGCAGGACGTTCGACTGCGCCATGCGACGGCCCTCGAAGGTCTCGACGCCGATATGGGGCGCGGCAGCCAGGCGTTCGTCGATGCTTTCGCTCATCTGCTGGACCAGCGATTCCAGCATCCGGACCTCGCCGGTCAGGGCGTCGGTGTCGGACAGGACGCCGGTCTCGATGGCGTGCGCCAGTTCGGTCAGGGCGCCCTGGGTCGATTCCATTGCATCGGCGAGCAGGCGGTGGGCCTCGCGGACCTGGCCGATTTCCTTCTTCAGGACGCGGCGCTCGGCGATGCCGGTGACGATACCGTGGAAAGCGCCCAACAGCCCTAGTGCGCCGAGCGTTCCGGCCACGCCTGCGCCGATCCCCAGACCCGCGCGCCACAGGAAGGCGCCCACGGTCATGCCGAGGAACAGATAGGCGAAGTAGAGAAAGCCCGTTGTTACGTTGCGCATCGGCTGGCGGTCGGCCACTCCCGGATGGAATCGCCTGAGTATCAGGCTATCAATGTCATTCGGCTAGAGCGGGGCTGCAAATATCCCCGCCAAACCTACGGGAAACGCAATGGAACTGTTCGATCTGACCGGCAAGGTCGCAATCATCACCGGCTCATCGCGGGGAATCGGCAAGGCCATCGCCGAACGGCTGGCCGAACACGGGGCCAAGGTCGTCATCTCGTCGCGCAAGGCCGGGCCGTGCGACGAGGTCGCCGCCGAGATCAACGGCAAGTACGGCGCCAAGGCCGATGAACCGCGCGCCATCGCGGTGCCGGCCAACATCGCCTCCAAGGAAGACCTTCAGCGGCTGGTCGATCAGACCAACACCGCCTTCGGTCAGATCGACATCCTGGTGTGCAACGCCGCGACCAATCCGTATGCCGGGCCGATGGCGGGCATCGCCGACGACCAGTTCGAAAAGATCCTGCAGAATAACGTGATCTCGAACCACTGGCTGATCCAGATGGTCGCGCCGCAGATGGTGGAGCGGAAAGACGGGTCGATCCTGGTGATCTCGTCCATCGGCGGGCTTCGCGGCAATGCGTTGATCGGCGCCTACAATATCTCCAAGGCGGCGGACATGCAGCTGGTGCGCAACCTAGCAGTGGAATGGGGTCCGTCGAACGTGCGGGTCAACTGCATCGCCCCCGGGCTGGTTCAGACCGATTTCGCCAAATATCTGTGGGAGAATCCGGAGCTGCTGAAACAGGTCACCGAACCGGCGCCGCTGAAAAGGATCGGTCAGCCCGATGAAATCGCGGGCACGGCGGTCTATCTGTGCAGCCCTGCGTCGGCCTATGTGACCGGCCAGACCCTTGTGGTGGACGGTGGATTGACGATTGCCTGGTGAAGACACGCGCTCAAGCCGCACGGCGGGCGGTAGCGCGACAAGCGTGAAGCAGGATCTGATCTGGCGCCTGGAGGCCTTCGGCTTTCAGGCGCTGTTCGGCTTTCTGCGCCTGTTGGGTGCCGAGCGGGCGTCGGGGTTAGGCGGCTGGCTGCTGCGCACCCTGGGGCCGCTGACCGGCACGCAGAAGACGGTGATGCGCAATCTGCGGATCGCCTTTCCCGACATGCCTAGCGATGAGCGCGAGGCGCTGGCCCTGGCGCAGTGGGATCAGACGGGCCGGACCTTCGCCGAACTGGCGGTCATGGATCATCTGACGCCCGAAGGCGGACGGGTCGAGGTGGTCGGGATGGAGCGGCTGCACACCCTGCGCGACAGCGGCAAGCCGGCCGTTTTGATCTCGGGCCATCTGGCCAACTTCGAGGTGATGGCGGCGGTGATCATGGCCTCGGGCGTGCCGTGTCAGGTGACCTATCGCGCCGCCAATAATCCGTACGTCGACGCCCTGATCCGCCAGAGCCGGGAGCGTTACGGCATCCGCCTGTTCGCGCCCAAGGGCGACGGGACGCGCGAACTGATGGCGGGGATGAGGCGCGGCGATTCCATCGCCCTGTTGGTCGATCAGAAATACAATCAGGGGCCGGAGGTGGAGTTCTTCGGCCAGCCGGTGAACGCCTCGCCTGGAGCGGCGAGGCTGGCGCTGAAGTTCGACACGGTCATGCTGCCGCTGTCGGTGGTGCGCCTGCCGGGCGTGCGTTTCCGAGTGACGGCGCACGAGCCGATCGTGGTCAATCAAAGCGAGGACAAGGCGGCCGATACGCTGGCCGGCATCCAGGCCGCCAATCGCTTCGTTGAGGACCGGGTGAAAGAGCATCCCGTGGACTGGTTCTGGGTCCACAAGCGTTGGCCGGACAAGGTCTATGCGGCGTTGGACCGCGAGGTGTCCGACCCTCGACGGTAGGGCCCGGCGTAGTCGGGCGTATCGCGGCGCCGACGGCAGGGGCCGATATAGCCATCGGCCTTGATGAAGGGGCGGGGCTTCATGATGACGGCGTTCAGCCGATCCAGTACGGCCTTGGCGGTGATCGGCTTGACGATGAATTCGGTCACCCCGGCGTCGCGGGCCTCGTAGACGCGGCTGCGTTCGGAATGGCCGGTCATCATGATGATCGGCAGAAACGGATTGGGGCTGTCGGGGCTGGTGCGGACCAGCCGTGTGAACTCGACCCCGTCCAGCGGGAACATGTTGAAATCGACAATGGCCAGATCGATCGCGTGGCGACGCAGCAGATCGAAAGCCGTGGCGCCTTCGGACGCCTCATAGACGTTGCGGATGTCGGCCGAATGCAGCACGGCCGACGCGATGGCGCGCATATTCTGATTGTCGTCCACAAGCAGGACGTTCAGCGATTTCAGAGAAAACATCGGGCCCCGCCAGATCTTTGATCGAGGCTAAGGGGATATGCGTAGTCTCGCAAGAGGAGCCTTTGATCAGGCTAGACTTTCTGGAACACGCGCCCCGATCATGAGGGAAGGATCCAGGTTGCGATCGCGCCATTTCATGCGCCAGCACAGGTGCGGGCCGGTGGCGCGGCCGGTCATGCCGACACGGCCCAGCGCATCGCCGCGCCGGACGCGCTGACCCAGCGCCACATCGAGCCGCGACTGATGCAGATAGCAGCTGATCAGGCCTTGGCCGTGGTCGATCAGGGTCAGGCCGCCCTCGAAATGCATGTGGGGGCGGACGAAGGCGATGCGGCCGTCGGCGGGGGCGCGGATCACGCTGCCCTGAGGGGCGGCCAGATCGATGCCATAGTGCGGCCGGGCGGGCGTGCCGTTTAGGACGCGCTGGGCGCCCCATGCGCTGGAGACCCGGTAGCTCTCCAGCGGCCAGACGAACCCGTCCTTGAAGTCGTCGGCGTCGATGCGGCTGGCGAAGCCCTCCGTCTTCAGCGCGATCTCCTGCTGGATGCGGGCCAGCAGAGCGGGATCGCTGGGCTCGACGGTCGAGGGCGCCAGGCCGTTCACGCTGGTTGACGGGAAGGCGTAGGGGGCGATGTCGAGCGTGCGTCGGGCGGACCGGTCGCCGGATCGGGCCTCGACCTGGGTGGTCGGATCGGTGTCGCGGTCGAAGCCGATCACGAAGAGGCCGGTGGTCGAGGCGGTGGTCAGGGCCTCGCCGTCGACGAAGATCAGAGCGCGCGGCGCGGTGCGGCCGAAGGCGTAGCCGCCCTGACGCCAGGCGCCGTTCAAGGCCAGCGGCAGGGCGTTGCGGTCTTCAGCCATTAGCGGCGCGGCGATCAGGCTGGCGCCCGCGCCGGTCAGCAGGGCGCGGCGCGACGGGATCATCGATCGCCTTGCTGGGCCGCGATGAATTCGGCCGGGCCGAAATAGGGCTGCTGACGGCTGGGGCTCCAGTAGCGGAGGACTTCCAGCGGGATCGGTTTGTCCGTGACGGCGCAGCGCACGAAGCGGCCGGGCTTCAAGACGGCGAACTCGCCGTCGCCATAGTGAAGAACGGCCTGATCTGCGGCGATTTTGTCCATGAGCGAACGATAGCGGGCGGCGGGCGGCGCGGAAAGAGGCTCAGGGCGCCGCGACCGCATCCGTGATCGGGCCGTCCGCCGCTGCGGGTCGGATCGCGCCGGCGGCGGGCGGCTTCGGCTTGCCGCCCATCCGATCGGTGAACAGGAAGACGAAGGGGTTCAGCGAAATCGACAGCAGGGCGGCGGCCAGGATCAGGTCGTGGGTCTCGCGGCTCATGGCGCCCAGGGACACGCCGAGCGCGGCTAGGATGAAGGAGAACTCGCCGATCTGGGCCAGGGACGCTGCGACGGTGAAGCCGGTCGGCCGATCCAGTTTGAAGGTCTGGGTGATGACCAGGGCCGCGACCGACTTGCCGACGATGACGATGCCCAGCACGCCTAGGACCGCCCACGGCTGGCGCACCACGATCATCGGGTCGAACAGCATGCCGACCGAAACGAAGAACAACACCGCGAAGGCGTCGCGCAGCGGCAAGGAGCGCTCAGCCGCATTGTGACCCAGGGGCGAGGCGTTCATCACCAGACCGGCCAGGAAGGCGCCCAGCGCGAAGGAGTGGAACAGGAAATAGGCCAGCCAGGCGATGCCCAGGGCGATGGCGAGGACGCCCAGGGTGAAGAGTTCGCGCGACTTGGTGTGGGCGATGCGGATCAGCAGCCAGGGAATGACCTTGCCGCCGACGACCAGCATGCCGACGACGAACAGCACGACCTTGAGCAGGGTCAGGCCCACGTCTGCACCCAGGGCCGCAAAGTCCGTCTGGGTTCCGGCCGGAACCAGCACCATCGGCAGCATGACCAGGGCGATGACGATGACCAGATCCTCGACGATCAGCCAGCCCACGGCGATGCGGCCGATCTCGCCCTTGACCTGTTTGCGCTCCTCCAGCGCCCGCAGCAGGACGACGGTCGAGGCGACGGACAATGCAAAGCCCATCAGCAGAGCCTCGACATCGCCCAGGCCCAGCACGAACCGGCCGAGCCCCCAGCCCAGCACGGTGGCGACGCCGATCTGAACCAGGGCGCCGGGAATGGCGACCTTGCGGACCTGCATCAGATCCTTGGGCGAGAAGTGCAGGCCGACGCCGAACATCAGCAGGATGACGCCGATCTCGGCCAGCTGCGGCGCCAGTTCGGTGTCGGCGACGAAGCCGCCCGTATAGGGGCCGACGATCACGCCCGCGACCAGATAGCCGACCAGTGGCGACAGTTTCAGCCGATGCGCCAGCATGCCGAACACGAAGGCGAGGACGAAGCCCCCGACCAGGGTGAGAATCAGGCTGTCGGCATGCGGCATCAGGGCTCCTGTCGCGAGCGAAGGTGGGATTTGGGTAGGCTTTGCAGTTGGGGCGCGAGGGGCGGTTTGACAAGATGACGCAGTGTCGCGCGGGACTGAAAACAGCTTTGTCTTCGCGGCGTTCGGCCTGCGAAGTCTGGAGGGCTGGACGGAGCGCCGGGCCTTCGCCCGGAGTGTGAGTTTTGAGTACCGTTTCGACGAAGGGTATGACGCTCCGCGCGGGTGGTTGGCCTGCAAGCTCGGGGCGCCGAGCGGTGGCGGTCTTATCGCCTAACCCCATAAGCCTGCGACGGGCGGGTCGGAGCAGCGATCCCCGATCCCCGGTTCGGCCGAGTATCCCCCTCGACCCTGCGACGCGACTGCGGACTCCGGGGCGATTCCCCGACCGATCAGCCCCGGCGCCGCGATGGGATCTCACCATCGCCCCGTTCCCTCCGCTCTCGCCGCCGCAAGGTCGCAGGCCAGGCGAGCCCTCCATGCGACGAGACGGGTGCATTATGGGGCCGTTTGACCCCGTGGATGGGAGACGGGGGACATAAATCGGCAAGCGGTTGAAATCGCTGCGGATGGACCAGCGGCATTGCGATGGCTGAGCATCGTCTCCTCCCCATGACATGGGGAGGTGGCTTGACGCGCAGCGGAGAGACGGAGGGGCTCTTCAGCGGATACCGGCGCTCAAGCGGCGTCTAGAACCCCTCCACCGCTTCGCGGTCCCCCTCCCCACGCTGTGGGGAGGAGACTTTGGTGCGATCAGGCGTGCGTCTGGTCCCAGTGCCGAACCGCATCGGCGTCGCGGGCCGAGAGGTCGGGGTAGGCGGGGTCCGAGCCGACGTCGGGGACGCGGCGCCAGGAGCGGGCGCATTTCGGGTTGTCGGAGCGTCGCACTAGGGCACCTATGCCTGCATGTTCAGGCAGTCTGAATGGCACTTCGGGACCCTGAGGGTCATCGCGAGTCAGCCTTGCGACACTGGCGATGCAGAAGTCTGCCATGAACTGGTCAGGATTCTCAGACCCTGCAACGTCTTGAACCAGTTGGATCAAAGCCGGGTCATCCAAGACGATGAGAACATCAGCATCGAGGCTGGATCCTATCATCTTGTCGCGTCGTGCCAGTTCCAAACTACCTAGCACTACTTCGCGGATGGGAAGCAGGTTCTTGAGTTTGGTGTAGGCTGTTTCGTTCTCCCATTCCGCCGGGGTGTCGGGGATCACGCGCGCGCAGTTGGAGCCGGCGTCGGGGAAGCGCGTGGTCCAGGCCTCTTCCATAGTGAAGGGCGTCAGCGGGGCCAGCCAGGCGGTGAGGCGCATGAAGACTTCGTCCATCACCGTGCGGGCGGCGCGGCGACGCTGGCTGTCGGGGCGGTCGCAGTAGAGGGCGTCCTTGCGGATGTCGAAATACAGGGCCGACAGGTCGCCGGCGCAGAACTCCAGCACCGGACGGACGACGTCCTGGAAGCGGTATTCCCCGTAGGCCGTACGGACCTGGGCGTCGAGTTCGTGCAGGCGGTGCAGGACGAACCGCTCCAGCGGCGGCATCTGGTCCAGCGGCAGGCGTTCGGCCTCGTCGAAATCGGCCAGGGCGCCCAGCAGATAGCGAACGGTGTTCCTGAGCTTGCGATAGGCGTCGACCGTGGTCTGCAGGATCTGTTTGCCGATCCGCTGGTCGTCCGAATAATCGACCAGTGCCACCCACAGACGCAGGATGTCGGCGCCCGACTCCTTGATGATGGTCAGGGGGTCGGTCGTATTGCCCTTGGACTTGGACATCTTCTCCCCCTTCTCGTCGAGGGTGAAGCCGTGGGTCAGGACCGCCTTGAACGGGGCGCGGCCACGGGTGCCGCAGCCTTCCAGCAGGGACGACTGGAACCAGCCGCGGTGCTGGTCGGAGCCTTCCAGGTAGAGGTCGGCGGGCCAGTGGGCGGGACGGTCGCCAGTGTAGCCGTTTTCCGGCAGGCGCGGGTCGAGCGTGAAGGCGTGGGTCGATCCGGAATCGAACCAGACGTCCAGGATGTCCTCGACCTTTTCGTAGCGGGCCGGGTCGTGGGCGCCCAGGAAATCGCTGTCGGGCGCGGTGAACCAGATGTCGGCGCCGTGTTCGGCGACAGCCGCGACGATGCGGGCGTCAACCTCGGGGTCATGCAGAGGCTGGCCCGTCTGTTTGTCGATGAACATGGCAAGCGGCGTGCCCCAGGCGCGCTGGCGGCTGACCAGCCAGTCGGGACGGCCTTCGACCATCGAGCGGATGCGGTTCTTGCCGGCGACGGGATGGAAGGCGGTGGCGTCGATGGCGTTCAGCGCCGTCTCGCGCAGGGTGTCGCCGCTCTTCAGGGGCTGATCCATGCGGATGAACCACTGGGGGGTGTTGCGGAAGATGATCGGCGCCTTGGAGCGCCAGCTGTGCGGATAGGAATGCTCCAGCCGCCCGCGCGCCAACAGGTTGCCGGCCTCGATCAGCTTCTCCATCACGGCACCGTTGGCGGGGCCGAACTTGCCGGTCTTCTTGCCCTCGGTCTCCAGCACCTTCAGGCCCGCGAACAGGGGGACGCCGGGGTAGTAGGCGCCGTCGGGATCGACGGTGTCGGGCACCTCGTGATGGCCGTGGGCCTTCCAGACCTCGAAGTCGTCGGCGCCGTGGCCGGGCGCGGTGTGGACGAAGCCGGTGCCGGCGTCGTCGGTGACGTGATCGCCGGCCAGCAGGGGCACGGAGAAGCCGTAGCCGCTGTCGAGCGCGGCCAGCGGGTGGGCGGTCTCCAGGCCCGAAGGATTGATGTCATAGACGCGGGTCCAGGCGGCGATCTTGGCGGCCTTGAACACATCCTCGGCCAGCTTGTCGGCCAGGATCAGGCGGTCGCCGGGCTTGGCCCAGGGCGCGAATTCCAGACCTTCCTCCATGGCCGTGACCTCATAAAGGCCATAGGCGATCTCGGGGCCGTAGCTGATGGCGCGGTTGGCCGGGATGGTCCAGGGCGTGGTGGTCCAGATGACGATGGACGGGGTGCTGGAGCGGAAGGCCAGCAGGTCGTCGGGATGGTCGTCCGACATGGCCGTCACCGGGAACTTGACCCAGATCGTCGGGCTGACGTGGTCGTGGTACTCGATCTCGGCGTCGGCCAAGGCTGTGCGCTCGACCGGCGACCACATGACCGGCTTGGAGCCGCGATACAGCTGGCCCGAGTTCTTGAACTTGTGGAACTCGGCGACGATGGCCGCTTCGGAGGTGAAGTCCATGGTGGCGTAGCGGTTGGCGAAGTCGCCGACGATGCCCAGCCGGTGGAACTGGTCCTTTTGCAGGTCGATGTATTTGCCGGCGTATTCGCGGCAGGCGCGGCGGAACTCGTCCTTGGACACCTCATCCTTGCGGCGGCCCTTGGCGCGGAACTGCTCCTCGATCTTCCACTCGATCGGCAGGCCGTGGCAGTCCCAACCGGGGACGTAATCGACATCGTAGCCCAAGAGGAATCGGCTGCGGACCACGAAGTCCTTCAGCGTCTTGTTCAGGGCGTGGCCGATGTGGATGTCGCCGTTGGCGTAGGGCGGACCGTCGTGAAGGACGTAGAGGGGGGCGTTCTGCTTCTGCCGCTCGGCGCGCAGGGTCCCGTAGAGGTCGCCCCACTGTTCCAGAATGACCGGCTCCTTCTGGGGCAGGCCGCCGCGCATGGGGAAGGGCGTCTCGGGCAGGAAGACGGTGTCACGATAGTCGCGGGCGGTGGATTCAGAGGTGTTTTCGGGGGCGTCGGCCATGGGTCGTCTCGGCGTCTTGAAAAATAGGTCGCTGTTCTCTTCGCCCTATCGCGCTTCGCGCTGCTTGAGGGCTTTCGATCCCGGCGTGCACGGGGCCATCAGGCCCAGGAGCGCTACGCCGGGCGGCTAATCGAAATCAGGCGAATGGAGACGCGGACGGTCATTGTGCGGGCGGTCTAGCAGACGGATGCGGCATTGCGCCATCCCGAAGCGCAGGCCTCATCAACGGAAACGAAAGGCTTTTGCGGTTTTGTGACGGGAGGATCGGCCGGAATCTTGTTCGGCCGACACGATATTCGCTTGGGAGTTCCCGCCGATGCGGCTGCGGATCACGAAATGGATGCTGGGCCTGGCGGCCGGTCTCGCCGTGTCGGCGGGCGCCGGAGCCGCGCTGGCGCAATGCACGTCCGGCTGTCAGCCGCCGCCCTGCACCTCGTGCGAGCCTCCGCCTCCGCCTGAGCCGCCGCCCTGCAACGGCGGTGGAAACTGCGGTCCTGGCGGCGGTGGAAACTGGAACGGCAACATCAACACCAACGTCAATGTGAACGTGAACCTTGGCGCGAGCGCCAATGCGAACGCGGGCGCCGGGGCCAACGCCAACTCGGGCGCGCGGTCCTACGTCAATGCGCGGGCCGGCGGCTTCTCGGGCAGCTTCGGCGGAGGCGGCGGCGCGGCCTATGTCAGCGTCGATCAGCCCTATCCGACCACCATCCAGGGCCTGGCCGTCGAGGGCGTGATCGCCCAGACCGTGCGCACCCCCTACAGCGCCTTCCGCAGCATGATGAAGCGGGTCGTCATCCAGGCCGTCTGCATCGACGACCGCCAGGTGCCGCACCCCGCCTCACAAGTGCGGCCGGACCGCGAGATCGCCGAAGGGTTCGAGGGCGAGCTGTATCGCTGCCTGTCGGGCACATGGCTGCAGGCGACCATCGCCGACTACAATGGCGACATCAGCTTCGATCACGGCACGACCCTGACCTGCCGCAAGCATGAGGCGCTGTGGTACGGGACGGGCGGCAAGCTGGAATGCCGGCCCGAGAAGCCCGAGCGGGATTGCAACGAGCGTTCGCTGCTGCGTCGCTACGGCGCCGGGATCAAGATCCTGACGATGTATCGCGAAGAGGAATACACCGAATACCGCGAGGAACAGGTCGAGAGCGCGACCGTGCTGACCGGGGTGATCACCCTGGACGGCGGCGTCGGCGGCCGGGTCTTCTGAACCGGACCTAAACACGCCCGTTCAGCCGCCGATCAGGCGGGACATGAGATAAGGCGACCGTCGGCTCTCCGTCGACGATCCTGACGACTGGCCCCGGTTCGCGAGAACCGGGGCCTTTTTCGTGGGCGTTACTGGGCCGCCGGCTGAGCCGTGACGGTGGCGCGCCAGGCGCTGTCGGACTGCAGATACTGGCGAGCCAGGGCCTGAAGGTCGGCGGCGGTGACGGCTTCCAGGGTGGCGATCTGGTTGCGGGTCTGGTCCAGCATCGCCGGATCGCTTTGGGCCTGCGACAGCTGGGTCAGCCAATAGCCGTTGTCGGCCATGCTGCGACGGATGCGCTCAACGGCCGGGCGACGGGCGCGGTTCAGTTCGTCCTCGCTGATCGGATTGTCGCGCAGGTCGGCAGCGATGGCGTCCACCGTCTCGAACAGCTTGGGCAGGGCGGCCGGCGGGGTTTCCGCGGTCACCGAGATGAAGCCGTAGCCAGGATAGGTGTCCGAGGCTGTCGAGCCGGCGCTGGGCGAATAGGCCAGGCCCTGCTTCTCGCGGATCTCGTCGTTCAGGCGCAGTTGAAGCACGTCCGACAGGATCGACAGCTGACGCGCGGTCTTGCGATCTTCGACCTGGTCGGTGGTCGGCCAGGCGACGAAGCCCAGCGCCTGTTCGGCGGGGCCGGTGTGATACAGCTGGACCGGCGTAGCGGTCGGGGCGGGGAACTTGCGCACCGTCGAGCCGGCGGGCGGTGTGGGCGCCTCGCCACGCGAGGGCAGGGCGCCGAAGGTCGAGCCGACGGCGGCGATGACCGCGTCGACGTCGACGTCGCCGACGACGGTGATCTCGACTGGACCCTGGGCCAGGGCCGAGCGAACGCCCGAGCGGATGTCGTCGATCTGGATCGCGGCGATCTGTTCGGCCGTCGGGGTCGTCTCACGCGCATCGCCGCTGGCCAGCAGGCCCGAGGCGTCGCGTTGGAAGACGCCGCGCGGCGTGGCGCCGAGTTGGGCAAGGATCTGCGGGAACATGGCCTTGGTCTGTTCGAACGAGGCGCCGCGCAGGCCCGGATCGGTCAGATAGGCGGCCAGGACCTGAAGCTCCAGCTGGAGATCGGCGGGCTTGGTGGCGCCGGCGAAGATGTAGGCGTCGCCGGCCTGATTGACGGCGGCGCTGTAGGTGCGTCCGCTGAGGACGCGGTTCATCTCGTCCAAGCTAAGCTTGCCCAGACCGCCGGGGGCCAGGACGGTGCTGGCCATCGACAGGGGCGACAGGGTGTCGGCAGGCAGGCCCAGTTCGCCAAGACCGGTGCGGGCGCTGACCAGAATCTGGTCGGCGCGGAAGTCGGTCTTCTTGATGTTCAACAAGGTGCCGTTCGGGAAGCGAACCAGGGTCGCGCCCAGATCGGCGACTTCCGAACGGGCGGCGGGGACCGCCGGGGCGCCGAAGTTGTCATAGGGCCACTTCAGTTCGGCCTCGGCGGCGCGGGCTTGCACCGGGGTGTTGCGCGAGGCCTCCAGCGCTGCGGTGACGGCGGCCTCGCCGCCCTCGACCGGCACGGGCGAGCTGAACAGAAGCAGCGGGCCCTGGCCTTCGAAGACCGCTTTGGTCGCCTGATTGACCTGATCGACGGTCAGGCCTTCGACGGCCTTGTTGAACAGATCGAGATTGGTCTGGGGCGAGCTGAACACTTGGTCGTCGTTGACGGCGCCCAGGAGGCCGGTCGCCAGGGCCGGGGTCGAACGGGTCGCGGCTGATGCCACGGTGTTCTGAAGCGCGGTGCGGGTGTTGACGATCTCGCGCTGAAGCTCGGCGTCGCTGACGCCGTATTCGGCCAGACGACGGCTTTCCTGCTCGACGCTTTCCAACGCGCGCTGCCAGCCGCCGGGATTAAAGGCGACCGATAGGGTGCCGGCGTCCAGACTGTCGAACAGCGACTGATAGCCGGCGCCGGCGCCGATGAAGGGCGGGTTGTCGGCGCGGGCGATCTCGCCCAGGCGACGGTTCAGCACGGCCAGACCCAAGCCGCGCCGGACGTCGGCAGCGCGTTCGGCGGCCGTGTCGGGGCTGAGGTCCGGGGCCTTGATCCAGTTGATCTGGATCGAGGACTGGATGCCCGGCTCGACCAGGATGCTGGTCTGCGGTTGACGCGGGGCGACGGTTCCCAGGTCGGGCTCGGGACCATCGGCGGCGGTCGGCTTCCAGTCGCCGAAGGCTGCGCGGACCTTGGCCTCCATTGCATCCACGTCGAAGTCGCCCACGGCGATGAAGGTGGCGCGCGAGGGGCGATAGTAGGCGTCGTAGAAGTCGACGAAGCGCTGGCGCGGCGCGGTGCGGATGATGTCGAGGTCGCCGATCGGCAGGCGTTCCGACAGACGCTGGCCGGGGGCCAGCAGGCCGAGCTGGGTCTTCAGCACGCGCAGTTGCGGCGTGTCGCGGGTGCGTTCCTCACCGACGATGACGCCGCGCTCGGAATCGATGGCGTCCGGCGCCATCAGGGCCGCAGACATCATCTCGCGCAGGATGTGCAGGCTGGGATCGACCGTCTCGTCCTTGGTGTTGGGCAACTCCAGCATATAGGCGGTCTGGTCGAAGCTGGTGAAGGCGTTGGTGTCGGCGCCGAAGGCCAGACCCAGGCGCTCGAGGATGCGCAACATCTCGTTTTCCGGCACGTCCTTGGTGCCGTTGAAGGCCATGTGCTCCATGAAGTGAGCCAGACCCTTCTGATCGTCGCGCTCCATCAGCGAGCCGGCGTCGATGCGCAGACGGAATGAGGCTTGACCCGGAGGCGTCGCATTGTGCAGCAGGGCGTAGCGCATGCCGTTGGGCAGCAGGCCGTAACGGACGGCCGGATCGGCGGGAATGTCGCTGGCGGCCTGGGCCCAGGGGGCGGACGGCGCGACCTGACCGGCGGCCGCCGCAGCGGGCGGCGCGGTCTGGGCGAGAGCAGGGGCGGCGAACGCCCCGGTGGTCAGGGCCAGTCCCGAGACGGCGACAAGCAGCAGATGACGCGCAGAACGCATAATATCACTCCGAAACCGCAACCCCCGATGGCGCGATGCCGGATGTGTAAAGTGTGCTTGCCTTCGCCACAAGCGGGGCTGGCGAACCTTACCGACTTGTCATGTTCGGATCAGCCGCCGGGGCGGCTGATGTAGAAGCTGGCGCTGTTGCCGACGGCGTTGGCGCCGACCACGGCGGTGCGCCCGGACGAGACCGTGGCGTTGGTGGTCGCGGTGACATTGCCGCTGTTGGTCTGGTTGTTGTTGACGTTGACGTCGCCGCCGCACTGGGAACAGGCATAGCCCGTCACCGCATTGCCGACCGCGTCGGAGCCGACATAGGCGTCATAGCCGTTGACGCCGACATAGGTCGCGTTGGCCTCGACCCCGCCGGTGTTCAGCTGGGTGTTGTCCAGCTTCAGATAGATGTCGTTGTTGCCGGCGACCGTCTCGTTGGCGACGCTGCGGGCCGCCAGAACCGTCTGGCCCTGGAGATTGGTCTGGACGCGGGCGTCGGCGCGGACGCGGCCGGCGTTGGCCTGGTCCGTCTGGATCAGCATGGAGCCGCCGGCGTTGGCGGTGATCGCCTGATTGGCCCCAGCGTTGGCGCCGACCGTCAGGTCCCAGCCGTTGTCGACATAGACGTCGGTGCGCGCCTCGGTCGTCGAGGCGGCGTTCGATTGGCGGATGGCCAGATCCTGGTGCGAGGCGCCCGTGGTGTTGGTCTGGACCGCATTGGCGACAGCCTGGGACGAGAAGGTCGCGGGCGCGGGGATGTATTGAACGTCGGCGACAGTCTCGGCGAAGACGGTGGTCTGGGCCCGCTGGTCGATGACGCCGGTCAGGGACGACGAGGGGCCGCCCAGGGCGACGGTGTTGGCGACGGCGGTGCTAATGGCGAAACCACCCTGCAAAACGCGGCCGTTAGGCGCCTGCACGTAGGTGCCGGCCTCGACCCGGTCGCCGGTCGCGGACTGGCTGGCGTCCACGGCGAAGGTTGCGCGATCGGTGGTGACGCCGAGATAGTTGCCGCGCGCGGTCGTATCGACGCTGAGTTGGCCGTCGGCCTCACCGTTCACGACCACATTGCTGCGGGCCACCGTCGCGCCGGTCATCGACTGGCGCGAGACCAGGCCGGCGGAGGCGGCCGTGACCCCGCCCGCAAGCGCATTGCCCTGGGCGTTTGTGCTGACGGTCACCTGATCGACGGACAGGTCGATGTTCACCAGACCGGTGACGTCGCCGGTCTGGGTCTGGGTGCTGGAGCAGGTTTCGCCGGCTTGCGGATCGCAGGCCGGCGTCTGCTGCGCGCTCGCCTCAGTGGCGAGTGCGGCGAACGTCGCCGTCGCGGCCATCATGCCAACGAGACGGATCGGCGCGGGTCTGGCCATTGTTGGTGTCCTGAGTGGGATAGGCCGGATAATAGCCGCCGGTCGGGCCGACCGTGGAATCGCCGAGCGGATCGTTGGCGGGGTTCAGGCAGATTTCGGGGCCGGGCGCGCCATAGAGGTTGGCCATGAACTCGACCGTGGCCCGTTCGACCAGGGCGCGGACGGCCAACTGCGTCGGCTCCATCCCGCCCGTGCCGGCCGAGATGTCGAAGACGTTGCCGTTCAGGAAGTCGAACACGCCGGCCGAGATTTCGCGGCCGATGATCTGCTTCTGATAGGAGACGACATCGACCACCTCCAGCGTGGTCGTCTGGACCAGGCGCAGGTCCATGGCGATGTTCATCACATAGACGCGGTGGTTGACGATGCCCGAGCCGGGGCGGTTGCTGTCGACCTCGCCGCCGGCGATGTCGAAGCCGCCGGAGCGGATGTTGTAATTCACCTCGGTGATGCCGCCGACGACATAGAAGTCAGAGCCCGGCACCTGGCCTGCCAGGATGCGGCGGTACTGGGTGTCCTCGGGGCCCTTGGCGTCGGGGGCCTGGTCGCCGATCAGCTTGTTGTTGGCGTAGCGCAGCTCAAGCTCGGACACCGAGGTGTCGTAGCGTTCGACGATGCGGGCGCCGGCCTTGGCCAGCGCCGAGTTGGCCATCAGGGAGGCGCCGCCGGTGATCTGGCGGCCGCCATCGGACGAAACCGTGCCGGTGTAGTCGCTGATCCGGCCCACGGCCATGCGTGGGGAGGGCAGGTTGTAGCGACGGGCGTAGTCGGCCAGGCAATACAGGGCGGCGGAATAGGGCGTGGGGTTGGCGGTCACCGGCGCATTGCCGATCGGCGTCGCATATTGACCCGACGGACCCGCGACCGGGCTGACGCAGCCAGCGAGCAGAAGGGCGACGGCCGAAACGGCGGCGGACCCCTTGATGAGATGACGGCGGCTCATGGCAGGTTGATATTCCCGTTCAAGGCCGTACCGGCGTTGATGGCGCCGGTGTTGGTCTGGGTCGAGTTGACGATGACGGTGTTGCGGCTGCCCTGGACCACCACGTTCAGCTGATTGCCGATGGCGGTGGAGCCGCCGATGGTCGTGCCGCCGTTGCTGGGCGCGCCTGCGCCGGCATAGGCCGAGGCCGCGCCGCCGGACTGGCTGGAATAGGATGAAGCGCCGGACTGGATGATGCCGTTGACGATCAGACGATTGCCGTTGGCGTCACGCGTATAGCCGGTCGCCGCCGTATTGGCGGCCGTTCGCGCGCCGCCATAGCCCTGCTGGAAGCGCGAAGCGCTGCCCGAACCCGTCGACTGCGCGATCGCCGGCACGCTTGCAGCGGCGGCGAAGGCCATGACGGCGGTGGATACAAACAGCCTCTTGGCGGGCATTCCGGGGTTCCTCGCGCACAAACGGACGCCGGACCACGAGCGTGATCCGCACCCCAACCTGCATTAAGGTTATTAAGAAGCGCTTGATGTGACGCAGGTCACTGAGCATTTGTGGCGTCATGTCAGACGCATCCGGTCGATTCGATCCGCCGAACAGCCGCCCGGCGCGAGAGCCGATGTTCAACGTGCCGCTGGTGGTGCTGCTGATCGCGGTGTCGATGCCGACGCTGTATCTGTTCCAGCGCGACCTGCCCGACATGGGCATGAGCATGGCGTTTGCGCCCATTGATCTGGAACAGGGACGGTGGGGCGGGCTGCTGACGGCCATGCTGCTGCACGGCGGCTGGACCCACGCCATCATGAATGCGGTGGCGGCGCTGGCGTTCGGGACGCCGGTGGCGCGGCTGTTCGGGACCAAGGTTGGTCCGACGGTCTTTCTGCTTTTCTATCTGGTCTGCGGCGTGTTGGCGTCGTTGGGCTATGGACTGATCCACTGGGGATCCAGCGAGCCGATGGTCGGCGCGTCCGGCGCCGTCTTCGGCCTGATCGGCGCCGCGACACGACTGCTGGGCGGACAGGGCAGGATCCTGCCGATGGGTGATCGCCGCGTGATCGGCGCGGCCATCACCTGGATGGCGGTCAACGCCGTGACCGGAATGATCGGCGGCCTGCCCGGCGCCGAGGGCGCGCGGATCGCCTGGGAGGCCCACGCGGTCGGCTTCGTCGTCGGCTTTCTGGCCATCGGTCCCTTGGGGCGGATGTTCGGAAGCGGGGCCGCGCCTCATCCGTGAGGCGCGTTGATTCCGGACGGGGGCTGAGCGATCATCGCTCCCTGAGCGGCCCTGTCGCCATTTCGGCCCTGCGGTCGTCTCTTATTAGAGAGAAGGGACCGCGATGTTCGTCGCCGAAATCCTCAAGACCAAGGGAAACGCCGTCTTCTCCATCGCGCCGGATCTGACGGTGACGCAGGCGTGCGCAGAATTGGAGCAGAAGCGGGTCGGAGCGTTGGTCGTCTGTGATGGCGACCGCGTGGTCGGGGTGTTTTCCGAACGCGATGTGGTCAAGGCGTTGGCGGCCGATGGCGCCGATGCGCTGGCTCGTCCGGTCGCCGACTATATGACGGCCAAGGTGATATATGCCGAACCGGCCGAGGAGATGTCGGCCTTGATGACCAGGATGACTGATCGGCGCATCCGGCATTTGCCGGTCATGCAGGCGGATCGTCTGGTCGGCGTTATTTCCATCGGCGACGTGGTGAAGTGCCAGATCGCCGAACACGCCCATGAGGCCGAGAGTTTGCGGACCTATATTGCGGGGTGAGAGGACGCCAAACCGTTTGCCGATTCCGGTTTTGCGAGAAACTTCCCCCGGACTGTCAGAATCCGCTTGCTGACAAAGAGGGTGCTCCGTATAGAGCCGCCTCGCTCGGAAACGGGCTGGCCGGCGGGGCGGCGGGGATGAAGATCTCCAAGGTCCCGCGGAAGAAAGGAGCGAAAAA
>NZ_WJWX01000008.1:0-110487 GCF_009661015.1 Brevundimonas sp. SPF441 | reverse complement strand
CGGGGGAGGCGGCGCGGGCCTGACCTTCGGCGGCCAAGGCGGTTCGGGCGCTTCGGGCGCGGTTCTGATCACGGTCGTCGGATGAGCCGGCGTGGACATCCGGCCGAGCCGGTCGAGGTGCTGGAGGCCGAGGCGTGGGAAGCGCCCGACAGCCTCAGCGACGGGGAATGGCGCGCCCAGTCCGGATGGGACGGCCGTTGCGCCGTCGAAACCTATGACGAGGAGGACGAACGATGATCCGACACAAACAGGGGGGGGGTCCCGTTGGCGGAGGGGCGGTGGCTGTTTCGTCGCCTCTATGCCTTTGCTGTCAGCGCGGGGCTGTGGGTGCTGTTGATGCGCACGGTCGGGCGGATGCCGGCTGAGATGCTGCCCAGGATCACGGACGGGCTGATGGGCCTGCTGGCCTTGATCCTGGTGCTCTATCTGGTGGCGCCGACCGCTCAACAGTTGATTACCCTGATCGCCACAGCCCGGCTGCGGATCAGCGGAGGTCGACCATGAGCTTTCGTCTGTCCAGCCGGTCGCGGGCACGGCTCGTCGGAGTGCATCCGGCCCTGATTGCGGTGGTCGAGGCGGCCATCACCCGCACGCCCGTGGATTTCATGATCACCGAGGGGCTACGCACGGCCGAACGTCAGGCCGCCCTGGTCAAGGCGGGCGCCAGCCGCACCGCGCGCTCGCGCCATCTGACGGGCCATGCCGTCGATGTCGCCGCACTGGTCGAAGGGCAGGCGCGATGGGACTGGCCGCTGTATGGCCGGATCGCCGAGGCGTTCAAGGCGGCGGCGCGGGATCTCAAGACGCCGCTGATCTGGGGCGGCGACTGGAAGACGTTGCGGGACGGTCCGCATTTCGAGCTGGATCGAAAGGCCTTTCCATGAGCGCGGGATCGATACTGCGGGCGCTGACGCCGCTCGGCTGGCTGGTGGTGGGTGCGACAGCGTTGGCGCTGGGGTTCGTCTTGCTGGGCGGGCTCGGCTTCCGCTGGGATCCGCTGAACCTGCAGCACAAGCGTCTGGAGGCCGCGCGCAATCAGGCGCGGGATGCGACTGCCGTGGCGGCGGCGCAGGCTAACGCCCGACGCATCGAAACCGAAGGCGCCGCGGCTCAGGCCCAGCGCGTCGATCACTATCACCACATGACGGGGGCGGCGGACCGGGCGACCACGGCCGCCGTCGCCCAGAGCAGGAGCGCCGACGATGCCGACCATCCCTTGGAGAACCGCCGCGCTGATCGCCTTCGCGACCATGACCGCGAACTGTGCCGCGTCGCCCCCGATCTCGACGGTTGCGCCGGCGCGACTGGTCTTGCCGGAGGTGGCGACACGGCCGTGCGCGCTGGCGACCCTGCCGGCTGAACCGACGGCCGGCGATCTGGACGCGGCCTATCTGCTGCGCGGCGCCCAGATCGTGACCTGCGACGGGGCGCGGCGGCTGGCGGTCGAGACCCTGTTGGCCGAACGCGCGATGCAGGACGCGCAGGTGCGACGCCGCGACTGACGCCCTGCAAAAACGACTCGGCAACTTCTGCCGCCTGGTGTGCAGGCTTGCCGGGTCGTTTCGCAAACCGCCGAGATAAGTTCAATGAAATCAGTGTCGGAGTCTGGCCGGCGTCGCATTTTGGACTGGCCCCGCCCTTGCTCTCCTGAAGACCGAGCAAAACGCTCCTGACGCTAAAATGGCGTCGGACATCACACGAAGTGAACAGGAAAGCCAAAATGGCTACGAGCATCAATACGAACTACGGCGCCGCTGTCGCGCTGCAAAACCTCAATGCGACCAACGCTATGTTGGAGCGCACGCAAAACCGTGTCTCGACGGGCCTGAAGGTGGGCTCGGCCAAGGACAACGGCGCGATCTACGCCATCGCGACGACCCAACGCGCCAACATGGGCGCCATGGATGCGGTTCGGAATTCACTTCAGCGCGGACAGTCGATCGTCGATGTGGCCCTGGCCGCCGGCGACACCATCACCGCCGCCCTGGAAGAGATGAAATCGCTGGCCGTCAGCATTCAATCGTCGGTCGCCGGCTCAGCTGCCGAAACCTCATATCTGGCCGATTTCAACGCCTTGGGTAAGGAAATCGACGCGGCGTTGAAGGGCGCGACCTTTGACGGCGTCAACCTGTGGAACACCACAACGGCCACCAACATCACCACCAACGTCAGCGGCGGAACCTATCAGATCGGTTTCGGAACGACCGACAAGGCGGCCGCCGCCCCGATCACGGCCGTCTCCGCCGGCACTGCTGCCCGCGCCGGCGCGACGACCGCCATCGTCGATGCGGCAATCACCGAGATCACCGCTGACCTGGCCACGATCGGCACGCAGTCCAAATCGGTCGGGCGTCAACTGACCTTCGTCAACAAGCTGCAGGACTCGACCGAGGCCGGCATCGGCAACCTGGTGGACGCAGACCTGGCCAAGGAAAGCGCCAAGCTGACCGCTCTGCAAACCAAGCAACAGCTGGGCGTGCAGGCGCTGTCGATCGCCAATCAGGGCAGCTCGATACTGCTGAGCCTCTTCCGGAACTAAGCCCTTGGGGCTGAATGCTTCGCCTTTCGCCGTGGGGTGACCCCACGCAGGCGCAGACCAACTCGACGCCCACTCGGCAAATCTTGCCTGGTGCGCGGACCACCCCGGCAAGAGCTGCCGGGTCGGAAGGAGGGTAAATCAAAGGTAAACCAGTAAAATCAGTTAGTTGTAGGCTTTTGTGCGGATCAGAAATGGCCCGGCAATTGCTTCTTACTCACCGAGCAAAAAGCTCCCGGCGGCAAAACGACGCTGGAAATCACTGAAGTGACAAGGAGGGCCAGAAATGCCCAGCATCAATACGAACTACGGCGCCGCAGTCGCCCTGCAGAGCCTGAACAAGACCAACGCCCAGCTGGAAACCACCCAAAACCGGATCAGCACCGGCATGAAGGTGTCTTCGGCCAAGGACAATGGCGCGATCTTCGCCATCGCCACCCAGCAGCGCGCCAACGCCGCTTCGCAAGACGCGACGCGCAACTCGCTGCAACGCAGCCAATCGATCACCGACGTGGCCCTGGCCGCCGGCGACACGATCACCTCCGCCCTGGAAGAGATGAAGTCGCTCGCTGTCAGCATCCAGTCTTCGGTCGCCGGTTCGGATGCTGAGACGGCCTATCTGAAAGACTTCAACGCCCTGGGCGCAGAAATCGCCACCGCGATCTCCGGCGCTTCGTTCGACGGCGCCAACAGCCTGACGACGCCTCTGGGCGTCGCCTCGGTGACGGGCCTGACGGGCGGCTCCGTCGCTCGTGCGGGCGCCACGACGGCTGCGGTCGACGCCGGCATCGCGACGGTCACGTCGTCGCTGGCGACGCTGGGCACCCAGTCCAAGTCGCTGGGCCGCCAGATCACCTTCGTCAACAAGCTGCAAGATGCGATGGAAGCCGGTGTCGGCAACCTGGTCGATGCAGACCTGGCCAAGGAAAGCGCCAAGCTGACCGCCCTGCAAACCAAGCAGCAGCTGGGCGTGCAGGCGCTGTCGATCGCCAACCAGGGCAGCTCGATCCTGCTGAGCCTGTTCCGCTAAGGCCCACGGCCCGATCGCTGAGGCGGTCGGGCCAAGGCCGCATCTGATCGGTCGTCGGTTCCCGGCGCCCGGACCTGAGCAAAATGCTCACCCCGGCAAAACGCCAGGGGATCTCACGAAGTGAACTAGGAGGGCCAGAAATGCCCAGCATCAATACGAACTACGGCGCCGCAGTCGCCCTGCAGAGCCTGAACAAGACCAGCGCCCAGCTGGAGACGACTCAGAACCGGATCAGCACCGGCCTGAAAGTCTCCTCGGCCAAGGACAATGGCGCGATCTTCGCCATCGCCACGCAACAGCGCGCCAACGCCGCCTCTCAAGACGCGGTTCGCAACTCGCTGCAACGCGGTCAGTCCATCGTCGACGTGGCCCTGGCGGCCGGCGACACCATCACCTCCGCCCTGGAAGAGATGAAGTCGCTTGCGGTCAACATCGCCTCGTCCACGGGTTCGGCGAAGACGGCATACGAGGCCGACTTCACTGCCCTGGGCAAGGAAATCAACGACGCGATCGCCGGCGCCAGCTTCGACGGGGTCAACCTGTTGAACACGGCTGCAGGCACGACCACCGACGTCCAGACGGGTTCGGGCACCTATCGCCTGGGCACCGCCACGGCGGTCAGCGCGAACACCCAACTGGCGATGTTCACCGCGGCGACGCCGACCGTCGCCAACTACACCACCGCGAACGTCGATCTGGCGATCGCGGGCGTGACCAGCACCCTGGCCACCCTGGGCACACAGTCCAAGTCGGTCGGGCGTCAGATCACCTTCGTCAACAAGCTTCAGGACGCGATGGAAGCTGGCGTGGGCAATCTGGTGGACGCCGATCTGGCCAAGGAAAGCGCACGACTGACCGCCCTGCAAACCAAGCAACAGCTGGGCGTGCAGGCGCTGTCGATCGCCAACCAGGGCAGCTCGATCCTGCTGAGCCTCTTCCGCTAAGGCCCGGAGACCTCGCCGTCCCGACGGCGGGGTCGTGGCCTTGAACCCCGAGCAAAACGCTCACCCCGGCAAAACGCCGGGGCTCTCACGAAGTGAAAAGGAGGGCTAGAAATGCCCAGCATCAATACGAACTACGGCGCCGCAGTCGCTCTGCAGAGCCTGAACAAGACCAGCCAACAGCTGGACACGACCCAAAACCGGATCAGCACCGGGATGAAGGTGTCGTCGGCGAAGGACAACGGTGCGATCTTCGCGATCGCCACGTCGCAACGCGCCAACGCCGCCTCGCAGGACGCCGTTCGCGCCGGCCTGCAACGCACCCAGTCGATCACCGACGTGGCTCTGGCCGCCGGCGATTCCGTCACTTCCGCTCTGGAAGAAATGAAGTCGCTCGCCGTCAACATCGCCTCGTCGACCGGCTCGGCGCAGACGGCCTATCTGGCCGACTACAACGCCTTGGGTCTGGAAGTCGCCTCGGCGATCTCCGGCGCGACCTTCGATGGTGTGAACAGCCTGACGGCTCTGGGTTCGAACGCGGCGATCACCGCGGTGAACACCGGCAGCGTCACGGCCGCCAACGCCACCGCGGCGAACGTCGACGCCGCTATCTCGGCGACGACGAGCGCCCTGGCCACCCTAGGCACCCAGTCCAAGTCGCTGGGCCGTCAGATCACCTTCGTCAACAAGCTTCAGGACGCTCTTGAAGCCGGCGTGGGCAATCTGGTGGACGCCGATCTGGCCAAGGAAAGCGCCAAGCTGACCGCCCTGCAAACCAAGCAACAGCTGGGCGTGCAGGCGTTGTCGATCGCCAACCAGGGCAGCTCGATCCTGCTGGGCCTGTTCCGCTAAGACGCGCGGCCGGAGCGGTTTCGCGACCGCTCCGGCTGATCGTTTGTTTCTCTAGAGGGCGTGGGACGACCTGCGCGTGGAGCCATGACAGACAATGTCGCGAGATCAGTAAGCGTACCTCAGATCCCTCCCGTCAGTCCGGTCGCCATCCAGCCTGCGACGCCGGCCCCGGCAGCCAGGAACGACAACCACGACGCCAGCCGCTTTCGACTGACCATCGAGGCCGTGGGCGACAACCGCTTCGTCTATAAGGTCTTGGACCGGGTGACGGGGGAGGTGATCCGCCAGTTGCCGCGCGAGGATGTCGAAAAGCTGAACAGCGACCCGACCTACCGCGGAGGTCGTCTGGTCGATACCGCCGTCTGACGACAGGCGAGGGCTCAAACTCTTTAACGCCGCCGGCTCGCCGGACGGCGCAATCATGGTTTCCGGCGCGTTAACCATGTGATTACGACTCGTGGTTAATCCTGTAGCCCACAGAACGTCCGGGGGCTTGAAGCCATGACCACCAGCATCCACACCAACACCTCGGCGATGATCGCCCTGCAGAATCTGAACCGCACCAACGACCAGTTGGCGGCGACGCAGAGCCGGGTGAACACGGGGCTCAAGGTTCAAGGTGCGCGCGACAACGCCGCGGTCTGGGCGGTGGCGCAAGGTCAACGCGCCGACCGGGGATCGCTTGAAGCCGTCACCACCAGCCTGAACCGCGCGACATCCATCGCCGACGTGTCGCTGGCGGCAGGCGAACAGATCTCGGACATCCTGCTTGAGCTGAAGCAGAAGGCGACCGCGGCGGCGGACCCGAGCGCCAGCGCCGCCACCCGCACGTCCTACAATGATGAATTCCAGGCGCTGCTGAGCTCGATCGACTCGTTCGCCAACAACGCCATCTTTGACGGCGCCAACATTCTGGACGGTTCGGCGACGACGACGCTGAACTTCCTGGCCAGCGCCGACGGCGCCGAGGTTATCGCGCTGGATCGCCAGAACCTGACGGTCGCCGGCTTGTCGCTGACCGGCACGACCCTGACCAGCCAGGCCAACGCCACGACCGCCCTGGCCGCCGTCAACGCCGCCATCACCACCAGCAGCGCACGTCTGGCCGAACTGGGCGCCCAGTCCAAGCAGATCGAGCGCCACACCACCTACGTCGGCAAGCTGTCGGACGCGCTGGAAGCCGGCATCGGCAATCTGGTGGATGCGGATCTGGCCAAGGAAAGCGCCCGCCTTCAGGCCCTGCAGGTCCAGCAGCAACTCGGCGTTCAGGCCCTGTCGATCGCCAACCAGGCGCCGCAGGTCATCCTGTCGCTGTTCAAGGGCTGATCGGACAGCTTAACGGTTCCTTATCGACGCCCGCCGCACGATAGGGTCGGAGCCGTCTGAATGATCAACAACAGCTATCTGCTGGGTCTTTTCGGAACGACGACGGGGACGTCGTCGTCAGGCGCCGCCACGACCGCCAGCCCGGCCGTCAAAACCAAGAAGACCCAACCGACGGCCCCCTGGTCGTCCACGGCGACACCGGCGAAGGCCAGCGACCTGGTCCGTGCGGCCCTGGGCGGCCGTCGCCTGATCGACGAGGGCAATGTCAGCCTGGATCTGGCCGGCGCTTCCACCGACTACCGCAAGATGTTCGCCCTGTATCAGGGCCTGAACACGCTGGGCGCCCTGGCCGACCGTGCTGGCGTCAAGGGGCTGAGCGCGTCGGAAGCCGCCCTGGTGTCCAAGCGTTTCGGCGAAGGCCTGGCCGAACTGTCGACCTATCTGAGCACCGCCAGTTTCGAAGATATGCGGCTGGTGCAGGGCGTGGCCCAGACCTCGGTCAAGAGCACCTATGCGCTGGAACGGGCGCCGACCAGTTTCGTTACCGCCCCCATCCACGACGGCGACCCCACCGCCACGGTCAAGGCGTTCGAGGGCGACGTGAAGTTCTCCGTGACCGTCAAGACGGCGGCCGGAGAGCAGGCGATCGCCATGGACCTGTCCGAGATAGGTGCGACCGATCGGTCGTTGGCCAATATCACCGCCTATATGAACGGCAAGCTGGAGGACGCGGGCGTCGCGACGCGCATCAGCGCTCAGTTGATCCCCGCCGAGCCGAAGACCGTCAAAAGCGGAACCAAGACCATCACCCTGCCGGCCGGACCGGATCAGTGGGCGTTGAAGGTCAATGGCGGGACCGGCGAAGCCATCAGCTTCCAGGCCGTCGACACCTCCGACGCCGTCTATGTGACGCAAGGGGTCGGAAAGACCGGCACGGCGGGCCAACTGCTGAAGTTCCAGGCCGACGGCGGCGCGGCGCCGGCCGCCCAGCAGGGCGTCGACGATCCGTTCTGGGTCGAGGGCAGGGTGGGGCACGCCAACCTGCCCGACGGGGTCGCCGCGGTTAAGGCCAGCGCCGTGGCCCCGGACGGTTCCGTCTGGGTCGTCGCCGAACTGACGGCAGGCGACGCCAGTCAACCGATCAAGGGTGCGCGCGATGTCGCCCTGATGAAATATGATTCCGCCGGCAATCTGATGCAGACCAAGCTGCTCGGCGCCGCCTCCAACGCCAACGGCTTCTCCATCGCCATCGACGATGACGGCCGGGTCGCCCTGGCCGGATCGGTGACCGGGGCGCTGGAACCCGGCAAGAGCGGCGACAACGCGGCCGTGGCCGACAGTTTCGTCTCGGTGTTCGACAGTTCGGGCCAGGAGTTGTGGACACAGCGGCGCGGCGCCAAGGCGGCCGATGAGGCGACCGAGGTCCGCTTCGGCGCCGACGGCATGGTCTATGTCGCCGGCCGGTCGAAATCGGCCATGCCGGGCAATGCGGCCCTGGGCGGCTGGGATTCCTATCTTCAGGCCTTCCAGGAAAAGCCGATCAAGATCAACGGCCCGGACGTGGGCGTGAACGTCGCGACCGTGCAGTTCGGCACCAGCGGCGACGATTCCGTTCAGGCCATGACGGTGTCAGGAAACGACCTCTATACGGCCGGCGTCGAGAACGGGAAGGCGGTCGTGCGCCGCTTCACCCTGGACGCCGACGGCGTGCCGAGCCTGGCTTCGACGCGTGACCTTGGCTACGCCAGCGGCGCGATCGCCGGCATATCGGTCGAGAACGGCAAGGTGGTCGTGACCGGCCATACCGAAAACACCGCCCTCGATATCGCCACGGTGACCAACGCGCATGCCGGCGGCAGCGATGTCTTCATCGCCACCTTGTCGACAGACCTTCAGGCCTCGGCCAGTGACCAACTGACCTATTTCGGCGGGGCGGGCGCGGACACCGCCGCCGACGTCGCCATCAAGGACGGCAAGGTCTGGATCACCGGCACGAACCGGGCGGAAGGCGCCGGCAAGGACGACCCCACATCCGGCTATCTCGCGCAGATCGATCTGGCCACGGGGCAGGTTCAATCGAACCGAGCCTGGCGTGCGGACGGTGATCAGGCCAAGCCAACCAGCCTGAGCATCGCAGCGGGCGGGGCCAGCGTGCTCGACCGCCTCGGCCTGCCTCAAGGCCAGATCATGCAGGCGGATTCCAAGCTGCTGACCGTCGCCACCTCGGCCCGCGTCGGCGATCAGTTTTCGATCAGCCCCGCAGCCGGCGGCCGCGCCGTCACAGTGACCATCGACGCCAAGGACACGCTGGAAAGCCTGGCCAAGAAGATCAACGCCGCCTCTGGCCGCCAGTTGGAAGCCAAGGTCATCACCGATCTGAAGGCCAAACCCATCGTCCAGCGCCTGGAAATCAAAACGGCGGCCAACAAGGACGGCGCCGTCATCTCCGCCGGGGCGATCGGCAAGGACGCCCTGGGCGCGCTGGGTCTGACGCCCGGTTTCGTCGGTCCGGTGAAACCGGACAAGGACGCGATCAAGACCTATGGGCTGAACCTGTCGAACAAGCTGAACCTGAACGATCCCGCCTCGATCAAGGCGGCCATCGAATCGCTGGCTCAGGCGATGACGGCGGTCCGGTCCTCCTATCGCGCCCTCGCGCCATCGACCGGCGGCATAACCAACACCCAGACCGGCAACGGCTCCTCGACCGCCTATCAGCAAACGCAGCTGGCCAACTATCAGGCTGCGCTGAGCCGCCTGACGGCCTGATGGCGGTCGGGACCGGTCAAGGCGGTTGACGCCCGAGGCCGGGTCGGGGTTATTGACCTCCTCATCCGCGAAAGCCCGTTCATGGCCCTTCCGAAAGACAACCGCGTCATCCTGTTGGTCGGCGCCGGCGTGGCGATCGTCATCGCCGTCGTGCTCGCCCTGATCTTTGCGGGCGGCGGCGACAAGACGACGGAAGCACCGCCGGCGTCCAAGGGCGGCTTGGTCGTCAATCTGGCCGAGGCGCCCACGCTTGAGCCGACGCGGGAACTGCGCTGCTTCGTCGATGGTCAGTTCGTCGGCATGGCGACCCTGGCGGTCTGCGCCCAGCGCAATGGTCTGGCGACGGATGCTCTGGACGTCGGGCTGGACGCGACGGGCGCCTTGGCCGCCGCGCCGACCGCCGCCTTCGCCCCGCCGCCCGAACTGCCTGCGGTCGAGATGGCCCAGACCCCGCCGCCGGCCTCCATCGAACAGACGCCTGCGCCGCGCCCCACACCCGTGGCCAGCGGCAGCCCCTGCCTGCGCCACACCGGCTCCGACTGGCGCACCCTGTCGCCGAACATGAGCCTGAACGCCTGCGTTCAAGCGCTTTACGCCGGAACCTGCGTCGGGCCGGGCGACGCCCAATACGGCCGCTGGGGCGATACGACCCTGCGTCTGGTGCCGCGCCGGGTGGAACAGTCGAATGACAACAACCGTTTCAGGACCCTGGCCGAGCAGGATCGCAACTGCCAATTCACGGGAATGAACTGATGCGTTTCGTCGCCCTCGCCGCCATCGCCGGGATCGCTCTGCTGGGCGCCTGCTCCAACGAACCCAAATATGAGTTCGCCGAGGGCGCCTGCTACTTCGTGGCGACGCCGGACAATGCGCCGCCGCGCCTGCAGAAAATTGCCGACAACCAGCCCCAGCTCGAACAATGCGCCGCGCGGCTGGAGGAGATGCGTCTTCGCTTCCTGCGCATGGGCGGTTCGAACCAGGAAATCGCCGGCGCCTACCAAGGGCGGTTCATCTTCGTGGACCGCGAGGGGGTCAAGATCGGCAAGAGCCTGAACGGCAGCCGCTTCTTCGCCATGGCCCGCACGGGCGACGGCCGTCTGGCCATCCCCGGCGCCATCCAGCGCGACGAGACGGGTCGTCCCATCGCCATCGCCGCCGACCCTGCCGCCAAGTAGGGCTTGCGCAGAAAGAACAAAGGTGGAACATTTTGTTAATGATCCACCGTTTTGGCGGGTCGGATGTCAAAAGCGGCTGGCGGTGGCGTGCTGCTACGGTCAGACATCGGACTGAATTGACGGGGCGGGCGAAGTCGTCGCCGCCTCACACGAGAAGGAAGTTTCCATGGCGGGCAGCGTCAACAAGGTCATTCTGGTCGGCAATCTGGGTCGCGATCCCGAAATCCGCTCCATGCCCAACGGCGACCGCATCGCCAACCTGTCCATCGCCACCTCGGAAACCTGGCGCGACAAGTCCTCGGGCGAGCGCAAGGAAAAGACCGAGTGGCACCGGGTCGTCATCTTCAACGACAACATCGTCAAGGTGGTCGAGAACTATGTGAAGAAGGGCTCGACCGTCTACATCGAGGGCGCGCTCCAGACCCGCAAATGGACCGACCAGCAGGGCGTCGAAAAGTATTCGACCGAGATCGTTGTCAGCCGCTTCAAGGGTGAACTGACCATGCTGGGCGGCCGTTCGGAAGGCGGCTCATCAGGCGGTGGTTACGGCGGCGGCGGTCGCGGCGATGACGACTATTCCTCGGGCTTCTCTACCGGCGGCGCCAACAAGCCGAGCGGCCCCAAGGAAAGCTACGATCTGAACGACGACATCCCGTTCTAAGACTGAGTGCCTGACTTGGCGATCGTTGCCAGCGGTCGCCAAGCCGGATTTCTGAGCGGAAACCTGAGGTCATCCAAAGTGAGCCGACGCGCCGGGCGCACCGTGCCATAGGGCGGTCATGACCGAAGTCCGTTCCGAAGTTGCGCCTGCGCCCGCGCGCCTGCCCAAGAGGCCTCACGCTCTCACCGGGCTGGAGATCGCCGCCATCGTGGCGATCATCGTGGTGTGGGGCGTCAACAACGCCGGGGCCAAGCTGGCGACGCAGGAGTTGTCGCCGCTGTTGGTCGGCGCCATCCGGTTCGGCATCGCCACGGCCTGTCTGATCGCTTTCGTGCGGCCGCCGTTTCCGGACTGGAAGAGCCTGATGCTGATAGTGATCATCGGCGGGCCGATCCAGTACGGCTTGGCCTACACGGCCTACTGGCTGGCGACGGACGTCAGCCCCGTGACCGTGGCCAACCAGTTGTGGATCCCCTTCACCACCCTGTTCGCCTTTCTGATCCTGGGCGAGCGGCTGTCCAAGGCGGCCTTGGTCGGCATGGGCGTGGCCTTCGTCGGTGTGGCGTGGATGACGCTGGACGCCCATGCGCTGCAGGACTGGAAGGCCATTCTGGTCGCCATCGCGGCCGGCGCCGCCTGGGGCGTGACCACGGTGGTCGCGCGTCGCACCACCTCCATCCCGCCGCTGAAGATGCAGGGTCTGCTGGCGCTGGGCGCCTTTCCCGTCATGGCCTTCGGCTCGGCGGTGTTCGAGCATGGCCAGTGGGAGGCGGTGAAGAGCGCCACGCCCATGGTCTGGGCCTCGTTGCTGTGGGCGGGCGTCGTGTCGTCCGTGCTGGCGACCACCCTGCTGTTCTGGCTGGTGCAGCGGCGCGAGGCGGGGCGGGTGACGCCCTATCTGCTGGTCACGCCCGTGGTGTCGATGTTCATCGGCTGGAGCTTCATGGGCGATATCCTGACGCCGCAGATTTTGACGGGATCGGCCATCACCATGGGCGGGGTGGCCCTTGTGGCCCTGGCCGAACGGGGCTTGCGTGCGGGGGCCGCCAAGGCTTGATCTGTTGCTGATCGTTTCAGGAGCCCGTCATGCATCACGCCCCCCTCGACGCCGACCACGTCTCCCGCCGCTGGCTGGGCAAGGCGAAGCACGATCTTCCGGCGAACGAAGCCGTCGTCGTTCAGAGCACCGCCGATCGTCGCCCCGTTTCCGAAGACATCAACGAGACCTTCGACGACCGCCAAACCTTCGGCGAGCGGCTGGCCGATCGGGTGGCGGCGTTCGGCGGTTCATGGCCCTTCATCATCGCGTTTGGCGTCTTCCTGGCGATCTGGACCGGGCTGAACCTGCTGCTGCGCAAGGAAGCCTTTGACCCCTATCCCTTCATCTTCCTGAACCTGGTCCTGTCGATGCTGGCGGCGATCCAGGCGCCGGTCATCATGATGAGCCAGAACCGCCAGGCGTCAAAGGATCGGCTGGATGCCGGCAATGACTATCAGGTCAATCTGAAGGCCGAGATCGAGATCATGGCCCTGCTGGAAAAGGTCGAACACCTGACCGCCCGACAGGAGGAGCAGACCGAAATGATCCGCCGTCTTCTCGCACAAAAAGAGACCCGCTGAACCCTGTCCAGCGGGCCATCTTCTGTACCGGAGAAAGGCTCAGCTTGCGCTGAGCGCCGCGCAGGCCACCCGGTCGCCGGCGCCGCCGATGGGCTGGGTCGAATGGTCGTCGGGGTTGGCGTGGATGATGATGGCCGAGCCGTCGGCGTCCCACAGCCATTGGCCGGGCCCTTCGGACGAAATCCGCGCGCGGGTCGTGAACAGTTCGGCGTTCACCTTGCCGTCCGCACCGGCCCAGACGTTGGGCAGGTCGCCGTCGTCCGGCCCGGCGGCGTTCAACAGACCGTGCGGGGCCTTGGGCTCGCCGTGGTTGATGTGGGCCCCGGACGAGGTGAAGGGCGCGGCGCATTCGCCGGTCGCATGGATGTGAATGCCGTGCCAGCCGGGCGTCAGGCCCGAAGCCTCGATCTTCATCAGAAGGCCGGTCGGCCCCTGACGCAGGTCGACGCGGCCGATATTGGCGCCGGAGGCGTTGATCAGAACGGCCTGTCCCGTCGCGCCGACGGGCGCGCGTTCGACGGCCGCCTGGGGCGCGTTTCCGGTCGCGGCGCAGGCGGTTGTCAGGGCCAAGGGGGAGGCGAGGAGAAGGGCGGCGGCGAGGCGGGTGGCGCGCATGTCGAAAGTCCTTTCAGAGACGGGCTTTCACGGCGACGTCGCTTTGCCACCGAGGCCCTGGAATGCTAGAAATCGTCACAGCGGATCACGTTCCGATTCCGGCCGCATAAAGCCACGCTTCATTGACCGACGACAGCTACGAAAACGCCGCATCTCCGATCGTTCCGGGAGGCGGCGGCTCCGACATTTCCACGATCACGATCGAGGACGAACTGAAGCGTTCGTACCTCGACTACGCCATGAGCGTGATCGTCTCGCGCGCGCTTCCTGACGCCCGTGACGGGCTGAAGCCGGTTCACCGTCGCATCCTGTATTCGATGCACGATCTGAACATGACGCCTGAGCGCAGCTATTCGAAATGCGCTCGTGTGGTCGGTGACGTGCTGGGCCGGTTCCACCCCCATGGCGACGCCTCGGTCTATATGGCCCTGGTGCGGATGGCGCAGCCGTTCTCGATGGGGCTGATGCTGGTCGACGGCCAGGGCAACTTCGGTTCGGTCGACGGCGATATGCCCGCCTCGATGCGTTACACCGAAGCCCGGATGGCCCCGGCCGCCGTCGCCCTGATGGCCGACATCGACAAGGACACGGTCGATTTCCAGCCGAACTACGACGAGAAGGAGCTGGAGCCGGTCGTTCTGCCGAGCCGGATTCCCAATCTGCTGGTCAACGGGGCGGGCGGCATCGCCGTCGGCATGGCAACCAACATCCCGCCGCACAATCTGGGCGAAGTCGTGGATGCGGCCCTGGCCCTGCTGGACGATCCCAACGTCACCGACGACGCCCTGCTGGACATCGTGCCCGGCCCGGACTTCCCGACCGGCGGCGAGATCATGGGCCGTACCGCGCCGCGCAACGCCCTGCGCGACGGTCGCGGCTCGGTCGTCGTGCGCGGCCGCGCCTCGGTGGAGGAGATCCGCAAGGACCGCGAGGCCATCGTCGTCACAGAACTGCCCTATCAGGTCAACAAACAGACCCTGATCGAGCGCATCGCCGAAATGGTGCGCGAGAAGCGGCTGGAAGGTATTTCCGACGTTCGCGACGAATCCGACCGCCAAGGGATGCGGATCGTGATCGAGCTGAAGCGCGACGCGTCCGGCGACGTGATTCTGAACCAGCTGTGGCGCTATACCGCCATGCAGAGCTCGTTCGGCGTCAACATGCTGGCGCTGAACCACGGCCGGCCCGAGCAGATGGGTCTGCGCCAGCTGCTGCAGATCTTCCTCGACTTCCGCGAGGAAGTCGTCGTTCGCCGCGTCAAGTTCGAGCTGAACAAGGCCCGCGACCGCGGTCACGTCCTGGTCGGTCTGGCCGTCGCCGTCGCCAATATCGACGAGGTGATCCACATCATCCGCTCGTCGGCCGATCCGACCGAGGCGCGCGAGCGTCTGCAGGCCAAGGCCTGGCCTGTCGGCGACATGATGGCCTTGGTCGAGCTGATCGCCGATCCGCGCACCGTCATCGTCGAGGGCGACAAGATCCGCCTGACCGACGAACAGGCCCGCGCCATCCTGGCCCTGACCCTGTCGCGTCTGACCGGCCTGGGCCGCGACGACATCTTCGGCGAGGCGCATGGCCTGGCCGACACCATCCAGGGCCACCTGACCATCCTGTCGGACCGCAAGAACGTCCTGGCCATCATCCGCGACGACCTGATCGACGTGAAGGACCGGTTCGCCGTTCCGCGTCGCACCCTGATCGGGGAAGGCGACGGCGAGATGGAGGACGAGGACCTGATCCCGCGCGAGGACATGGTCGTCACCGTCACCCATGGCGGCTACGTCAAGCGCGTGGCCCTGAACGCCTATCGGACCCAGCATCGCGGCGGCAAGGGCCGCAGCGGCATGTCGATGAAGGACGAGGACGCCATCACCGGCGTGTTCAGCGCCTCGACCCATACCCCGGTCCTGTTCTTCGCCACCAACGGCAAGGCCTACAAGCTGAAGACCTGGCGTCTGCCGCTGGGCAATCCGCAGTCGCGCGGCAAGGCCTTCGTCAATCTGCTGCCTATCGAGCCGGGCGACAGCATCATGAACGTCCTGCCTCTGCCCGAGGACGAGACGACCTGGGGCGACTACGACATCATGTTCGCCACCTCGAGCGGCGACGTGCGGCGCAACAAGCTGTCGGACTTCGCCACCGTCAACCGTGCCGGCAAGATCGCCATGAAGCTGGAAGGCTCTGACCGCATGGTCGGCGTCGGCCTGTGCACGGCGGACGACGACGTGCTGCTGACGACGGCGCTGGGCCGCGCGATCCGGTTCAAGGCCGACGACGTGCGCGTCTTCAAGGGCCGGGATTCGACCGGCGTCCGGGGCGTGCGCCTGCAGGACGGCGACGAGGTCATCTCCATGGCCATCCTGGGCCGTGTGGACGCGACTCCGGAAGAACGCGCCGCCTACGTCAAACACGCCAACGCGATGCGCAAGGCCCTGGCCGGTGCGGATGTGGAAGAGGATGCCGCGGCTCCGGTCGAGGCTGAAGACGAGGTCGCGGATGCGGCTCTGACGGTCGAGCGGATCGCCGAACTAGGCGCCGCCGAACAGTTCATCCTGACGGTCACCGAGACCGGCTTCGGCAAGCGATCCTCGGCCTACGAGTATCGTCGTACGGGGCGCGGCGGCCAAGGTTTGACGGCCCACGGCTTGGGCGGTCGCGCCGGCACGCGTCTTGCGGCGGCCTTCCCGGTTGAGGAGACGGACGACCTGCTGCTGGTCACCTCGGGCGGTCAGATGATCCGCACTCGCATCGACCAGGTCCGCATCGTCGGCCGCTCCAGCCAAGGCGTCACCATCTTCCGCACCGGCAAGGATGAAAAGGTCGTCTCGGTTGAACGTCTGCCGGAAAGCGGCGGCGCGGATGATGCCGATGTCGGCGGAGAAGACGGCGGCGAGGCCTGATCCGCCTCCGCCCAGCGGGCAAAGGGAGCGTCGTTTGAGCGCGACGATTCTGATCGACGGCCTTCCCGCCACGCCTGACGACCTGGCGCGCCAGACGTTGGTCAACTACGGCGCCTATACCTCCTTCAGCGTCGAGGATGGCGCCGCGCGCGGCCTCGACCTCCACCTCGCGCGTCTGGAGCAGGCCGCCGTCGAACTGTTCGGTGAAAGCCCCGGCGAGGCGGAGTTCCGGCGTCTGATGGCGCTGGCCGTCGCCGGCCGAGACGCCTGCTGGCTGCGCGTCAGCCTGTTCTCGCCGGAGATCGGCCATCGCAACCCGACCTATGTCGGCCGACCGAAGGTGATGACCAATGTCTCCCCTGCGCCTCCGCCGCTGGCGAACCGGGTGCGGATTACCGCCATGCCCTACGCGCGCGAGGCGCCGCATCTGAAGCATCTCGCCACCTTCGGCCTGATTCGCGCGCGCCGCGCCGCGCGCGCCGCCGGGTTTGACGACGCCCTGTTTGTGGATGGTGAAGGGCAAGTGTCAGAGGGCACGCTGTGGAACATCGGCTTCGTCCAAGGCGGCCGGATCGTCTGGCCCCAGGCCCTGATGCTGGCGGGCGTGACCCAGGCCTTGATCACGCGCGGGCTGCCCCAGATCGGGCTGACCAGTGAAACGCGGCCGATCCGTCTCGACGAGATCGGCGCCTTCGACGGCGCTTTCCTGTGCAACAGCGCCACGCCCGTCTGTCCGATCACCGCCATCGACGATGTCGCCTTCGCCAATGATACGGTCCTGCTCGCCAAGGTCGAATCGGCCTGGAGCGCCCAGGCGCCCCAGCCCATCGCGGATCGTGACGATGACGATGGCGTCAGCCGGCTAGGCCGCTGATTTCGCACCTGCTAAACGACGCTGACGCCACGCGACAGGCCGGGGAGACACGCATGCGCATCGGACTTTATCCGGGCACCTTCGACCCGGTGACGAACGGGCATACCGACATCATCAAGCGCGCGCTGAAGCTGGTGGACCGGCTGGTCATCGGCGTGGCCCAGAACGACGACAAGGGCCCTCTGTTCTCCACCGCCGAGCGGGTCGAGATGCTGAAGGCCGAGATGGCGCCCCTCGGCGGCGACATCGTGGTCCAGCCGTTCTCGACCCTGCTGATGCATTTCGCCGAAGAGCTGGACGCTAGCGTCATCATCCGGGGTCTGCGCGCCGTCGCCGACTTTGAATACGAGTTCCAGATGACGGCCATGAACCAGCGCCTCAATCAGGACATCGAGACCGTATTCCTGATGGCCGATCCGCGCCATCAGGCCATCGCCTCGCGGCTCGTCAAGGAGATCGCCCGGCTGGACGGCGCGATCGACAGTTTCGTCAGCCCCGCCATCGCCGAGCGCGTGCGGGCCAAGGTCAAGAACGGTTAGGGTAACAAGACCATGCGTAAGGCCATCATCGCAGCGACCGTCGCCGCCCTTCTCGCGGCTGGCGCGGCCCAAGCCCAGACACAGGCCCCCGCTGTGGCGCAAACGGCGCCGGCGGCGTCCGACTGGCGGACCATTACGCCGGAAAACCTGCTGGTTATCGATACGTCGAAGGGGCGGGTGCTGGTCGAACTGATCCCCGTCGCCGCGCCCAACCATGCGGAACGCATCCGCACCCTGGCCAACCAGGGCTTCTATGATGGTCTGAAGTTCCATCGCGTCATCCCTGATTTCATGGCGCAAACCGGCGATCCGAAGGGGACGGGCGAGGGGGGCAGCGAGCTGCCGGACCTGAAGGCCGAATTCAGCTTCCGTCGCGGTCGCGATGCGGGCTTCGTCGCGGTGCCCAGCGTGGGAGCGGGCGTGCGCGGCCTGGTCGGCGATCTGCCGGTCCAGACCCAGCCCGACGCCCAGATGATGGTCACCGCCGACTTCAAGGTCGACGCCCACGGCCTGTTCTGTCCCGGCGTGCTGGGCATGGCCCGCTCGGGTTCGCCCGACAGCGCCAACAGCCAGTTCTTCCTGATGATGGGCGCGCGCGAACAACTGGACGGCATCTACACCGCCTTCGGTCGCGTGGTGTCCGGCCTGGACGTGGTCGGCAAGCTGAAGAAGGGTTCGGACGCCGAGGACGGCAAGGTGACCGATCCCGACACCATGACCCGCGTCCGCATGGCCTCGGCCCTGCCCGAGGCCGAGCGTCCAACCGTGCGTGTCCTCAACGCCGGCAGCGCCGCCTTCGCAGAACGGATCGCTACGGCGCGCGCCGCGCGCGGCGCGGCCTACAGCGTCTGCGACATCCAGCCGGTCGCCGAAGTGACAGGCGGCTGAGGCTTTCGCAAACGGGGGAGGGGACGATGACGATACGAACGATGGCGATGGCGGCGGCCGTGCTGGCTGCGACGGCGGGCGCCGCCCTGGCGCAAGACGCGACCGCCGTTCCCGCGCCTCCGCCGCCGCCTGGTGAATGGAGGACCATCGCGCCCGAGAACCTGCTGGTCATCGACACCAACAAGGGGCGAGTTCTGGTCGAACTGGCGCCCCAGATCGCGCCCGCCCATGTCGAACGCATCAAGCTGCTGGCGTCGCGCGGCTTTTTCGACAACCTGGTCTGGCACCGGGTGATCGATTGGTTCATGGCCCAGACCGGCGATCCGCTGGGCACGGGCGAGGGGCAGAGCTGGTATCCCGACCTGAAGGCCGAGTTCACCTTCCGCCGTGGCGCGGACATGGCCTTCACCCCGGTGGCGGCCCCGGTCGGCGCCCTGGTCGGCTTTGTCGATTCCATCCCGGTCCAGACCCAGCCCGACGCCCTGATGTCCGGCACCAGCGACAAGAAGGTGCACGGTTGGGCCCTGTATTGCCCGGGCGTCGCGGGCATGGCGCGAGACGAGGGCAACGACACCGCCAACAGCCAGTTCTTCCTGATGCGTCAGGCCTATCCGGCCCTGGACAAGCGCTACACCGTCTGGGGTCGGGTCGTGTCCGGCCTGGACGTCGTGCGATCGCTGAAGGCCAGCGACACGCCGGATGGTTTGGTCCAGGGACCGGATCAGATGACCCGCGTCCGCGTGGCGTCAGATCTGCCCGAAGCCGAACGTCCGACGGCGGCCGTCCTGAACACCAACTCCGCCACCTTCCAGACCCTGGCGCAGCAGGCGCGTCAGGCGCGCGGCGCGGATTTCTCGGTCTGCGACATCGAACTGCCGGTGCGCGTCACGCCCGCCGCCTGATCAGGCGGCGGAGGCCGGCCGCCCCCGTCCGCGCCGACGACGCCGTCCCCTCGGCGGCTTCTTGTCTTCGCGCATTCGTTGCAGCAGCAAGCCTTCGCGCAGGCCCCGATCCGCGACCCGCACCCGTTCCGACGGCCAGGCGCGCTGCACCGCCTCCAGGATGGCGGCGCCCGCCAAAACGAGGTCCGCCCGATCGGGACCGATGCAGGCCTCGCGCGCCCGGCCGTCCGGACCCAGCGCCTTCAGCCGATCCGCCGCCGCCTCGCAGTCGGCGCGCGTCATCCACAAGCCATCGACCCGGTCGCGATTGTAGCGCGGCAGATTCAGGTGAATGCCCGCCAGGCTGGTGATCGCGCCCGAGGTGCCGACCAGATGCGCCCGGTTCTGCCGGAACAGCTCCAGCATCGGGTCGTCGATGATCCCGCCCGCTGCAATGGCCGCGCCCATGTCGGCGACCATCGCCTCGTACCAGGCCTCGCCGGAGTTCGGGGGCTCGGGATGCCGCTCGGCCAGGGTCACGACCCCCACCGGCGCCGACATCCAGGCGGTGGTCGTCCAGTCGGTCCCGCTGCGCTTCAGCCACGACATCTCGGTCGAGCCGCCGCCGACATCGATGACCAGCACGGCCTCGGCCTTGGGATCGATCAGGTTCAGGCATCCCTCGACCGCCAGCCGCGCCTCTTCGGCGGGATCGATGATCCGCAAACGCAGGCCCGTGCCCCTGCGAACACGGTCGATGAAGTCGGCGCCGTTCTCGGCCGCGCGGCAGGCCTGGGTGGCGACGGCGCTCAGTCGCGCGGAATCGACGCCCTTGCGCACGATCCGCTCGGCGCACAGGGCCAGGGCGTCGTAGGCCCGGTCCATGGCGCGCGGGTCCAGAAGGCCCGTCCGCGACAGCCCTTCGCCCAGCCGCACGATGCGGCTGAAGCTGTCGACCACGCGAAAGCCTTCGCGTGACGGCCGCGCGATCAGCAGCCGGCAATTGTTGGTCCCCAGATCGAGCGCGCCATACAGCGGCGCATCTCGACCCGACGCATCCCGCGAACGGGAAGGCTGGGACCGCTCGTCGCGCCGTCGAGGCGCGCCGTGGGTCTCCGGCATGGGCCGTCATCCGTTGTGGGCGGTCCAAAGCGGCGCCCGTCCTGGTCAGCCTAACCCGCCAGGATCGTCCGCGCCAAGCCATTCTGTCAGGAAGATGAACAGACCGGCAGGCATTGGGGTCATGCGCTGATTTGTATGAAGTGCGATGACCCGCATTCAGACCGCACGTTTCGCCATTGGCCAGATCGTCCGCCACCGCGACGACGCCTTTCGTGGCGTCGTGATGGATGTGGATCACGCCTATGAGGGACCGGCCGGTGAAAGCGGCCTGGTCAGACCGGACCAGCCCTTCTACCGCGTCTTCGCTTTGGGAGAGGATGGCGGCTTTGTCGCCTATGCGGCCGAAGGTGCACTTGAAGACGGCGATTCCGTGCTGCTGCCCGACGACGCCGAGCGGTGGTTCACCACCGACGGCATGGGCCACCACGCACCGCTGGACGAACGTCTGCACTGACGGTTGGAAGCCGTGGCGGCTCCGGGCTAGGATGGCGGCAAAAGAGGAATACGCCATGTCCGACTTCGAACACGTCTTCGAAAAGCCGCCCGAGGGCGCGGCCGCCGACTGGACCATTCCCCAGAACTGGGCCGCCTATACCGAGGTCGAGCACCAGACCTGGGACACGCTTTACGCCCGGCAGATGAAGATCCTGCCCGGTCGCGCCTGCGACGCCTTCATGCGGGGACTGGACGCGCTGGATTTGAACGCGGGCGGCATTCCCGACTTCGACGTGATCAATCCCAAGCTTCAGGCCCTGACCGGCTGGACGGTTGTCTGCGTGCCGGGCCTGGTGCCGGACGAGGTCTTTTTCGACCATCTGGCCAATCGCCGCTTCGTCTCGGGCCAGTTTATCCGCAAGCCGGACCAGCTGGATTATCTCCAAGAGCCCGACATCTTCCACGACGTCTTCGGCCACGTGCCGATGCTGACCGACCCCGATTTCGCCGCCTACATGGAGGCCTATGGCAAGGGCGGTCAGCGGGCGGCGGGCCTTGGGATGCTGCCGAACCTGGCGCGCCTGTACTGGTACACGGTCGAGTTTGGTCTGATGAAGGAGGCGGACGGCCTTCGCATCTACGGCGCCGGCATCGTCTCCTCGGCGACCGAGAGCGTCTTTGCTCTGGACGATCCGTCGCCCAACCGCCTGGGTTTCGACCTGGAGCGGGTGATGCGGACCCTGTACCGGATCGACGACTTCCAGCAGGTCTATTTCGTCATCGACAGCCTGGAAGCTCTGAAGGACGAGACTCTCAAGGACTTCGGCCCGGTCTATGCGGCGCTGAAAGGCAAGGACGACCTCGCCATCGAAACCGTCCTGCCGACCGACCACGTCTCCACCCGCGGCACCCAGGCCTACGCCCAGCGCGGCGGGCGGTTCGCGGCCTGATCGGCGTTAGGTGTGCGTGATCAGACTGTTGTGCTTGGTGTCGCGCATGCGGATGAAGGTCAGCAGCGACAGCCCGATCATCCCGGTCACGTACCAGAAGAAGACGCTCTCGACGCCCGCGCCCTTCAGCCATAGCGCCACATATTCCGCCGTGCCTCCGAACACCGCATTGGCGATGGCGTAAGGCAGAGCGACGCCGAGGGCGCGGATGTGGGCGGGAAACAGCTCGGCCTTCACCACCGCATTGATCGCGGTGTAGCCCGACACGATCACCAGACCGACCAGCGCCAAGAGGAAGGCGACGAAAGGGCTTTCGACCGTCGATAGGGTCGTCATGATGGGTACGGTGCACAACACCCCCAGCACGCCGAAAGCGATCATCACGGGGCGCCGTCCCACCCTGTCCGAAAGCGCGCCGACCCCCGGTTGAAGCAGCATGAAGACGAACAGGGCCGCCGCGCTGATTTCGGTCGCCGTGTTCTTGGAGAACCCGCTCGTATTGACCAGGAACTTCTGGAGGTAGGTCGTGTAGGTGTAGAAGGCCAAGGTGCCGCCGGCCGTCAGGCCCAGCACCATCAAGGCCTCTTTCGGGTGTTTCAGGATCAGCTGCACGGCGCTGGATTTCGGGGCGTCCTTGGCCTCGGTCGCCTTATGCGTCTCGTCCAGACGGCGACGCAGCCAGAAGACGACGACCGCCAGGCCCGCGCCGACGAAGAAGGGAATGCGCCAGCCCCACGAGGCCAGCGCCGTCTCGCTCAGCGTGTTCTGCAGCACGATCAACAGCAGCAGGGCGATCAATTGACCCGAGATCAGGGTGACGTACTGGAAGCTGGACCAGAAGCCTCGGCGATGCGGCTCGGCCATTTCGGACAGATAGGTGGCGCTGGATCCGTATTCTCCGCCGACGCTCAGCCCCTGTAACAGCCGCGCGAACAGCAGCAGCGCCGGCGCCGCCAGGCCGATCGTGGCATAGCCGGGCGTCACGCCGATGATCAGCGAACCGGTGCACATCAGGGTCACCGAAAGGGTCAACCCCGCCTTGCGACCTTTGCGGTCGGCATAGACCCCCATGATCCATGCCCCGATAGGCCGCATCAAGAAGCCCACCGCAAAGACGGCGGCGGCGCTCAGCAGTTGCGCCGTCGGGTCTTCGCTGGGGAAGAAGACGGGCGCGAAATACAGGGTGAAGGCCGCATAGGCGTACCAGTCGAACCACTCCACCAGATTGCCGGCCGATCCGCCGACGATATTTCTCAATCGGCGGGCGGGGCTCATGGGCGCTGTGGTCGTCATGGCCGTATCAGCCTCTCTGGAAGGGGTAGAAGTCGGTTCCTAGGTTCAGGATCGTCGTCAGTTCGTCCAGCGCGCCCCGGCTCTCGGTGAGCAGGTCGGGGTCGGCCAGATCGGGGGGGCGCAGTTCGTCGCGGTACCAGCGCCCGGCCCAGTCCGACAGACGCGCATGCAGTTCGTCGGTCAGGCGCATGGCCGGGTTCGTCGCCGCAAGCTCGGCCTCAGTCAGCACGACACGCAGGCGCAGGCAGGCCGGTCCGCCGCCGTTGCGCATCGACTGGCGCACGTCGACATATTGCACCCGACCGATCGGACCGTTGGAGGCGGCCAGCGCTTGCGCCACCGCATGGCTGCGTGGGTTGTCGCGGGTCTCGGTCGGGCAGATCAGGGTCAGGCGATCCTCGCCCGGGACTTGGATCAGCATGGAGTTGAACAGATAGCTCGAGATCGCGTCGGCCAGCGGCAGGTCGGCGGACGACACCTCGACGAAGATCGGCTCAAACAGGCCATCGGCCGCACGGCGAATGGCAGCCTGGGTTGCGGCCGTGTCCTCGAACGCCAACTCGTGGAAGAACAGGGTATCCAGCGCCCCGACGCAGACCACGTCGTTGTGAAAGGTGCCGCCGGCGATGGCGGCGCGGGACTGCTGGGCCAGGACCGGCCGTCCGGCCTCGTGGCGGCGCACGATGGCTTCCGACGCTTCGCGCGTCTGACGGGCGGGGAAGGGGCCGTCCCAAGGCTCGAACGCCTCGCGACCCCAGACCAGCAGATTGACGCCGCGACCGCCATGCTCGGCGCACAGGCGAACGTGGTTTGCGGCGCCTTCGTCGGCCAGATGGGCGACCGCGGGCAGGGCGTCGTGGACGGCGAACCGGCTGGCGTCGGGAAACAGAGCGTCCAGGGCGCGCTTGGTTTGCCGGTGCTCCAGGCTGCGGTGCAGATTGGTGTGCAGATTGGCCGGCGTGAAATGCACCCGGCTGTCAGCGGCGTCGGCGCTGGGCGTCACGGTCGCGGCGTTGGCGGCCCACATGGGCGAGGCCGAACAGGCGGCGGCGGCGAACGAGGGCGCGCTCCGCCAAGCCCGCTCCAGGACCTGGGCGACCGAGCCGGTGAAACCCAGGGTCCGCAGGAAGGGGATATTCGGTCGCTCATGCGGCGGCAGGACGAACTGGGGCAGGCCCAGGTCGGCCAGGGTCTTCATCTTGTCGAGGCCCTGAAGCACGGCCGCGCGGGGATTGGACGCCTCACCCTTGTTCAGGCTGGAGGCCAGATTGCCGGGCGACAGACCAGCGTAGGAATGGGTCGGCCCGATCAGACCGTCGGCGTTGGCCTCCACAGCGCTGATCATCGCAATCCCTTGATCTCGCCTTCGATGTTGGCGACGGCGTCGGCCTCGAAACTGGCGACCGGATAGGCGCAATAGTCAGCAGCGTAATAGGCGCTGGGCCGGTGGTTGCCGCTGGCCCCCAAGCCGCCGAACGGCATGTCGCCGGCGGCGCCGGTGGTCGGGCGGTTGAAGTTGACCACGCCGGCGCGGATGCGGCGGATGAAGTGGTCCCAGTTCTTCGGATCATCGCTGACCAGACCGGCGGACAGGCCGTAGCGGGTTGCGTTCGCCGCCTGGATCGCCGCCTCGAACGACCCGACGCGCGTCACTGAAAGGAAGGGAGCGAACATCTCTTCGTCCGGCACGTCGATCCCGGTCACGTCGATAATGGCCGGCTTGACGAAAGCGCCAGGCAGGTTGGCGACCGGCCCCGACGCGCGGATGACCTTGGTCCCCATGTCGATCCGGTCCTGCAACGCCTTCAGCGCCGCCTCGGCGGCACGCGCCGAGATCAGCGGGCCGGCGTACGGTTCGGGATCGCTGTCCCAGGGGCCGAAGATCAGCCGGTCGGACAGGGCGGCGATGGCTTCGATGATCGCATCGCCTTGCGGTCCTTCCGGCACGATCAGGCGACGCGCGCACGAGCAACGCTGGCCGGTGGTGATGAAGGCGGATTGAACCGCAATGCCCGCGACGGCCTCGGCATCCGCTGCGTCCCACACGACCAGTGGGTTATTGCCGCCCAGTTCCAGCGCCAGGATGACATGCGGATCGTCGGCGAACTTTCTGCGGAAATGCGCGCCCGCCGCGCCCGAGCCGGTGAACATCAGGGCGTCGATGCCGGCGTCCAGCAGGGCCGCGCCCGTCTCGCGCCCCCCCTGGACCACATTGACCACGCCGGTGGGCAGATCGGCGGCGGCGAAGGCTTCGGCCATCACCTGACCGACCAGGGGCGTTTCTTCCGACGGCTTGAAGACGACCGTGTCGCCCGCCAGCAGGGCGGGGACGATATGGCCGTTCGGCAGATGGCCGGGGAAGTTGAACGGGCCAAGCACCGCCGCCACACCGTGCGGACGGTGCCGCAGGGTCGCGCGGCCGAACGCCGTGTCGCTGGTCCGTTCGCCGGTGCGCTCGTCATAGGCGCGGATCGAGATGTCCACCTTGCCGATCATGGCGGCGGCCTCGGTCTTGGTCTCCCACAGCGGCTTGCCGGTCTCGCGCGCAATGGCCTCTGCGATCTGGGGCGCGCGGTCTTTCAGGACGGCCTGATAGCGTTTGACGCCCTCGATACGGTCGGCGCGCGGCGCATCGGCCCAGGCGGGGAAGGCGGTGCGGGCGGCGTCGACGGCGGCCTCAACCTGAGCCGGGCTGGCGGCCTCGCCCTCCCAGTTGGTCGCTTCGGTGGCGGGATCGGTGGAGGTGAAACAGGTCATGATTTTACTCGCACAGTGTCTCCGCTGCGCACCTTGAGCGCGGCGGCGGTTTCGGCGGTCAGGCGAACGGCGTCGCCATCGATGTCGGCCTTGGCGCGAACGGCGCGGAAGGCGGCGACGCTGTCGGTTGAGATCAGGGCCGGCAACTCTGCCTCGACGCCCTCGACGATCTGAACCGTCAGGCGCCGGGCGTCGCGCACGGTCCGAATATTGTCGCGGCCGCAGGCGACGGTCGGACCGGCGTCGAAGATGTCGACCAGACCATTGGGCCGGAAGCCCTCGCTTTCCAGCAGCGCCATGGCCGGCACGCCTTGCGGATGGACCTTGCCGATCACCGCGCGGGCCGGTTCGGGCAGCAACTCGGTATAGATCGGGTGGCGCGGCGCCAGGTCCAGGATGAACTGCTTATCCGTCGAGCCGGTCATCCGGTCGGCGTGGTCGAACTCCATCGGGAAGAACTTGTGCGCCACATGGTCCCAGAACGGGCAGGCGCCGTCGGGCGTGAAGACGCCGCGCAACTCCGCCAACACGTTGTCGGCGAACAGCTCGGGCTGGGCGCCGATCAGCATATATCGCGACTGGCTGAGCAGACGGCCCGCGCCGCCCTTTCTCCGATCCGCCTTCAGGAACAGGGACCCGACCTCGGTCCAACCCGTGCATTCATTGACCAGAACCAGCGTCTGATGATCCAGCTTCACCCCCAAGGAGGGCGACTGGACGGTGTTGTTGACAACGCGGAACGAGAAGAAGGGTCGCTTCAGCCCCACCGTCGCCTTGACCGAGCCGACGCCGTCGATGTCGCCCGTGTCGCCGTCCTCCAGCATCAGCGTGTACCAGGCCTCTTGCCAGGGCACGCGACCCTCGAAGCTCGCCTGGCTCAGCTCCAGCCGATCAGCCAGGGCGTCGGGGTCCTCAGGCAGGCTGGTGAAGCCGGGGCCGGACAGGATGGCCAGTTCCAGCAGATGATCGAGATCGGCGGGGCCGGCGGGACGGACGACGAGCATTCTAAAGGGTTTCCATCCGCAGGGATTTCAGTTTGGCCGCATCGATTTCTCCCGACGCGATCTTGCACAGGATCAGAGCGCTGAGTTGGGCGCGCTCGACGAAGCTGTCGGGCCAGGCGAACTCCTGATCTGAATGGATGTCGCCGCCGCGGACGCCCAGGGTGTCGATATTGGGCAGGCCGGCGGCGTGCAGATTGTTGCCCTCGCACACCCCGCCCGACGGTTTCCAGGCGATGGGCTGGCCCAACAGGGCGCCCGCCTCTTTCACCGCTTCGAACAGGGCGGTCTGGGCGGCGTCCATCGGTTTGGGCGCGCGGGTGAAGCCGCCGTGCAGATCCAGTGTCAGGCCGTCGAACGGCGGTGTCGCGGCGATGGCCCGTACGGATGCGTCGATCCAGTCGGCGGCGGCCTTGTCCGGCACCCGGACGTTGAACCGCACCACGGCGTTGTCGGCGACGACGTTCAACGCGCCCCCGCCCGAAATCTTGGCGACGTTGACGGTGACGCCCTCGTGCTGACCGTTCAGGCCGTGAATGGCGGCGGCGATGATGGCGGCGCCGGCCACCGCGTTGCGGCCTTCGTCGAAGGCGCGGCCGGCGTGGGCGGCGCGACCCGTCACGATCAGATGATAGTTGCCGCTGCCCTTGCGCGCCCCCGCCAGTGTGCCATCCGCCAGTGCCGGTTCATAGGTGAGGCCGACATGGCCACGCGCGCCTAGTTCGGCCAGCAGCGGAGCAGACGCCGGCGAGCCGATTTCTTCGTCGGGGCTCAGCAGCACGGTCCAGCCGACGCCGTGTTTGTCTGGATGGGTCTCGAACGCCTCCAGCGCGGACAGAAGCACACTGATGCCGCCCTTCATGTCGGCGACGCCCGGCCCGTTCAGGGCGCCGTCGGCGCGCGTGGTGACGGTCTGAAACCGGCTGTCGGCAGGGAAGACGGTGTCATAGTGGCCGGTCAGCACGACCTGGATCGCGGCCTCCGACCGGGCGGTGATTTTCAGCGCGTCGGCATGGGCTTCGGTCCGCACCGACCCGTCGTCGGCGACGGTGGTCGAACCCTGCGTCGGGAGGCGTTCGACACGGGCGGGAAGGGCGCCGGCCGCCGCTTCTAGAACATCCAGCACAGCATTCAGCCCGGCGGCGTTGCGGCTGCCGGAGTTGATGTTCGCCCAGTCGATGGTGCGGCCGATGATCGTCTCGCGTCGCGCGGCGACGTGGTCGAGGACGGCCTGGTCCGAGGTCAGAATCCGCATCGGCCGGACCCTAGACGCCTCGACCTCAAAGGTGAAGGTCGGGGCCTGTAAGTCGTCGCCGATCACCGCTAGGTTCCGCTCGAAACGAGGGCCCCATGACACGCAATAAGATCGACCTCTGGCTCCGCGCCATGAACCCGCTGAAGCTGCCGCGCGGCATGGCCGAGGCCCAGCGTTCGGCACGCTCGATGGTGATCGGCCTGGTCATCGCCCTGATCGTCGGCCTGATCCCGACCTGGTGGATGTTCACCTCGGGCTGGTTCGAGACGGCGATGAGCGCGGAGTACGCCAGGATGGGTCTGTCGGCGGATCAGTTGGCCATGCAGCAGGAGATGATGACGGTCATCTGGCCGTTCGCCATCGCCTCGGGCGCGATCTTCTCCGTCCTGTTCTATGGGGTCGTGGCGGTGGTTCAGTGGCGCATGATGACGCGCGCCATACCGATCATCATGCTGGCGCTGATCGCCTATAGCGTGGTGGCCAATCTCGGGATGCGGCTGCTGGGGACCTTGCCATCGCCGGACCTGCCGCTGTGGATCAACCTGACGACCTGGCCGGCCATGATCGTGTCGGGCGTGATCTATGTCGCGTCGCTGCAGGGCGCCATGCTGCTGCATCGTCTGAAGCAGGAGGCCTGATGTCGGTCGTCCTCTACCACAACCCGAAATGCAGCACGTCGCGCAACGCCCTCGCCCTGCTGCGCGAACAGGGCGTCGAGCCGACGGTCGTCGAATATCTGAAGACCGGATGGGACCGCGAGACGCTGCAGCGATTGGCGTCCAAAACAGACCTCGAACTGTCCGGCCTGCTGCGTAAAAAGGAGGCTGACGCCAAGGCGCTGCTGGACGCCGGCGCAGATGACGAAGCCATCCTGGCCGCAGCGATCGCTCAGCCGATTTTGATTGAACGTCCGATCGTCGAAACCGACAAAGGCGCCGTCATCGGCCGACCCGTGGAGCGGGTGCTGGAGGTCCTCTAGCGACAGATCCGACGCAGCGGCCTAGCGGTTGCGACCACCCCGGTTCGGACGACGGTCGCCCGCCTCGCGGCTTTCGTGACGCCAGCGGATCGACAGGCTGGTCTGGCCCTGGCCGCCGAACTGCGAGGCGATGGCGACGTTGCGCCGAGGCTGCCATTCGACCTTGACCGCCGCACCGTTCTGACCGCCGCCGATGACCTCCAGATAGACGTCGTCGGTGATGTAGCGACCGCCTGCAACCGTGACCGCTGACGCGTCGCCGCCGAAGGACAGCCGATCCAGACCCGCCAGTTCGCGCAGGTTGCCGATCACGTCGAACCCGCCGCCGCCCGCCAGGGCCGCGACCCCGGCCGCCAGCTGGGCCGCCTCGAAGGCCGACAGCTGCGACGCCGAACGTCCGAACAGCACCTGCGACAGGATTTCGTCCTGGGGCAGGGATGGGGTCGAGGTCAGGGCGATCTTGGGCTCGGCGGCCGTTCCGGTGACGTTGATCGAAGCGGTCAGGGCCGCATCTTCACGCGTCGCCGCCAGGTTCAGACGGATCTGCTTGGGATCGGTCGACAGGGTGACGCGCCCGGTGTCGTCGAATACAAACCGCTTGCCCGCGAACTCATAATCGCCGCGCACCACATTGGCCGTGCCGGTCAGTTGCGGCTGGGCGATCGTGCCGCGCACCCGGGCGTTCACGTCCAGGATCACGTTCAGGCCGCGACCGTTGACCCGCACCTTGCCGCCGCTGGAACGCAGGACGATGTCCATGCCGATCTGCGGACCGCGCGCCTTCTGCTCGGTCTCCTCTGGATCGCCGCCGGGACGATTGATCTCGACCACATCCATCGAGACGATGCCGGTGGCGCCGGGCAGTTCCGGTTCGATCTTGGCCTCGTCGATGTCGATGCGGCCGCCCAGCTGAATATTGCCGTCGGCGCCGCGAACGATGGTGATCGGGCCCGAGGCGCGCGCCTCGGCGATATCGTTGTCGATGACCCGGAACCGGTTCAGCATCAGTTGCGCGTTCGATCCGGAGCCTTGGCGCAGGCCAATGCGGCCCTGGCCGGACACCGTGCCGCCCTTGCCGTCGTTGGCCGTGAAGGTCTCGATCTGGGCGGCGGTGTCGTCGAACCGGGTCCGCAGCGTCAGGTCGCTGAGCACCAGGCCGACCGCGTTTTCGCGATAGGAGCCCTGGCTCAGATCGAACCGGCCGTTCAGACGCGGTGCGTTCAGCGTCCCGCCGATCGTCGCCTGACCCGCCACCTGACCCGCCAGGCTGCGGTCGCCGCCCAGGAACAGGTCCCAGATCGGCTGGATCTGTCCGTTGATCGACACCCGGCCCGACATTTCGCGCGTCCGGGCGATGGCCAGGCGCAGCGGCGCGGCCGAGGCCTCGACCGGCAGGACGACATCGGCGGACGCCTGAACCGCGCCTTCGTCGACCGCCGTCGCCTTGATGCTCAGCCGGTCGCCCGCCAGTGTTGCGTCAACGCGTCCGTCGACGGCCAGGCCGCGCGGCGCATCAATGCTGCGCACGTTCTGGAGCGCGATATTGGCCGTGCCCGACAGATCGCTGCCGGCGCCGCGCAGCGCGACCTGACCGGTTACGCTGCCGCGCAGTTCGGGCGAGATGGAGCCCAGATCGACCCGCGTCAGGTCGGCCTGGATCGCGGCGCCGCGCGCATCTTGACGCAGGTCGGCCAGCAGCACGCCGCCGCCCACGCCCAGATCCAGATGCGCCGTGCGCGTAGCCCCATTCAGGGTGATCGAGGCCGGGCTGCGGGTCGTGAAGGCCACCTCGCGCACCCGGCCGCCGCCGCGCAGCGTCAGACGGTGCGTCGTGTTCTGACGCGAATAGACGCCCGTGCCGTTGAACTGGGCCGGGTTAGGGCCGCCCACGTCCAGCGCCAGGGTGAAGGGCAGGTTGTTCAGCGTGCCGCGCCCGTCCAGATCCAGATTACGAATGATCCAGCTCTGACCGGCCAGCCGGACGTTGCGACCGCTGACGTCCAGAATGGCGCTGTCCGATCCGCCGCCGTCGGTCAGCCGCACCCGTCCGTTAGCTTCGCCCGAAGCCAGGAAGGCCCCTGCGCGCGCCGAGAAGGTCAGGTCCGCGCTGGAGGGAATGCTGTCGGACAGGGCGATGGCGCCCCGGGCCGTCACGCCGCCGGCGTCCACGTCCAGATCGCTGAGCCGAATGCGCTTGCCGCCCAGGAAGAAGTTGCCCGAGGCGCGCGCCGGACCATAGTTCGAGCCGCTGACCACCGAAATCCGGCCGTCCGACGCATCTGCGCCCTTGCGGAAGCTCAGCGTCAGATCGGCGTTGTTCAGCGTCAGCGCGCCGGCCGTGACCTGCTGGAAGCCGGCGGTCAGATCGACGCGCGGCTGGGCCAGAGTGCCGGTCAGGGCGCCGCGTCCGTTCATGTCGCCGCCGATCTCGACCGGCCCGGCCGCGAACGGGCCACGCGCGTTCCAGTCCAGCGCCAGCCTCAGCTTGCCGGCGGTTTCGATAATGCCCTTGGCCCCCGCGCGACCGGCCGCGCCGGTCAGTTCACCGCGCTCGACCTCGATGCGTCCGCCGTTCAGCTTGCCGGCCAGTTGCAGGCGCGGCGTCTTGCCGAGCAGGCGATCCAGTTCGTCCAGACCCACCGTCAGATTGCGGCCCCGTCCGTCGAAGTTCAGCACCCACGGCGCGCCGGCCCGCGCCGACGAAGCCCGGATCGGACCGCCGAAGGCGCCGCGCGCATCGGGCAGCACGCGCCTGGCGTCGGTCAGTTGCGCCTCGCCGCGGAAGTTCATCCCGCCCAGCAGATTGCGCGAGCCCGAGCCGTTCAGCGTCAGGCCCTGGCCCTGCAGATCGACCTTGGTCAGCAGGATGGCGCCATCCTTCATCCGCGCCGCCTTCATCTGCACGCGTGGGGCGGGACCCAAGAGGCCGCCGATGATGCCTTCGCCCGATCCGCCGTTCGCGCGAATGTCGCCGTCGAGATCAATCCGGCCGTTCTTGACCGCGACGTTCAACGGTCCGGCGATGCGCGTGGCGCGATAGCTGGCGACATTGGCGTTCAGCAGGGTGACCTGGCCATCGAGCGTCCAGGTCTGGGCGTCACCCTTGAACAGGCCGGAATAGGCCGCTGGGCCCGCCACATCGGACCCGACCAGCCGGCTCAGCGAGGCCGTCTGAATATTCAGACTGATTCCATCGGGCGAACTGCGATCGGAGTTGCGGATCAGGCCGCGCGCCTCGGACTGGACGTTGTCGGAAATCAGCTTCCACGCCACGCCCTGGCTGGCCTTGTCCGGCGTAGGAACCATGGCGAAGCCGAACCGCGCGGTGCGGCCGATCTTGGTGACGAAGGGCGCCAGCAGGTCCGAGTTGCTGAAGTCGGCGAAGCCCGCGACGCGAGAGCCCTTGTCGCCGAAATGGCCTTGGACGATCAGGGGGACGAACTGTCCCGTCTGAACCCGCGCATTGACGACATCCGCGTTCAGAACCGCGACCGCCGAGAACGGCTGATCCGGCGAATAGCCCAAGGCCCCCGCCAGCGGTCCGCCCTGAGCCTCATTGGCGCGCAGATTCAGGCGCGTGTCTTCCAGCTTGCCGCCGAAGGTCGCCGCCAGACGCAGGAAGTCGCCCGGCCGGTTCAGGCTGTCGGCGTTGACCGTCGCGCTCTTGGCCCCGGCGCGCGGCAGGCTGGCGTTCCCCGACAGGCTCCAACGGCCGTATTCCTTGGAAAAACCTTCCATCAGTTCGATGTTGGCCGCGAACTTGTCGATGCGGACCGAGATCGGCTGAGGGCTGGGCGGTTCGCCAGTGGGCGGCTCGACCACAGGACGGCGTAGGACGCGAATGGTCTCGGCCTTGATGTCGTTCGCATGGAAACTGCGGCCCAGCAGGGCCAGATACGACCAGTCCATGCTGAGGTTGTTCGCCTCCAGCCAGATGCCCTGACTGTCGGCCAGTGTGATGCGATCGATGGTGAAATCACTGAGCAGATCGCCCTTCAGCCCATAGACCTTCAGCCGGGCGTAGCGGCTGATCTTCAGGTCCTGAAGCCGTTGCAGCACCATGTCGCGACCGCCGTCCGAGGCGATGTAGTAACGCCCTCCGACCAGGGCGGCGGCGATCAGCACCAGCAGTCCGGCCAGCACGACGCCCACGCCCAGGGCGATGCGTCTGATCAGCCCGCGACGCGGCTTGGCGGGCCGCGCGGCCTTGGCCGGCATCGTCGCGTCTTCAGGCGTGGCTTCGGGCGGTGTATCGGTCAAAACGCCTGCCCGATGCTGATGTAGATCTGGAAGGCGGAATCGCCCTCACGCTTGTTCAGCGGCATGGCGACGTCCGCCCGGATTGGTCCGAACGGCAGCATGTAGCGCACGCCCACACCCGCGCCGTAACGCATGTTGGTCAGGTTCGGCGTCTCCTGAAAGCCCACGGAGCCGGCGTCGACGAAAGCGACGGCCTGGAAGCTCTGACCGATCGACTGGCGCACCTCGAACGAAGTTTCGAACAGCGACAGACCGCCCCGCGGCGTGCCGTCCGGCAGTTGCGGATTGACGTTCTGGTACGAATAGCCCCGCACCGAACCCCCGCCGCCGGAATAGAACAGACGGTCGGCCGGCACGTTCAGCTCGCTGCCGCCGACGATGGAGCCGATCTTCATGCGCCCGGCCAGGATGGTGCGATCACCCGCGACGGGGAAATAGGCGGTGCCTTGCGTTTCGGTGCGCAGGAATAGGATGTTGCTCTCGCCGGTCACCGCCGTCGGCTGAACCGCCAGATTGACCCGCCAGCCCTTGGTCGGGTTCAGCGGATCGTTGGAGCGGTCGATGTAGGCGCTGGTCCGCGCGGTGATGATGGCCAGATCACGGTCGAAGGTCACACTCTGCGGGGGCAGGGTGGTGAAGTCGTAGCGGGTTTCGCTGTAGCGCCCGGCGTCCAGCCCGATTCCGTAGTTGAAATAGGAGGTCTTGCCGATCCGCTGTTGCAGGTCGGCGTACAGAACCACGGCGGTGCGCAGATAGGCGTCGGTGTCTTCGTTGACGACTGCCGCGCCCAGCTTCAGCGTCCGGCCGGGGCGACGCCAGTGGGGCAGGGAGAGGTCGGCGCCGATCCGGCTGTCGATGTCGGCCAGCCTAGCCTCCAGCCTCAGGGTGTCGGCGCGGCCGAAGCGGTTGTAGCGGGTCTGGATCACATCCACGCCCGCACCCTCCGCCGTCGACCAGGTGGCGCCGGCCTCCAGCACGCGACGGGGGCGGTCTTGTAGGCTGACCACGACGGGGCGATGACCATCGGCGGTAATCTGGTCCAGCGGCGACAACGCGACGCTGACGCCGTCATAGACGCCGGTGTCCAGCAGCCGGCGTTCTAGCTCCGCGACCATCTCGGGATCGTAGCGATCGCCCTCGTTCCACGGCGCAAGGCCCGCGACCCAGGCGGGATTAGTGCGGCCCTGGCTTGTCAGACGCACGCCGTCCAGACGCACAAGCGCGCCGGAAGCGATGCGATACTCCGGCGCGACGGTGAAGGCCGCGTGATCCACCACGACACGGCGCGGATTGGCCTTGGCGTCGGCATAGCCGTCACGCACCAACGCCGCCACGGCCCGACCTTCGCCGGATATGACGTCTGCCGCTCTACCTGGATCGCCCGCCTTCAGCGCGATCGCAGTCTTCGCCTTGTCCGCCGCCTCGGCCTCCGGCGCTGGATCGGCCCACTGGATCGTTGGATCGGTCAGCAGGAAACGGCGCCCCGGTTCGACCGCGACCACCGCGATCGGCGTCTCCTCACCCTCGACGATGTCTTCGACGACCGGTTGATAGTAGCCTTCGGACCGCAGCAGGGCGGTCGCCGAGGTCACGGCGCTCTCGGCGCGACGACGGGCCTCGAAGCGGCTGGCCGGCGCGCCGTCAACCTCGCCCACGGCCCGCTCCAGCGCCCGCCGCAGATCGCCGTCCATGTCGCCCCGGATTTGTGCGCGGGGTTCCGCCGCCGCTGCATGGGCGCAGGCCGAAAACGCCGCGAGGGCGACCAGCAGGGTAGGCCTGAACGTCAAACTCGATCTTTCGTCAAAAGGACGCCCCCCGGCATACCTGTTCGTCAGTAGAACAGCGTCTCACTCTCGGGCTGGACCGACTGTTCCGACGTGCGTTCCTCAGGCGGAAGCGTCGTCGACGGCGGAGGCGTGGGCGTCGGATCCTGCACCTCTGGCGCAGGCGGGGGGGCTTCTTCCTTGACCGGCGGAGGCGCCGGCTGGACCGACATCTCGCGATTGTCGTCGTCCGAGCGGGAAGGACGGTCGTCGCAGGCCGACAGCGCGAGCACGCTGGCGGCGGCGGCCAAGACAAAAATCGAGCGTGTCATGAAAGTCCCCGGTCTCCGCCGACCAAACGCCTGTCGCGCTAAGCTGTTCCCTTAGCGCCGAAATCTGCGTCGGTCATCCTGCGTGATCGGACCATTTTGTGACCATTTGATCCAAGGTCAGTTCGGACTTGGGGGAGGGCGCAGCAACTACGCCGTCGAAACGGGGCGCGGGTTGCGGCAGGCCGCTGTGGTATGTTCCACGCGCCTGATTGTGCGGATGATCCGGCGCCTCGGCCAGGCTCAGCACGGGCGTGACGCAGGCTTCCGTCCCGGCGAAATGGGCGCTCCAGTCATCGCGGTCTCTGCTTGCAAACAAGGCCGCAAGCCGCGCTTGCAGGGCCGGCCAGGCGGCGATGTCGTATTGAACCGCATCAGCCGGATCGATCTCCAGGCCGGCCAGCAGCGCGGCGTAGAAACGCGGCTCCAGCGCCGCCACCGCCACGAACCCACCGTCGCGACAGGCGTAGCAGCGATAGAAGGGCGCGCCCCCGTCCAGCAGGTTGGATCCGCGCCGGTCGCTCCACAGTCCCCGACCCCGCAAGGCTTGGAACAGACCGCCCAGCAGAGCCGCCCCGTCCGTCATGGCTGCGTCGACCACGCGTCCCTGGCCCGTCGTCCTGGCCTCCACCAGCGCGGCCAGCACTCCGACCACCAGCAGCATGGCCCCGCCGCCGTAATCTCCGACCAGGTTCAACGGCGGGGAGGGCGGATGATCCGCCTCGCCCATGGCATGCAACACTCCGGACAGGCCGATGTAGTTCAGATCATGCCCGACTACATTCGCTAGCGGCCCCGTCTGGCCCCACCCCGTCACGCGTCCAAACACCAGAGCGGGCTTTCGCGCCTGGAGGGCGTCGGGACCATAGCCCAGCCGCTCCATGACGCCGGGTCGAAAACCTTCGATCACCGCGTCGGCCCCATCGATCAGCTGCAGGATGCGCTCGCGATCGGCCGCTGATTTCAGATCGACGGGAACCGCCGCTCGTCCCCGGTGCAGGACCTCGCCTCCGACCTCGTCGAAGACCGCCGGTCCGGCCGAGGCGTCGCGCGTCAGCCGCACCACCTCCGCCCCCAGGTCCGCCAGCATCATTCCGGCGAAGGTGACCGGCCCCAGGCCGTCGAATTCGATGATGCGGACGCCATTTAACGGTTTCATGCCCAATGAGTAGCAGACCGGGTCTTGACCGGAAGGCCGGATTACAACAGAAGGCGCCCTTCGACGGTTCGGGCCAGCCCGGACGTCGCGCGGTGCGTCCTTAGCTCAGTTGGTTAGAGCATCTGACTTTTAATCAGAGGGTCCTCGGTTCGAGCCCGAGAGGACGTACCATTTAAAGCCCGCTTCGGCGGGCTTTTTGCTGTCCGGGCCTTGCCTTCAGTGGGTCGCGAAACGACCCGGCGCAGTCGCATCCCGCGCGATCGGTGCGTTCGACTTGTCGAGATACTTCGACAGGGTGGCGACCAGGGCGGGCAGTTGCAGCGGCTTGGCCAGATGGTCGTCCATGCCGGCGTCGCGACACAGCTGGATCTGGTCCGGCTGAACATTGGCGGACAGGGCGATGATCGGCAGTCGGCGTCCGCTGCCCTGCTCAATCCGGCGAATCTCGCGCGTGGCTGTCAGGCCGTCCATGACCGGCATCTGCATATCCATCAGGACGAGGTCGTAGACTTCGGACTGCACCGCATGCACCGCCTCGGCTCCATCGCTGGCGGTGGCGACCTCTAGTCCCATTCCGACAAGGATGACGCTGATCAGTTCGCGGTTGGCCGGGGCGTCGTCGGCGATCAGCACGCGGCCCTCGGGCATGACGCTGAGGCGCGGCCCTTCGGCTTCCAATCCGCCCTCGGCGATGTGCAGCGGGACGGTCACCTTGAACGTCGATCCCAGGCCGGGCTGGCTCGTGACGACGATGTCGCCGTCCATCGCCCGCGCCAGCCGCCGCGAGATCGCCAGCCCCAGGCCGGTGCCGCCGTAGAGCCGGGTCGTCGACCGATCCGCCTGCGAGAAACGTTCGAACAGATGGGCCTGGGTCTGAGCGCTCATGCCGATGCCGGTATCGGTCACCTCGGCCGTCAGACGCCATGCGCCGCTATCGTCCATTGCACCGCCGACCGACAGACTGACCGAGCCCTGGCGGGTGAACTTCACGGCATTGCCCAGCAGGTTCAGCAGGACCTGTCGAAGACGGGCCTGGTCGCCCATCAGGCGATCCGGCATGTCCGGCGCCAGATCGACGTGCAGCGCCAGACCCTTGGCCAGACACTGGGCCTCCATCATCTGGACCGTCTCGTGCGCCAGGGCGGCCGGGTCGAACCGCTGGGGCTCCAGCTCGATCATGCCGGCTTCGAGCTTGGAATAGTCCAGCACGTCGTTGATGACCGACAGCAGGGCTTCACTAGCCGTGGCGATGCGCGCGACATAGCCCTTCTCGGCCTCGGGCAAGGCCTCGCTGGCCTTCAGCAGGTTGGAAAAGCCGATGACGCTGGTCAGCGGCGTGCGCAGTTCGTGGCTCATGTTCGCCAGGAATTCGCTCTTGGCCGCCGCCGCCGCCTCGGCCCGGTCGCGCGCGGTGACCAGTTCGTCGGCCAGGATCTTGCGATCCGTCATGTCACGGATGACCACCACCACCTCCGACGGCTTGCCCGCCTCGGCGGCCAGGGCGCGGAAGGTGCATTCGACCCAGACGATCGAACCGTCGCGATGAAGGGCGCGGTGCTCCAGCCGGCACGGCTCTTTGGTGTGGATGGTGCCCAGCACGGCCCGGGTCACCATTTCCCGATCGTCGGGATGGACATAGTCCATGGGTCGACCGTTCATCTCTTCGGTGGTCCAGCCGAGCAGGCTTTCGATCGCCGGCGAGATGTATTTGCTGGTGCCGTCCGGGCGAACGCGGGTGATCACGTCGCCCACGTTTTCAGCCAATAGCCGATAGCGCGCCTCGTCACGCTGAGCGCGGGCGATCTGGGCCTGCTGGTCCGTGATGTCCTGAAACACGCCGTAAAGGACCTTCACGACCCCGGCGTCGTCACGTTCGGCGCGCGCCTGGGTCAGAACCGCGCGCTCCTCGCCATCGGCGCGGATCAACCGAAGACGCATTTTGTAGCCATCGCCAGTTTCGGCCGAATGCGCGATCGCCGCCAACAATCCGGGCCTATCGTCGGGGTGATAGCGGTCGATGGCCGAATCGACCTGCGGATCGAAGGTCTTGCGATCCAGACCGTGGATGCGGAACACTTCGTCGGACCAGTGGACCTTGCCGCTGGCCAGTTCCAACCGCCAATGACCGACCCCGGCCATGTTTTCGATCAGCTCCAGCGTACCGTGGCGCTCATCGCTGACGCGACCGACTTCCAGCGACGCGATGATGTCTTCGGCCATGGCGCCCAGCGTGCGCAGCGTCGCGATCTGAGCGTCGGAAGGGTGAGGGCGAGGTTGGCGATCCATGACGCCGAACGCGCCCAGCGACCGACCGTCCGGGCCGCAGATCGTCACGCCGGCGTAGAAACGCAGATTATAGGGGGCCGCAACCAGGAAATGATTGCGCGCTGCGGGGTCCGCCAGACCGTCTTCGACCACCAGGACGGCCCCTTTGCCCTGGCGCAGCAGACGGTCGCCGAGGGTGCGTTCGCGCGGCAGGCTTCGAACAAGTTCACGATCGCTGCACCAGAGGACGGCGTTGTCGCCGCTGACCAGGGTGACGACGGCGGCGGGCGCATCGAAAACAGTGCAGGCCAGTTCCGTAAGGCGTTGGAACGGACCAGCAGGGGCGTCCAGGGCTTCCAGGCTCTTGGCGATGTAAGGCACGACCGAACTCCAACGACCGGTCAAAGTGACCTAAAATCAGAGAATTCTTCGTTACCGACCGCTTCCGCCGCTACGCTTTAATCGCCAGCCTAGGCGTGGTCTAAGCCAACCCATGAAACGCCTTCTTCTCGCAGTCAGTCTTGTTGCGCTTTCCGGTTGCAATGCCGGTCGGTCGGCGATGGGCGGCGCCGAACAGGTCGGGGCAGGCTTCGCGGCGGCGGCGACGGCGCCGCTGGAAGACTTCAACCTGCGTCGTCAGATGATCCCGACGGTGCTGCTTCAGGCCGAAGCCAATCCCTACGATCTGCGCAATCTGAATCAGTGCACGACCATCGGCGCAGAGGTCGCACGGTTGGACGAGGCGCTGGGACCCGACACGGACGAACCGCCGCGTCAGGACGGCTCCTATCTCAGCGAGCGGGCGGCGGATGCGGCGGCCAGGGCGGCGCTGAACGCCATTCGTGACACGACGACCGACTTTATTCCCGGCCGAAACTGGATTCGTCGACTGAGCGGCGCCGAACAGCACTCAAAGCACGTTCAATCGGCCATCCAGTCCGGCCGGATGCGCCGCGCCTTCCTGAAGGGGATGGGCATGCAGCGGAACTGCGCGCCGCCGGCGGCGCCCAGCTGGTTCAGACCGCATCCCTAGGCGTCAGCCGTTCGACGTGTGGCGGGCGTGGAAGTCGCGCCTGAACTGTTCGAACCGACCCTCGGAAATCGCCGCACGCATGGCCGCCGTCAACGCCTGATAAAAGGCGATGTTGTGCCAGCTCAGCAGCACCTTCCCGAGGATTTCGTCGGCGCGGATCAGGTGGTGCAGATAGGCCTTCGAATACGACGATGATGGGCCGTCGATGGTCGGGTCCAGCGCGTCCTGATCCTCGGCGAAGCGGGCGTTCTTCAGGTTGAGCGGGCCATCCCAGGTCCAGGCCTGACCGTGACGGCCGGCGCGGGTCGGCAGGACGCAGTCGAACATGTCCACGCCGCGATACACCGCCTCGACCAGGTCGACCGGCTTGCCCACGCCCATCAGATAGCGCGGACGGTCGGCCGGCAGCATTTCGGGCGCATAGTCCAGCACCTCGCACATGGCTTGGTGGCCTTCGCCGACCGCCAGGCCGCCGATGGCGTAGCCGTCGAAGCCGATTTCTTGCAGTTGCTCCGATGACTGGCGTCGCAAGTCCTCGAAGGTGGATCCCTGCTGGATGCCGAACAGGGCCTGGTTTTCACGCTCGCCGAACCGGGCCTTGGACCGCGCGCCCCAGCGGATCGACAGCTCCATCGCCTTTCTGGCCGCATCCTTCTCGGCCGGATAGGCGACGCACTGGTCCAACTGCATCGAGATGTCGGCGCCAATCCGGTCGGCCTGGATTTCGATCGACCGCTCGGGCGTCAGAACGTGTTTGGAGCCGTCGATGTGGCTGGAGAAGGTCACGGCCTCCTCCTTGACCTTGGAGATGCCGGCCAGGGACATGACCTGGAACCCGCCGCTATCGGTCAGGATCGGCTTGTCCCAGCCCATGAACTTGTGAAGCCCGCCCAGACGCTCCATCCGCTCGGGCCCAGGGCGCAGCATCAGGTGATAGGTGTTGCCCAGCAGGATGTCGGCGCCGGTCGCCTTGACCTGATCCACCGTCATCGCCTTGACCGTGGCGGCGGTGCCGACCGGCATGAAGGCGGGGGTGCGGATGTCGCCGCGCGCGGTCTTCAACACCCCGGTGCGGGCGCGGCCCTCGGTGGCGGAAATCTGGAAGGGGAAAGGCATTCAGGCGATCAGTCGTTCAAGCTGTTCCACGCGTGCCAGATCCTTGGGGCGGCCGAACAGGCGATACAGGGCAATGTGATCCCGGATGTCCGGGACGAACAGGGGCGTGTCCTCGACGAAGACGCGGCGACGCGAGCCGAAGGCGACCGGGGTCCAGTCGCCGCCGTCGCGTGTTTCCAGATCGGCCATGACCTCGACCAGTATCGGCTGATCCGGCGCGCGGCCGAAGACGGCGGAGCGGAACAGGCCTTCGCCCGGATCGGGTATCACCACGCCGCCAAGCGCGCCCAGCAGGCTGCGTGCATCACGGGGCGCGCAAAGCACGTCGATGTCGGGCACATGGATGTCGGTCAGGCCATAAAGCGCCATGGCCGCTCCGCCGAAGATCCACCACGGCTCGCGCAGGTCGCGCGCGGCCTCGCCGACGGCGATCAGGCCGTCTTGAAGATCATGCGGAAGGTCGTCGGGTGACACGGGGCGGGCTCGATTTCGTCAGGAGGCGGCATTTAGGCGTTCCAGTCGCGATTGACCACCCGATCACCATCCCAGCGACGCCTCGCCGCGCAGGATGGCCTCGGCCTGGGAGGTGTGCTTGCCGCCCTCGCGGTCGTGCAGGATCAGCGGCGGCAGCAGCCGCAGCGGCGCGCGCCCGGTCTTGATGGCGTGCACCAGCACCCGCTTGGCCGGCTCGTCCGCAAAGGGATGGATGGGCCGCACGGCGAACGACCCCGCCTTTTCGCCCAATAAAGCCAGCAGATCGGCCAGTCGGTCGGCGCGGTGAACGACCACGATGCGTCCGCCTTCCTTCACCGCCTTCAGCAGGAAATCGCTCCATGCTTTCAGCCCGTCGTCAGCCATCCAGGCGCCGCGCTTGCCCTCGGCTGGGGCGCGCAACGCCGTGGCGTCATCGAAGAAGGGGGGATTGGATATGGCCCAGTCGGCTGGCTCCACGCCGATGGCCCGAAACCCGGCCGCCACGTCGCCCTGACGAATCATAGCTGATCCAGCTGCGCCATTCAGCGTCGCATTCTCGGTCGCCAGCGCCGCCATCACCGGATCGCGCTCCACGCCCGTCAGGGTCACGCCGGGCCGTCGCGCCGCGATCTGCATCAGGACCGCACCCGCTCCGCAGCCCGCCTCGGTCACGCTCTGGCCCGCCTCGGCCGGGACCGCCGCCGCCAGCAAAGCCGCATCCATCCCGGCGCGATAGCCGCGTGCGGGTTGACGCAAGCGCACCCGGCCGTTCAACAGGCCGTTCTCGACGATCGTTGTCGGCAGGGTTTCGACCGGCTCCAAGCCTCAATCTCCTTGACCCTCAAGGGGTCGAACATCATTGTGCGCCGCAACTCGCGGGGGCAAGCCGGCCCGACCGCAAAAAGCCATTCCCGCGGCCCGCCGCGCCAGTGAAAGAGTATTCGTTTGGACGTCGCCATCGCCGCCGCTCACCGCCCGAAGGGGGACGTCAACGCCCTTGTCCGGCTGGCTGAGGTCGATATGGCGGCCGTGGACGCCCTGATCCTGGATCGGATGCAGTCGGACGTGCCGATCATTCCGAAACTGGCCGAACATCTGGTGTCGGCGGGCGGAAAGCGTCTGCGTCCCCTGATGACCGTCGCCGCCGCGCGCGCCGTGGGCGCGACGGACGACATCGTGGCACCGCGCAAGCTGGCCGCTGCGGTCGAGTTCATTCACACCGCCACTCTCCTGCACGACGACATCGTCGATGCGTCCGAACTGCGTCGGGGCAAGGTCGCGGCCCATCTGATCTGGGGCGCCCCGACCAGCGTCCTCGTTGGCGACTTCCTGTTCGCCCGCGCCTTCGAACTGATGGTCGAGACGGATTCGATGCGCGCCCTGGGCATTCTAGCCGAGGCGTCGCGGGTGATTTCCGAGGGCGAGGTGCTGCAGCTGACGCGCGCCCACGACCTGAATCTGGACCAGGCCACCTATCTGCAGATCATCTCGGCCAAGACCGCCGAACTGTTCGCCGCCGCCGCCGAGGCGGGCGCGGTGGGGGCCGGGGCCGATCCGGCCGCGATCAAGGCTTTGCGCGACTACGGCATGGCGTTGGGCATCGCCTTCCAGCTGGCCGACGACGCCCTGGATTACGGCGCGACGGCCGAGGCCTTGGGCAAGAACGCCGGCGACGATTTCAACGAGGGCAAGGCGACCCTGCCGCTGCTTCTGGCGGTCGCTCGCACGCGCGGCCGCGAGGAAGCCTTCTGGGAACGCACCGTGACCAAGGGCGAGCGGACGCCCGAAGACTTCACCCGCGCCCGCGAACTGATCATCGGCTCGGGCGCCATCGGCGCGACCCTGGACCTGGCCGGCGACTATGCTGATCAAGCCAAGGCCGCCCTATCGGTCCTGCCGTCCAGCGACTGGCGCGCCGCGCTGGAAGACCTGGCCGATTTCGCGGTGTCGCGCGCCGCTTGACCGAGCCTGCGGATACGCTCGACCAACAGGTCCGCACCGCCGACCTCGACCGCTGGCTGTCCAGTCGCCTGGTCGCGGATGAACGCGTCCGCGCTGACCTGATCACGCTGTACGCTTTCGAAGCCGAGCTGATGAGCATCCCCACGCGCGTGACCCAGCCGTTGCTGGCCGAGATGCGCTATACCTGGTGGGCGGACCAGATGGACGGCGTCTTCGCCGGCGTGCCGCGCAAGGGCCATCCGGTGCTGGAGGCGCTGACCGATCTTGTCGCGCGCCACGGCCTGGACCGCGCGCCGTTCGACGCCTTGATCGACGCCCACATCGGCCGCGTGCGCGAACAGCCGCACGACCTCGACGCCTTCTACGTCGGCCCGATGCAGGTTGCGACGCGTGTGCTGGCAGGGCAGGGGCATGACGCCGCCGTGGCCGATGCGGCCCGCGTCTGGGGGCTGTCGCAGACCGGCCGGCGCCAGGAGGCGGCGTCCCTGAAATCCGCCGCCAATGGGGCGCTGAAACGCCTTCCGCCCGAGGGATTTCCGGCCGTGGCTCACGCCGCCCTGACCGATCCGGACCGACCGGAGCCGCTGAAGCGGCTGCGCCTGCTCTGGGCCGTGCTGCGCGGCCGGATCTGACCTAGCCGTTCAGGCCGGCGATCAAGCGGGTCAGCAGGGCGTTCAGCGTTTTCTGATCTTCTCGCGACAGGCCGCTCAAGGCCTCTTTGGCCGTCTCCTGGTGGCTGGGCATGATCGTCTCGATCAGGTCGAAACCCTTGTCCGTCAGACGGACCAGGGTCGCCCGTCGGTCGCTCGGATGCGGGCGCCGCTCGACCCAGCCCGCCTTTTCCAGCCGGTCGATCCGCGCGGTCATGCCGCCGGACGACATCATCGCCGCCTCGAACAGCGCCGTCGGCGTCAGGCCTTCGCGTTCGCCCGATCGGCGCAGCGTCGCCAGCACGTCGAACTCGCCGTGCTGCAAACCATGGCGGGCGAACAGCGGCGTCTGGCGCTCGCGGATCACCAGCTGCGACGCCTCGTTCAGGCGGCCCAGCACCTCCATCGGCAGCATGTCCAGATCGGGGCGTTGGACGGCCCATTGGGCGGCGGCGCGAGAGGCTCTGTCGGGCATGGTTATCTTGACATCGAGATACTTGAGGTCGAGAGAGTAGCGCGATTTTCAGTTGGAGTCCTCATCATGACCGCACGACCTGACGCCGCGCCCATGCGTGGCGCGTCGCTGCTGTTGCTGGCGGCCATCGTCGCCCTGGCGCTGAACCTGCGTCCGGCGATGGCGGCGGTCGGACCGCTGCTGGACCTGATCGAAGGCGCGACCGGCATGGGCTCGACCGCCGCCAGCCTGCTGACCACCCTGCCGGTTCTGATGATCGGTCTTGGCGCCCTGTCGATCCGGCCGTTGCGTCGGCGGCTGGGCGAGCGGCGCGGGGTCTTGCTTGGCGCGTTGCTGATCGGCGGAGCCTGTATGGTGCGAGCGGTGCTGATCGGCACGGCGGGGCTAATCGCCAGCGCGGCGGTCGTCGGTGTCGGCGTCGCCTTGATCCAGGCCTTGGCGCCGGTCGTCATCAAACGGGCCTTTCCTGCCCAGTTCGGCACGGTCATGGCGCTCTACACCACCGGCATCATGGGCGGCGCGGCCATTGCGGCGGCGACGGCGGCGGGCCTGGCCGAAGCGGTCGGCTGGGCCGGGACGCTGGCGCTGTGGAGCGCGCCGGCCTTCGTCGCCGCGATGATCTGGTTGGCGGCGTCACGCGATCCGGCGGCCGAAGAGCCGAACCGCGCCGCCGTGGTCGAGGCGACGGACCCGGAGCTTCCCTTCTGGCGTCAGGGCCGGGCCTGGCGGCTGATCCTGATCATGGGCCTGGGGACCTCGGCCTATACCTTGATGCTGGCCTGGCTGCCGCCCTTCTACATCGACCTCGGCGAGCCGAGGGCCACGGCCGGCTATCTGCTCAGCGGCATGACGGCTGCGGAGGTGACCGCCGGCCTGCTGGTGTCGCTGACCATCGGGCGCTTCCCGGATCGGCGCGGACCGATCCTGACGGCCTTGATTCTGGCCCTGGCGGGTCTGGCCGGTCTGGTGGTCGCGCCCCTCGGCATGGCCGTGCCGATCGTGATCGTCCTTGGCCTCGGCATCGGCGCAATCTTCCCGCTCAGCCTGATCCTGGCCATGGACCAGATCGACGATCCCGCGCGCTCCGGGGATCTGCTCGCCTTCGTCCAGGGCGGCGGTTACATCATCGCCAGCCTCTCGCCGCTGGGCGCCGGCCTGCTGCGCGATCACCTGGCCGTGCTGACCCAGGCCTGGGTGCTGATGGGCGTGGGTGTCATCCTGCTGGGCGTGATGACGCTGGGGTTCCGGCCTGGGTTGCCCAAGCTGCGCTGAGCGACCTGGCCCTCAGAAATCAGTCCGCGTCGCGCCAGGCCTGTAGGCTTTCCATCGCCCGGATGCTCATCAGGCGCTTTTTGGCCCGGCCGCGTTCCTTCAGCGGGATCTTGACGCCCGCCTCATCGACCTTGGGCGCTTCCAGCGGCGGCAGTAGGCCGTAGTTGATGTTCATCGGCTGGAACTTCGATCCTGCCAGATGCCCCCCGGTGATGTGCTCGACCAGGGCGCCCATGGCGGTCTCGGGCGGCGGCGGGGCCAGGTCGCGACCCAGCGCTTGCGCGGCGGCGAGGCGGCCGGTCAGCAGGCCCATGGCGGCGCTCTCGACATAGCCTTCCACCCCCGTCACCTGTCCGGCGAAGCGCAGGCGCGGCATGGCCTTCAGCCGCAGCTGCTTGTCCAGCAGCTGGGGACTGTTCAGATAGGTGTTCCGGTGCAGACCGCCCAGGCGCGCGAACTGGGCGTTCTGAAGCCCCGGGATCATGCGGAAGACCTCGGCCTGCGCCCCGTGCTTCAGCTTGGTCTGGAAGCCGACCATGTTGAACAAAGTGCCCAGCGCATTGTCCTGGCGAAGCTGGACGATGGCGTAGGCCTTGACCAGCGGGTCGCGCGGATTGGTCAGGCCGACCGGCTTCATCGGGCCGTGCCGCAGGGTCTCGCGACCACGCTCGGCCATGACCTCGATGGGCAGGCAGCCGTCGAAATAGGGGACGTGCTCCCACTCCTTGAACTCAGCCTTCGGGCCGCTCAGCAGGGCGTCGATGAAGGCCTCGTACTGCGCCTTGTCCATCGGGCAGTTGACGTAGGCGGCGGCGTCGCCGCCCGGACCTTCCTTGTCATAGCGCGACTGACGCCAGGCGATGTCGAAGTCGATCGAGTCAGCGTGAACGATGGGGGCGATGGCGTCGAAGAAGCTCAAGGACTCCTCGCCCGTCGCCTTCAGGATCGCGTCGGCCAGGGCAGGGGAGGTCAGGGGGCCGGTGGCGACGATGACATTGTCCCACGCCTGCGGCGGCAGGCCCGCGATCTCTTCGCGCACGATAGTGACCAAGGGGTGGGCGGTCAGTTTGGCGGTCACCGCCTGGGAGAAGGCGTCGCGGTCCACGGCCAGGGCCCCGCCGGCCGGCACCTGATTGATGTCGCCGCAGGCCATGATGATCGAATCCAGCGCCCGCATCTCGGCGTGCAGCAGGCCGACCGCATTGAACTGCCAGTCGTCCGAGCGGAAGGAGTTGGAGCAGACCAGCTCGGCCAGGCCATCGGTGTGGTGGGCGTCAGTCTTGACGCCAGGCACGCCGCGCATCTCGTGCAGGACAACGGGCACGCCGGCCTGGGCGATCTGCCAGGCGGCCTCGGAGCCGGCTAGGCCGCCGCCGATGACGTGGATGGGGGAAGGAGAGGGGAAAGCGCTCATCGCGGCCTTCTAGCGGGCGGGTGGCGCGGTGTCATGGCCCCCTGCTATATCCGCCGCCGGTCATCGGGGGCATGGATTGAGCGAGCATCGGATTTTGCGACTGGGCGAGACGCTGTCGGCGGCGGCCCGCGCCCTGCCTCGCCTGTGGCGCGGGGCTTGCGGCGCAATCGTGCTGGCGGCCGTGGTCTGGAGCCTCAAGCCGCTGGCGGCGGGCCCAGCGGGCCTGATCTGGACGGCGTACGCTCTGGCCTCGACCCTGGTGCTGGCGGGCGCGCTGGCGCGGATCGCCATCACCGACGATCTAGCCGGGGCGCGGCGGCTGGGCCTTGGGCCGGTTGGGTTGCAGTTCGGACGACCGGAGGGGCGGCTGCTGGGCGCGGGCCTGCTGTGCGTAATCTTTCTCGCCATGATCCTGTCGGTCGTGGCCCTGGTCCTGTTGGCCGTGTTCGGCATGGCCGAGTTGAACGCCCAGGCCATCGAGATGCGCCAGTGGAGCGCGGTGGGGCCGGCGTGGAAGCTGATCCTGCTGGCGGTCGTCACGGCCTTCGCCCTGTTCGCCGTCATCGCCTTCGCGGTGCGCCTGTCTCTGTTCGCGCCGGCGACGATCGGGCGTGGGCAGATGGTGTCGTTGCAGAGCATGAGCATCGCGCGCGGCGGCTTCTGGTCCCTGCTGGTTGGGCTTGTCCTTACGGCGGCGCCGAAGATCGCGCTGGTGTTGCTGTGGGGTGCGGGGCTGCTGTCGGGTACGGCGGGCTGGATCGTCTTCGCCGTCGTGCTGACAGGCTTGCAGGCTCCGCTGACGATGGCTTTTGTGGGCGCCGCCTATCGCCAGCTAGAGGCTGCGCCGCCCCGGTAGACCAGAGCGGCGCAGGTTCATCAGGCGGCCTGCAAGCCCGGTGCGCAGGTGTAGGCCGCCTCGGTCTTGGCGGCGACTTCGTCGAGGGTGACGCCGTCGGCCAGTTCGATCAGCTCGAGGCCCGCGCCGTCGGGCTTGACGTCGAAGGTGGCCAGGTCGGTGATGATGCGGCTGACGACGCCGGTGCCGGTCAGCGGCAGGGTACAGGCTTCCAGCACCTTGGACTGGCCGTGCTTGTTGGCGTGCTCCATGACGACGACCACGCGCTTGACGCCCGCGACCAGGTCCATGGCGCCGCCCATGCCCTTCACCAGCTTGCCGGGGATCATCCAGTTGGCGATGTCGCCGTTCTGGGCCACTTCCATCGCACCCAGGATCGACAAGTTGATATGGCCGCCGCGGATCATGGCAAAGCTGTCGGCGCTGGAGAAGTATGACGACTCCGGGATCTCGGTGATCGTCTGCTTGCCGGCGTTGATCAGGTCGGGGTCCTCGTCGCCCTCATAGGGGAAGGGCCCCATGCCCAGCATGCCGTTCTCGGATTGCAGGGTCACGGTCATGCCGGCGGGGATGTAGTTGGCGACCAGGGTCGGGATGCCGATGCCCAAGTTCACATAGAAGCCGTCCTGCAGTTCCTGGGCGGCGCGTTCGGCGAGTTGTTCGCGGGTGCGGGGCATGATCAGACCTCCGATCCGGCGGCGGCGCCGGCGACACGTTGACGGACGGTGCGCTGTTCGATGCGCTTTTCGGACACGGTCTGGACCAGGCGGTCGACATAGACGCCGGGCGTGTGGATGTGGTCGGGATCCAGCGAGCCGACGGGGACGATCTCTTCGACCTCGACAACCGTGACCTTGCCGGCTGTGGCCATCATCGGGTTGAAGTTGCGGGCGGTCTTGCGGAACACCAGGTTGCCGCGCTCGTCGGCCTTCCACGCCTTGACGATGGACAGGTCGGCGACCAGGCCGGTCTCCATGACGTAGTCGCGGCCGTTGAAGTTGCGGACCTCCTTGCCCTCGGCGACCAGGGTGCCGACGCCGGTGGCGGTGAAGAAGGCGGGGATGCCCGCGCCGCCGGCGCGAATGCGCTCGGCCAGCGTGCCTTGCGGGTTGAACTCAAGCTCCAACTCGCCGGCCAGATACTGGCGCTCGAACTCCTTGTTCTCGCCGACGTAGGAACTGATCATCTTGGCGATCTGGCGGGTGCCTAGCAGTTGGCCCAGGCCGAAGCCATCGACGCCGGCGTTGTTGGAGATGACCGTCAGGCCCTTGACGCCGCTGTCGCGCAGGGCGGCGATCAGGTTCTCGGGGATGCCGCACAGGCCGAAGCCGCCGGACATGACAGTCATGCCATCGAAGGTCAGGCCCTCCAGCGCGGACGTGACGTCAGCGTAGATCTTTCCCATCGCTCTCCCTTTTTTCACTGCCTGATGAATATCGGCTTTTGACCACGCCTAACGCGGGGGCGGGCAGCGGGCAAGACGCGGCGTCGATCCGACGCGGCGATTTCAGACGGTGAAGGCGAAAAACAGAGTCTAATTCGTCTAATTCGTCTGAACCGACGGCGAGCCGGGTTCGAAAAAGAGAGTGCAATTGGTGCACTTTCTACGGAATCGGTCGTCGCGGAAGGCGGATGTCGGCATCGCTTCGGTTGTGTTCAAGGGGGTCAGATATCCATCAGGCATCCATCGGGGCCGAGGTGTCGTATTACCGTCAAGCCTGCAGCAAGATCCGACGATCGAGGACGCCGATGAACCTGACCAATGTCGCCATTCGCCAGCTTCAGGACGCGCCGTTCCCGGACTTCGTGACGCGCCCGGCGATCGACAGCCTGGTGACAGAGGCCAGAAAGCGTCTGGATCGCGACGGGCCGCATGACGAGGCGGCCTTTGCGCGCGAAATGGCCCAGCGCGCCATCGCCGAACATACGGATGCGGCGAACCAGCAGCATTACGAACTGCCGCCCGAGTTTTTCCAGCTGTGCCTGGGCAAGCGGCTGAAATACTCCTGCTGCCTCTATCCCACGGGCCGCGAGACTCTCGATCAGGCGGAAGAGGCGGCGCTGGCCGAGACCTGCGCCCATGCCGATCTGAAGGACGGTCAGACGATCCTGGAAATGGGCTGCGGCTGGGGCTCTTTGTCGCTGTGGATGGCCGAGACCTATCCGAATGCGAAGATCACGGCGGTGTCGAACAGCCACGGCCAACGCGGCCATATCGAAGCCCAGGCGGCGGCGCGCGGCCTGACGAACCTGACGGTGATCACGCGCGACATGAACGAGTTCCAGACCGAGCAACGGTTCGACCGCATCGTCTCGGTTGAGATGTTCGAGCATATGGCCAACTGGCGCGCCCTGCTGACCAAGGCGCGGGGCTGGTTGAAGGACGACGGACGGATGTTCATCCACGTCTTCACGCACCGCGACGCGCCCTATCGGTTCGATCACACCGACAGCGGCGACTTCATCGCCCAGCATTTCTTCACCGGCGGCGTCATGCCGAGCCACGGCCTGATCCGACAGTTTCCGGACCTGTTCGCGGTCGAGCAGGAATGGACCTGGAACGGCGGTCACTATGCGAAGACCGCCAACGATTGGCTGGCGAACATGGACCGGAACGCCGCGCGTATCGCGGTGTTGATGCGTGAGACCTATGGAAACGACGCCAAACTTTGGACCCGTCGCTGGCGACGCTTCTATCTGGCGACGGCGGGTCTGTTCGGAAACGACGAAGGCCGCACCTGGGCGGTCAGCCACTATCGACTGAAGCCGGCTTAAGGGAGACGGGGATGATCAAATATGTCGCGGCCTATCTCGGGGCCGGCCTGACCTTTGCAGCCATCGATTTCGTCTGGCTGACCACCATGACGAACCGGCTGTATAAGCCCGTCATCGGGCCGATCATGGCCGACAAGCCGGACATGAAGGCGGCGGTGGCCTTCTATCTGATCTCCATCGCCGGGACCGTGTTCCTGGCGATCGCCCCGGCCCTGAAGGAGGGGAACTGGACCCGGGCGGCGATCAACGGGGCGGTGCTGGGCTTCGTCGCCTACGCCACCTACGACCTGACCAATCAGGCGACGCTGGCGGTGTGGCAGACCAAGCTGACGATCATCGATCTGATCTGGGGCACGGTGCTGACGACGCTGTCGGCGACCGGCGGCTATTTCGCCGCGCGATGGGCCGAGGGCCGTTTCGGCTAAGCCGCCCGACTGCCCCGCGCTTGCGATTGCGACGTTGCGTGTCTAAAGCTCGCGCCAGGGTTGATCGCGGGGGCGGCAGTTGGGGGACGGCAGGCACCGATTGATGTCGGCGCGCGGCGCGGCCGATGCGGGCTGGGTCTATGGCGCGCACGTCGCCCGTTATGTCTCGCCGCTGCTGCTCTATCCGGTTCTGACACGACGACTGGGGTTGGACGGGTTCGGTGTGTTCGCCTCGGCCATCGCCCTGGCCTTGGTGGTGTCGGTGGTGGTCGATTACGGGCAGTCGCTGTCGGGGCCGCGTGACATCGCCGGAGCCGTCGAAGGGCGCGGCGTCCTGGTGGGCCAAGCCCTGGCGATGCGCGGCGTGCTGATCCTGCCCGCCGCTGCGGTCGGCGTGGGTCTGGCGGCCTTGAATCCGGTTCTGGAAGGCGCGAGCGGCGTCGTGGCCATGGCGGTCGTGCTGGGGATCGGGCAGGGGGCCAGCCTGCTGTGGTTCTTTCAGGGCATTCGCGATCCCGGTCCGGCGGCGATGCTGGAGGTTGGCTTCGCCTTGGCCGCGACGGGGGTCGTTCTGGCGATGCCCGGCCTGAGCGTGGGCGGCGTGATGGCCGTTCAGGCGGGCGGCGTCTGGGCCGGATGGGTCGCGACCGGCATCCTGTTGTTGCGACGGCAGAGGGTTCAGGCGCCGGAGCGGGGCTTTGTGCGACGCGTCCTGATCCAGGGCGGGCCGCTGTTCGCCAGTCGAGCGGTCATCGTCGCCTATACGGGGGCGGGCGTTCTGGTCGTAGCGGCGCTGGCCGGGCCGGCGCAGGCGGCGCTGTACGGGGCGGCGGACCGGCTGATCGCGGCGTCCGGATCGCTGATGCGGCCGCTGGCCGGTCTGATTGCGCCCCGGATCGCCGGACTGCTGGGACAGGATCAGGCAGCGGCGTATCGCACGGCGCGGTGGACGCTGGCGGCATCGACGGGGGCGTTCGTGCTGCTGGCGGCGGGACTGACGCTGGCGGCGCCGCTGCTGATCAGACTGTTGTTCGGGCCGGGGTTTGCGGGCGCCGTCGAGGTGCTGCGACTTCTGGCTTGGGTGTTGCCGCTGGTGGCCGTCAGCCAGGTGCTGGGGCTGCATATGATGAACCCGCTGCGGATGGATGGACGGTTCGCGCTGATCGTGGCGCTGGGCTGTGTCGCGACGCTGGGGCCGGCGGTGGTGCTGGCGCCCGGCCTTGGCGCGGTCGGCATGGCGGGCGCGCGGATCATCGGCGAGGCGGCGGTGGTCGTGGCGTGTCTAATCGGGTTGAGGGCGCATTGGGGCGCGTTGTTCCAGACCGGCGGGAGGCGCGATGTGCCGGCGATATGACTGGCTGATCGTCGGCGCCGGTTTCACCGGGGCGGTGGTCGCCGAACGACTGGCGCGCGGGCTGGATCAGAGCGTGCTGGTGATCGATCAGCGCGACCATGTCGGCGGCAATGCGCACGACCGGCGCGATGCGGGCGGGCGGCTGATCCATCCCTATGGCCCGCACGTGTTCCACACCAACAGCGCGCGCATCTTCGACTATCTGAGCCAGTTCACGGCCTGGCGACCCTATGCCCATCGGGTCCAAGGGCAGGTGGACGGGCGACAGGTGCCGCTGCCGTTCAATCTGGATTCGATCGAGACGCTGTTTCCCGCCGCGATGGCCGAGCGGATGACGCACGCCCTGGTCAAGCGGTTCGGTTTCGGGGCGCGGCCCAGCATTCATGACCTGCGACAGGCGGGCGACGATGCGGATCTGAGGCTGCTGGGCGGCTATGTCTTCGACAAGGTGTTCGCCGGATACACCGCCAAACAATGGGGGCTGCCGGTCGAGGCGCTGGACGCCTCGGTCACCGCGCGGGTGCCGATCGCGGTCAGCCGGGACGACCGCTATTTCGTCGACCGCTATCAGGCCATGCCGCGCGACGGCTATGGGCCGCTGTTTGAGCGGATGCTGGACCATCCGAACATCACAGTGTCGCTGAACACGCCGATGGATCAGGTGGGGGCGGAGTCGTGGGACCGGATGGTCTATTGCGGCGCGCTGGACGACTATTTCGGCCGGTCGGTCGGGGCCTTGCCCTATCGCAGCGTGCGGTTCGACCATCAGGTCGTGGATGTCGAGGACGGCCTGCCGGTCGGGACAGTCAACTATCCCAACGACTTCGACTTCACGCGCATCACCGATTTCCGCCACCTGACCGGCGAGCGCGGGCCGACGACGGCGACGGTGACCGAATATCCGATGGCTCATGAGGCGGGCGTGAACGACCCCTATTATCCAATCCTGACGGAGGCGTCGCGAACGTTGGCGGGGCAATATCGCGAGATGGCGGCGACGCTGGCGGGCAAGGTCTGGTTCGCCGGGCGGCTGGCCGATTTTCAGTACTACAACATGGACCAGGCGGTCGGGCGGGCGCTCAGCCTGGTCGAGAAGTCGCTGGCGCCGGCCATCGCCCGGATGGCGGCATGAGCACGTCGGTCTGGGCGGTGGTGGTGACTTGGAACCGGCGCGCCCTGCTGGAGCAATGTCTGGCGCATCTGATCGCCCAGACGCGCCATTGCGACGGTGTGGTGGTGGTCGACAACGCCAGCGACGACGGCACCGCCGAGATGCTGGCCGACGCCTGGGCGGGTCAGGCGATGGTGGTGCGGATGCCGGTGAACACGGGCGGGGCGGGCGGCTTCAATGCCGGTATCCGCGCGGCGATCGAGGCGGGGGCTGACCGGGTCTGGCTGATGGACGACGACGTGCTGGCGGCACCGGATGCGCTCGAGGCCTTGCTGGCGGCGGAAGCGGAGCTGGCGGTTGAGGGCGTCGTTCCGGCCTTCCTGTGTTCCAGCGTCAGGTCGCCTGAGGGGCATCTGACCAACACGCCCGAGATCGACCGACGCGAGAATGTGCTGGGCTATCCGGCCTGGGGCGAGCGGCTGGAGCAGGGGATGGCGCCGGTGCGGCAGGCGACCTTCGTCTCGGTTCTGGTCAGTCGGGCGGCGGTGATGCGGCACGGCCTGCCGCTGGCGCCCATGTTCATATGGGGCGACGACACGGAATATACGCTGCGGCTGTCGCGCGAGGGGCCGGGCTATCTGGTCGCGGCCAGCCGCGTCGAGCATGTGCGCGCGGCGCCGGGACGGCTGACCATCGAGACCGAGCCGGATGCGCGGCGCGAGCGGCTGCATCGCTATCTGACGCGCAACGTCATCCTGGCCAAGCGGCGGCACGAGGGACGGCGCTCGGCGCTGCGCTATGCTGCATCGCGGTTGAGGCTGGCGGGGCGGCTGGCGCTGGGCGGACGCTGGCGAAAGGCCGGGGTGCTGGTCGCCGGCGTGGTGGACGGGGCGCGGTTCGATCCCGAGGTCGAGCATTGCAGGCCGTCCTGAGCGCATCGCGGCGTGGAACGCTGCGGTGGTCGCAGGTGCGCGCGGCCTATGAGCGGGTGGCGTTGGGTCTGCTGGGCCTGGGCGTGACCTTGCCGCTGTTTCTGACGCCGGGGCAGGTCAGCGGGCCCCGGCTGGGGGATCTGGCGCTGATAGTCGCCTTGCCGCTGGTAGGTGTGACGTGGCGAAGCATGGCGCCGGTTCTGAGGGCGGCTTGCGTGGTCGCGCCTGGATTCTTGGCGATGACGCTGCTGGTGCAGGTCGCGCAGGGCGGCGATCGGCTGAACGTCGGGGATGCGGCCTTCTGGTTTCGATGGATCGCCTCGGCGCTAGCGGCGCCGGCGGCGGCGAGCCTGATCCTGATGGACGAGCGACGGCGGCGGCTGTTCCTATGGGCCTTGCTGGCGGGCGCGGCGTGTCACCTGGCGACCTACGGGCTGGTGACGCTGGTGGGATTGGAGCCTTTGCAGGCCTTGGGGCTCGCGTCGCCGCGCGCGATGCTGACCACGACGGCCGCACAGGTGCGCCTGACGACCCTGGCCGAGCATCCGAATGCGGCGATGGTGATGATCGGATTGGCGGTCCCGGTAGGCGTGATGCTGGCGGGACGGCGCTGGGCGCGGCGCGGCACCACGTGGGGCGGCGTCGGCGTGGCGGTTCTGGGGTTTGTCAGCACCCTGTCGCGGGGCGGCATGATGGCGGCGATACTGGCGGGGCTGGCGCGGATGGTCGTCGGTTGGCGTTGGCGTGAACGGGTGCGGCCGCTGGGGGTGGCGCTGACGGTCTTTGTGCTGGCGGCGGGCGCAGTGGCTTTGCAAGAGGGACGGTTCGACCTCGACGGCGGCCGGTTTGCGGGACGGTTCGACAGAGGGGCGCTGCAAGACAATCTGGCCGGACGGATGCTGACTTGGCGGCGGACGGTGGATCTGATCGTGGAGCGGCCGATGGGGACGGGCTGGTCGTCGGCGGACGAGATGGGGGCGTTCCGGGCGCTGTCGGTCAGCCACAACGGCTATCTGTTCACGGCGCGGACGGCGGGCGTGGTGAGCGCGCTGGTGCTGCTGGGGATGCATCTGGCGTCGGCGGCGCGGCTGGACGCGCTGACGCCGCTGTCGGTCTATGTGCTGGCGGCGATGTTCGGAGAGGACCTGACGCAGGGGGCGGGGACGGTCTTCCTGTGCTGTCTGGTCGGCGCCTTGGCTTGGCGAAGGCCGCTGGCGCCGTGAGGGTGCTGATCGTCAACACCCTGTATCCGCCGGCGCAGGTCGGCGGGGCGGAACGCAGCGTGGCGCAGTTGGCCCAGGGGCTGAGACGGGCGGGCGTGGAGGCGTCCGTGCTGACGCTGACGCCGGGGCGCGAGGCGGTGAACGAACGGATCGACGGCGTGCCCGTGCAGCGTCTGCCGTTGCGAAACCTGGACTGGCCCTATGAGGGCGCGCGGCGATCGGCGATTCGGCGGGCGGTCTGGCATGGGCTGGAGGCGGCCAATCCGCTGATGGATCAGGCGGTGGATCGGGCGGTCGCGCGGGTGCGGCCGGATCTGATCCATCTGCACCTGACGACGGGGTTTTCACTGTCAGTCTATCGCGCGGCGGCGCGGCGGGATCTGCCGCTGGTGCAGACGCTGAGGGACTGGTCGATGCTGTGCGCGCGGGCGTCGCTGTTTCGACGCGGACGGCGTTGCGAGCGGCGATGTGGGTCGTGTGTTTTGCTGACGGCGGGCAAGCGGGCGCGGTCGCAAGGAGTAGATCATGTCATCGGCCTGAGCGGGCCTGTGCTGGAGACGCATCGGGCGGCGGGCTATTTTCGGCGGACGCCGGGGTCGGTGATCGGCAATGCAGCGGTCGCGGCGGCGATCGCGCCAAGACCATCGCTGGCCGAGGCGCCGACGATGCGGTTCGGGTTTCTGGGGCGGATCGAACCGGAAAAGGGGATCGAGGTTCTGCTGGCGGCGACGAGAGGGTTGGTTGGCGACTGGAGGCTGATGATCGGCGGTCGGGGCGAGGCGGATTACGTGCAGGCGTTGAGGCGGGCGTATGATGATCCGCGCATCGTCTGGCTGGGGCAGGTGGAGGCGGAAGCGTTCTGGCTCAGAGTGGATGTGCTGGTTGCGCCGGCGGTGTGGGCCGAGCCGTTCGGACGCAGCGTCGTGGAGGTGGTTCAGCAGGGACGGGGCGTGATCGTATCGCGCATCGGCGGCTTGCCGGAGGCGGCGCAGGGGGCGAGCATGTCAGCCCTAGTGGAACCGGGGGATGCAGGCGCGCTGACGGCGGCGATGCAGGCGGCTGTGGACCAGCCGGGACGCTGGCGTTTCGCGGCGGTTGGAGCGTTGGCCTGGACCGAGGCGTCGATCGTCGAGGCCCACAGGGCCGTCTATCGTCAGGTGCTGAGCAGAAGGTCTTCGATGATTTCGGCCGAGCATGACCAAGCGTAACGATCGGCGCGGCGAAGGCCGGCGTCGCGACGGGCGACATCCGGTCGGCTGAACAACTCCGACATATGGGCGGCCAGGGCTGCGTCGTCGGCAGGGTCGAAGTAGAGGGCGGCGTCGGCGCAGACCTCGCGCGTGGCGGGGATGTCGGAGGCGATGACCGGACAGCCGAGTGTCATCGCCTCCAGCGGCGGGATGCCGAAGCCTTCATAGAGGCTGGGAAAGACGAGCGCCTGCGCGCCGCCGAGCAGGGCGGCGATCTCGGCGTCCGAGCGACGGCCGGCGAAGATCAGGCGCGGGTCGGCCGCAAAGGCGGAACGGTCGAAGACGGCGGGTTGGTCGCCGATGAGGACCAGCCGAACGGCAGGGTCGGCAAGACGGGAGAGGGCGCGGATTGCGACGGCGAGATTCTTGTTCGGCGTCAGATTACCCAGGGCCACGAAGTAGGGGCGCATCGTCAGATCGAGGCGCTCGATGACGGCGGGGTCGGGCGTGATGTTGCGAAGATGGTCGGCGCTGTTCGGGGCGACAGCAATGCTTTCGGGCGACAGGTTCAGGACCGAGGCCAACTCTCGCCGTGAAAACGCGGAGACGGTCGCCAGCCGCGCACGGCGCGCCAGAGTCCTGTTCAGGGTGCGGTGAAAGGCGGCGTAGCCGGTTCGGAAATGCTCAGGATGACGAAAGACGGCGGCGTCGTGGATGATGACGATCTGCCGCCGATGCCGCACCGGACCCGAACCCCCTAACGACAGCAGGCGGCCGTGGCGCGCGGTCCAGGCCAGGGCGGTCTGTTCCCAAAGATGGCCGCCAGCGCGCCCGATCGTGCGGATCGGGATATTGAGCAGGTTCAGCCTATCGGCGCCGGGGGGCATCAACAGGACGCAGCGGTCGGCGGCGCCGGGGCGCTGGTCCAGGGCGCGGACGATCTCACGCGCATAGCGCTGAACCCCGCTCATGGGCTGGGTCAGGAAGCGGCCGTTGATGAAGACAAGATCAGCCACCCAAGCGTCGGCGGGCGAAGGCGTCGCGGTAGATCTGGACGGTCTGTTCGGCCATGCGTGAGGCGGACAGCAGGCCCGGCGCAATCGGCAGGGGAACGACGCGGCTGGCCAGCGCGGTGCGCATCGCCTCGGCCAGATGATCGGGCGAGGCGTCGACGGGCAGGCGGTCGATGCGCGCGCCGGCCTGGATCAGACGCCCGATCCCGCCGATGTCGGTGCAGACGATCGGCAGGCCCAGGGCGGCCGCCTCGATCATGGCGTAGGAATCGGCCTCGTAACGGCTGGTCATGGCGAACAGATCGAAGCCCGCCATCAAAGGCCCGGCGTCGCGTGCGCCCAGCACACGTAGGGCGTCGCCGCCGGCGGTTCTGACCGACGAGGCCAGATCGCCATCGCCGATCATGACGCCGATGATGCGCGGATCGATGGCGTTCGCCCGGCGGACGGCGTTGGCGAATCGAACGGGGTCTTTCTGGGTGCAGAACCGGCCAACGAAGCCGATGACCAGAGCGTCGTTGGGAACGCCGAGGGCTTGGCGGGCTGCGAGACGCTCGTTAGCGGGCGGCGCGGCCAGGCCGTTGGGAACGATGTGCAAGCGGTTTCCGCCGAGCCGCCAGCGACGGGCGACGGCGGCTTCTTCCTCAGAGACGGCGATGGTGGCGTCGCCGGACCGGGCCAACAGCGCCTCAGCCGCGCCGGCGCTGATCGTCGCCAGGCTGGCCGGGCCCATCATCGGCAGGGCGTGCGGGGTGTAGATCTTGGCGGCGCCGGGCGCGTGGGCCAGGCGGACCAGGGCGCCGGCCTTGGCGCTGTGGCCGTGAACGATCTCGAACGGGCCGAGGCTGGCGATCAGTCGGTTCAGGGCGTGAAGGGCGGCGACGTCCCACGGTCCGACGCTGCGGCGCATCGGCAGTCGTTCATGGGCGTGGGGGGCAAGGGCGGCGACCGCGGCCGGAAACCAGGGCTCGGCTCGGCCCGGCGACCAGATCAGGGACACCTGATGGCCGCTTCCGATCAGGGCGCGGGCCAGATCGACCACGTGACGCCCCGAGCCGCCGCCGGACGGCTCGATGACCAGAAGAATGCGCAATGTCGTCCCCCGACGATGGCTCAGCGTTGCAACTGAAAGCCATCATCGAGAAACGTCAAGATTGCGCACATTCTCGTTGCGCGAAATCTAATCCGAATTGGACGAAGTCCAAATCTGCCGCTTTAGCTTTAGTTGACCGTCGCCTTTACGATCTTGCCGGGGCTGCGCGGCGGCTCGCCCTTGGGCAGGGCGTCGACGTGTTCCATGCCCGATTCGACCTGGCCCCAGACGGTGTACTGGCGATCCAGGAAGGTGGCGTCGTCGAAGACGATGAAGAACTGCGAGTTGGCGCTGTTGGGGTCCGAGGTACGGGCCATCGAGCAGACGCCGCGCACATGCGGCTCGGCCGAGAACTCGGCCTTCAGGTTCGGCTTCTTTGAGCCCGAGGTGCCAGTGCCGGTCGGATCGCCGCCCTGGGCCATGAAGCCCGGGATCACGCGGTGGAAGACCACGCCGTCGTAGAAGCCTTCCTTGGCCAGTTCGGTGATGCGTTCGACGTGGCCGGGAGCCAGGTCGGGGCGCAGCTTGATGACCACGTCGCGGGCTTCGCCGTCGCCGGTGTCCAGGGTGAAGGTCAGGGTGTCGGCCATGTCGGTCGTCCTCTTTGGGTTGATTTGAGGCGGGACATAGCCCGCAACGCCGGTCGGGGCTATGTGGGAACGATGAGCGAAGACGAAAAGCCCCAAGAGCGCCGCCGGATGGTGAAACCGCCCACCGGCGGGACCGCCGCCGGACGCGGCATGGGCACCAAGATGAAGACGGCCGACACCAAGTCGATGTCGAGCCAGCAATGGATCAAACGCCAGCTGTCGGACAAATGGTCCGAAAAAGCGCGGGCCGAGGGCTGGCGCTCGCGCGCGGCGTTCAAGCTGATCGAGATCGATGACAAGTTCCGGCTGATCAAGCGCGGGTCAAAGGTCATCGACCTGGGCGCGGCGCCGGGCGGCTGGGTTCAGGTAGCCTTGAACCGGGGTGCGGGCGCGGTGGCGGGCGTGGACCTGCTGATGATCGCGCCGATCCCGGGTGCGACCCTGCTTCAGGCCGACTTCACCCATCCGGGCGTGGACCAGCAGTTGATCGACGCCATCGGCGGGGCGCCGGACCTGGTGCTGTCGGACATGGCGCACAATACAGTCGGACATCGCCAGACGGACCATTTGAAGATCATCGCCCTGATCGAGATCGCCGCTGACTTCGCCATCCGCACGTTGCGGCCCGGCGGAAACTTCGTCTCCAAGAACTTCCAGGGCGGAGACGCCGGCGGCGTTCTGGCGCGGCTGCGCGAGGAGTTCGAGACGGTGAAATACGTCAAGCCGGCGTCGAGCCGGAAGGACAGCGCCGAGGTGTTTCTGGTCGCGCTGAACAAGCGCTGACGCGTCAGGCGGCGGCTGTGCTCGCGCGGGCTCTGCGATCTTCCAGGCGCGACCAGATGCGGTCGTGCAGGGCGAAGAAGAGCGTCTGCACCAGAGGCTCGACCATGCCGATGGTCAGCGCCGTACGGATGTCGTTGGTCAGGGCGTAGGCCACGGCGACCGCCACGGCGAAATGCATGACGCCGTAGGTGACGGTCTTCAGCGCGATCTGTTTGAACGACCGGGGCAGGGTGTGGCTGTGGCCGTGATGGGCGTCGTGCGAGCGGCGCTGTTCCTCGGGCGACATGATGTCGAGGCGGGCGGTGAAGGCCTCTGTCGCCTCCTCGATATTGGAGGCCATGCGACGCCGCTCGACCTTATGCCAGACGCGGTCGTGGACGGTGTAGGCGATGGTCTGAAAGATCGGCTCGACCATGCCGACGGCCAGGGCGGTGCGCCAGTCGCGGGTGATCGCGAAGGCGACCAGAATGGCGACGATCAGGTGCATGACGCCATAGCTGGCGATCTTCAGAGCCAGTTTGCGCGCGGTGCTGAGGATGACGCCGACCATGCGGAGAGAATGGTGAGCGGCCCTGCGGGTTGCAAAGCAATAAAATCTATCAGGCCTATAACCGCAATCGGCCTTGCCCCCGACCCCCGCATCCCGTTATACGCGGCCCGCAAAACGGAGACTCCCTATGGAGATACGCGAAGGACTGACCTTCGACGATGTTTTGCTGGAACCCGGCGCATCCGAGTTCATGCCGGCGATGGTCGATGTCTCGACCCAGCTGACGCGCGACATCAAACTGAACATCCCGCTGCTGTCGTCCGCCATGGACACGGTGACGGAGAGCCGTCTGGCCATCGCCATGGCCCAGTCCGGCGGTCTGGGCGTTCTGCACCGCAACATGACCATCGAGGAGCAGGCCGACGAGGTCCGCGCCGTCAAACGCTATGAGAGCGGGATGGTGGTCAACCCGGTGACCGTCGGCCCGAAGACGACGCTGGGCGAAGTGCGCGAGATCGTCGCGCGCAAGAAGATCACCGGCTTCCCCGTCGTGGATCCGGCGACGGGCAAGCTGGTTGGGATGCTGACCCACCGCGACATGCGCTTCGAGAGCGACCTGAACGTCACCGCCGCCTCGCTGATGACCACGGGCGACCTGATCACGGTCCGCGAAGGCGCCAGCCGCGACGAGGCGCGCGAGTTGCTGAAGACCCGCAAGATCGAACGCGTCATCGTGGTGGACGAGGATTATCGGGCTGTCGGCCTGATCACCATGAAGGACATCGAGAAGGCCCAGGCCTTCCCCAACGCCGCCAAGGACGAGCAGGGCCGCCTGCTGGTCGGCGCAGCCTCCACCGTCGGCGACGCCGGATACGAGCGCGCGATGGCGCTGGCCGAAGCGGGTTGCGACGTGGTGGTGATCGACACCGCCCACGGTCACTCGGCCTCGGTCGCCCAGGTGGTCGAGCGGATCAAGCGCGAGAACAACCGGCTGCAGATCATCGCCGGCAATGTCGCGACCTATGATGCGACGCGGGCCCTGATCGACGCAGGCGCGGATGCGGTGAAGGTGGGCATCGGTCCCGGCTCCATCTGCACCACCCGCATCGTCGCGGGCGTGGGCGTGCCGCAGCTGACGGCGGTGATGGACTCCGCGCGCGCGGCCAGGGGCACGGGCGCCTCGGTCATCGCCGACGGGGGCATCAAATATTCGGGCGACCTGGCCAAGGCCATCGCGGCCGGGGCCAACGTGGCCATGATGGGCTCGATGTTCGCCGGCACCGACGAAAGCCCCGGCGAGGTCTTCCTGTACCAGGGCCGCAGCTACAAGTCGTATCGTGGCATGGGCTCGGTCGGGGCCATGGCGCGCGGCTCGGCGGATCGATACTTCCAGAAGGAAGTCTCGTCCGAGAAGCTGGTGCCCGAGGGCATCGAGGGTCAGACGCCCTATAAGGGCCCGATCAGCCCGGTCCTGCACCAGATGGTCGGCGGGCTTCGCGCCTCCATGGGCTATGTCGGCGCCGGCACCATTCCGGAGTTCCAGGAGCGCGCCCGGTTCGTGCGCATCACCGGGGCGGGTCTGCGTGAAAGCCACGTCCACGACGTGATGATCACGCGTGAAGCGCCCAACTATCGGCAAGGGTAGGCGACCATGACGACCGAACTCACCTATCTGGCCCTGACGCTGATCCTGGCCCTGGTTCAGATCTTCCTGCCCGCCGGGGCGCGGACGGCCGAGTTCGGCTCGAAATGGAATGCGGGTCCGCGCGACGAGACGCCGGAGGCCAAGAAGCCGCTGACCGGCCGTCTCGAACGCGCCCAGGCCAATCTGTACGAAACCCTGCCGCTGTTCATCGGCGCGGTGCTGATCGCCCATGTCATCGGCGCGTCCAGCGCCCTGACGGTGTGGGGCGCGGCGCTCTATTTCTGGGCGCGGGTGGTCTATGTGCCGCTCTACGCCTTCGGCGTTCCCTATATCCGGTCGCTGGTCTGGGTGGTCTCGCTTGCGGGACTGGTCATGGTCCTGGCGTCCCTGTTCTTCGTTTGAAAGCCTGACTTGACCCCAGCCGCTCGCCTCGCCGCCGCCGCCTCCGTCCTGGACTCCATCGCCCAGGGTCGCCAACCGGCCGAGGCCGTCATGAAGGCCTGGGGCACGGCCAACCGCTACGCCGGGTCCAAGGACCGGCGCGCCATCGCCGACCGGGTCTATAAGGTGCTGCGCGCGCGCGGACGCCTGTCGTGGATCATGGGTGGGCGCGAGGACGGTCGGGCCCTGGTCATCGGTTCGCTGCACGCCATCGACGGTCTTTCGCTGGAAGAGATCGAGGCCCTGCATTCGGGCGACGGCTATGGCCCGCGCCCGCTGTCCAAACAGGAGCGCAGCCGCATCACGGCGGGGCAGGGCGAACTGCCGGGCTGGGTCGCCGCCGGCCTGCCCGAGTTCGTGGTCGAGGATTTCAAGGCCACCTTCGGCGATCGCTGGGCCGAGGAAGCTCACGCCCTGATGGCGCCGCGCGCGCCGATCGACCTGCGCGTCAACGATGCGGCCGCCACGGTCGATGAGGTCGAGGCCGAGCTGAAAGCCGCTGGTCTGGACGTTTCGCGCACGCCCTGGTCGGCCGTCGGCCTGCGCGTGCCGTCGGAACCGCCACCCAACATCCAGGCGCTGGAAGGCTTCAAGGCCGGCCGCTTCGAAATCCAGGACGAAGGCAGCCAGGTCGTCTGCTGGCTGGCGGGCGCTGCACCCGGCATGACGGTGGTGGATTACTGCGCCGGCGGCGGCGGCAAAACGCTGGGTCTAGCCCAGGCGATGAAGGCGCAAGGCAAGCTGGTCGCCTCGGACGTCGTCAACAAACGGCTGGAGAACATCCGTCCTCGCCTGCAGCGCGCGGGCGTCGAGGCGGAGCTGGTCCTGATCGGTCAGAATGGCGGCGGCCTGGAAGACCTGAACGGGCAGGCCGATCTGGTCTTCGTCGATGCGCCCTGTTCGGGGTCCGGCACCTGGCGTCGTCGGCCCGAGGATGCCTGGCGGCTGACGGCCGAGGAGGTCGAAAAGCTGCACGGCCTACAGGTGCGTATTTTGAGCCAGGCGACCAAGCTGGTGAAGCCGGGCGGCCGTCTGGTCTATGTCACCTGTTCGATGCTGGCGCGCGAGAACGAGGCCAGCGTGGACGCGTTTGAGGCCGCCAATCCCGACTTCCGCCCGGTCGCCGTCACCGATGTCCTGTCGGCGCCGCAACTGAGCCAGGCGGCGCAGGCGAAGTTCTCCGACCTGGCGTCCGGGGCGCGCCTTCGGCTGTCGCCAGCCTCGGCCGACACTGACGGCTTCTTCGCCGCCATCTACGAGCGCGCGGCATGAAGCTGGCGCGGCATGGCGGAGTTTCGCTGCTCTACGTCATGGCCGCGCCTGCTGAATTCGGCCTGCACCTTCAGGCCCGGATCGCGCCGCTGATGACCGGCGTCGGTCCGGTCGAGGCCGCCGTGAGCCTGGGCGCCGCCCTGGCGCGGCTGGAGGCGGCGGGCGATCTGCCGGATCTGATCGTATCGCTGGGCTCGTGCGGATCGCGGGTGCTGGATCATGCGGCGGTCTATCAGGCCTCGTCCGTCGCCTATCGCGACATGGACGCCAGCCCGCTCGGTTTTCCGAAGGGCGTGACGCCCCTGTTGGACCAGCCCGCCGTCCTGCCTTTGCCGTGCCCGATCCCCGGCGTGCCGACGGCGACCCTGTCGACCGGAGCGAACGTCGTGTCCGGAGCCGCCTATGACGCCATCGACGCCGAGATGGTGGACATGGAGACCTGGGCCCTGGTCCGCGCCGCCCAGACCTTCGGTGTGCCTCTGATCGCCTTACGCGGCGTGTCGGACGGTCGCGCCGAGTTGAAGGCTTTGGAGGACTGGACCTCGACCCTGCATCATGTCGACGAGAACCTGGCCGTTGCCCTGGATCGGCTGATCGCCGTGCTGGAGGTCGACGGCCCCGCCGCTCTTGAGCTTCCCGCCCTTGAAATATCGGCCCCACCCCGCCAAGACCGCGCCCATCTTCCTGCCCCGGATTCGATCACGCCATGACCACGCCGCAAGACCACCAAAAGGTCCTCATCGTCGACTTCGGAAGCCAGGTGACGCAACTGATCGCGCGGCGCCTGCGCGAGGCCAGCGTCTATTGCGAGATCCATCCGTTCCAGAAGGCGGAAGCGGCTCTGACGGCCATGAACCCGGCGGCCATCATCCTGTCGGGCGGTCCCGAGAGCGTGCATGAAGAGGGCAGTCCCCGCGCGCCGCAGGGCGTGTTCGAGGCCGGCGTGCCGGTGCTGGGCATCTGTTACGGCGAGATGACGATGTGCGAGCAGTTGGGCGGCAAGGTCGAGGGCGGCCACACGCGCGAGTTCGGCCGCGCAGAGATCACGGTTCAGAAGACGTCGCCCCTGCTGGCCGACCTGGCCCCCGTCAGCGAGAACGAAGAGGTCTGGATGAGCCACGGCGACAAGATCGTGGCCATTCCGCAAGGCTTCGACGTGGTCGCCTCGTCCGAGGGGTCGCCCTATGCGGTCATCGCTGACGAGACCCGTCGCTTCTACGGCGTGCAGTTTCACCCCGAGGTGATGCACACCCCGCGCGGCCATCAGATGCTGAAGAACTTCACCCACGGCATCGCGGGCTTGAAGGGCGACTGGACCATGGCCGCCTATCGCGACGAGAAGATCGCCCAGATCCGCGAACAGGTTGGCGACGCCAAGGTGATCTGCGGCCTGTCCGGCGGCGTGGACTCCTCCGTAGCGGCCGTCCTGATCCATGAGGCCATCGGGGATCAGCTGACCTGCGTCTTGGTCGACACCGGCCTGTTGAGGAAGGACGAGGCGACCCAGGTCACCACCCTGTTCCGGGAACACTACAACATCCCGCTGGTGCATGTTGATGCGTCAAAGGAATTTCTCGGCGAACTGGCCGGGATTTCCGACCCCGAAACCAAGCGCAAGACCATCGGCCGGCTGTTCATCGAGGTGTTCGATCGCGAATCCGCCAAGATCGAGGGCGCCGAATTCCTGGCGCAAGGCACCCTCTATCCAGACGTGATCGAGAGCGTCTCCTCGTCCAGCGGCAAGGCCCACGTCATCAAGAGCCACCACAACGTCGGCGGCCTGCCGGACTATATGAAACTCAAACTGGTCGAGCCCCTGCGCGAACTGTTCAAGGACGAGGTTCGCGCCCTGGGCCGCGAACTGGGGCTCAGCGACGCCTTCGTCGGCCGCCACCCGTTCCCCGGACCGGGCCTGGCCATCCGTATCCCCGGCGAGATCACGCCGGACGCCGTCGAGACCCTGCAACAGGCCGACGCCATCTATCTGGATGAAATCCGCAAGGCGGGTCTCTACGACAAGATCTGGCAGGCTTTCGCCGTGCTGCTGCCGGTCAAGACAGTCGGCGTCATGGGCGACGCCCGCACCTATGAAAAGGTTTTGGCCCTTCGCGCCGTCTCCTCCACCGACGGCATGACCGCCGACTTCTACCAGTTCCCCTGGGACGTCCTGGCCAAGACTGCCACCCGCATCATCAACGAGGTCCGCGGCGTCAACCGCGTCGTCTACGACGTAACGTCCAAGCCGCCGGGGACCATCGAGTGGGAATAGTCCCGACCCTTCGGCAGCATTCGGTATCGCTTCCGAAGCGGCCTCTAAAGGCCTGACAACATTGTGAATTCTGTCGAGACCCTTCGGAGCCATTCGGAGGGTCTTTTTTCGTTTTGTCGGACTGGCCGACGGTACGCCGCTGCATTGATCTGGCGGACTCGGGCTCATACCGTCCTGACATCGGGCCGCGGTCTGACGGTATTCATTTCCAGCAAGTCATTGAGATGAATGAGAAAAAGCCGTCTTGGCGGGACCGATTTCGAGGACCGACGGAGAGAGGCGATTATACCGTGCTTACCGACACTGCGCTGAAGAATTTGCGACCGAAAGCAAGGGCTTACAAGAGTACCGACAGGGACGGCATGTACGTCTATGTCTCGACGGGCGGCGCAATCTCATTCCGCTACGACTATCGGTTCAACGGCCGTCGAGAGACCTTGACGCTCGGGCGTTACGGCAGCGCCGGATTGACGCTGGCCCAAGCCCGTGAGCGGCTGATCGAGGTGAAGAAGGCGATCGCGGACGGGGTGTCGCCCGCGGTTGAAAAGCAGCGCGCCAAACGTCGCCTGAAGGAAGCTCACGATTTCGCACAGGTCGCCCAGGGCTGGATGGACCGCGCGCCGATGGCGGACAGCACCCGCGACATGCGCCGGGCGATTTTCAATCGGGACATCCTGCCGAAGTGGAAGAACCGCCTGCTGAGCGAGATCACACCCGACGATCTGCGGGCCCACTGCAAGGCGATTGTGGATCGCGGGGCGCCCGCCACGGCGATCCATGTCCGGGATATCGTCAAACAAATCTACGGCTGGGCCATCCTCCACGGCGAGAAGATCGACAATCCTGCGGATGACGTGGGTCCGGCTTCGATCGCCACCTTCCGGCCGCGCGATCGCTCACTCACCCCAGCCGAAATCCGGATCATGCTGATGCTCCTGGGTGAGGTCGCGACCCTGCCGACCATCAGGCTCGGCTTGAAGTTCATCCTCCTCAGCATGGTTCGGAAGAGCGAACTTCAGGACGGGGTGTGGACCGAGGTGGATTTCGACAATGCGGTCTGGTCGATCCCGGCTGCGCGCATGAAGCGCTCACGCCCTCACAACGTCTACCTCTCCACCCAGATGCTCGACATCCTGGTCGCTCTGAAGACCTGCGCCGGCAACTCGAAATACATCCTGCCGTCGCGCTATGACGCCGATGCGCCGATGTCGCGGGCGACTTTCAACCGCGTCACCAGTGCGATCGCTGAAAGGGCCGGAAAGGGTAACCTTCCGCTCGAGCCCTTCACCGTGCACGACCTGCGGCGGACGGCCTCGACCCTGCTGCACGAGATGGGCTTCAACTCGGACTGGATCGAGAAAGGGCTCGCTCACGAAGAGCGATCTTCGCGAGGCGTCTACAACAAGGCGGAGTTCGAGACCCAGCGCCGCCACATGGCGCAGGAATGGTCGAACGCCGTGGACGCCTGGGAAGCGGGCCGCGCCTACACGCCGGTTCTGACCGTGTCAGAGGTCAGCGCACCGCGTTTTGATCCGAAATTTTGAAATGCGTCGGGATGCCAGCAGAAAATGCAGGGACAAGGACATGATCGACGCGCGGGATAAGGCTGCCGCCACCAAGCGCACGGCCGTCCGGCCGGGACTGCGCAAGCGGTCGCCGGACCTGTTGGGACTGTAGGCCATGGCCGGGCCGTATTTTCCGCCGCTGGAAGTCGCGGGGCAGACGCTCGCGTTCGACCATCTCGAGCCCTTCGTGCTGGAGATGGCCACCCAGTCGCGTCCGAACGGCGTGAAGATCGATGTCCGGTTTAGCAACCACTGCTTCAGTGAAACCTTCGACGCCGCCCAGCACGACGAAACTGCGGTCGCGGTCTGGGATGGTCCGAGGCGGCGCGTCTTCTGTCCGATCCGCTAAGACCAACACCGCGGGCCTGCGTGTTTTCCCTGCGGCATCTTTCGGTTCGAATCGACCCGAACGAGGAGATGCATCATGGGACAGACCCATTCGCCCCTGCCACGGACGATCAAGAAACCGGAACTGCGCCAGATGGTGCCGCTCGCAGACAGCACCATCTGGGAGATGGAGCAGCGCGGGGAGTTCCCCAGACGCTTCCGGCTGACGCCGCGATGCGTGGTCTGGGATCTGTCGGAGGTGCAGACCTGGCTGGAGAAACGCCGCCGCACCCCCGTCACGCCGGCCAAGGCTCCGGATGTGCGCCTGCGCCGATCACGCCCCGTCCACGACGGGCCGGGCGCCTCCCGACCGCACCTGTAAGCCGCGCCTCGCTTTAGAAAACGGCGAGCGGATTATCGACTGCTTCAGCCGGGGATGGCGGAGGCAACGTGCCGGAGGTTCTTGATCCCGCAAGCGACGACATTCCAACGAAAGAGCCCGATGTGCTGCCCGCCGGAGGCAAACCCATCGTCCGATAAGACCGTCTCCCCGGCCTGCGGACTCCGGGGGCGGAGGGCGGTTTCAGAACCGGAAGCCGGCGCCTGCCCATGCGGCCCCCGGCGGGGCGGAAGTTCGCTGAAGGGCTGGCGGCCCTAGCCGATGTCCGCCGGCCGCGCGCCCTTCGGTGCCGCATGCCGGGAGAAGCCGACCACGAGGATAGCGATCGTCAGCAGCTGAACGGCGACGCCTTCGACCGTCGGGTAGAGGCCGAGGATCTCGATACGGGGGATCCAGGCCAGCGGATGGACGTCGAGCCAGCCCGCCTCCTGCAGCGCCGCCACCCCCTTCCCGACGAGGACAACCGACAGGATGGCCATAAGGATCGAGCTCAGGGAGAAGAACCGGCCGATCGGCAGGCGCTTGCTGTAGGCCAGCAGGGCCCAGGCAACCACGGCCAGGATGACCACCGCCGTCAGGGCGCCGGCCAGCATGCCGAGGTGGCCGCCCTGGCTCCAGATCGCCGCATAGAACAGGATGGTCTCGAACACCTCCCGGTAGACCACCACGAAGGACAGCAGGAATAGGAACCAGGCCGACCGTTTCGACAGCGCATGGGAGAGCTTGTCGCGGATATAGGTCTGCCAGGCGTCGGCGTGCGACTTACCGTGCATCCAGATGCCCACCGAGACGAGCACGACGGCGGCCAGAAGCGAACCGAACCCTTCGGTCAGTTCCCGGCTGGCGCCGCTGATGGAGATGAAGAAGGTCGCGGCCGCCCAGGTAGCCCCGCCGGCGACCAGCGCGGCGACCCAGCCGCCGTGGACGTAGCGCAGCACCTCGGGCCGTTCGGCCTTCCTGAGGAAGGCGATCATCGCCACCACGATGAGCAGGGCCTCTAGGCCTTCGCGCAGCAGGATGGTGAAGGCGCCGAGGAAGCTGGCGAGATTGTCCGCCTCCTGGGGCGCGAGGGCCCGCTCGGCCGTGTCCAGCAGGGCGTTCGCACGAGCGACCCGACCGGCGACCTCCTGGGCGGGCGCACCCCGGCTGATAGAGACGCGCAGCTCGGTCATGGCGGTCTCGACCCGGCGCAGCAGGGCGCTGTCCCGGGCGCCGAGGGCCGGCTCGATCGGCTCGACGCCGTCGAGGTAGGCGGACAGCGCCGCGTCGGTGGCGGCCTTGCGATCGCCCCGTCGATAGGCGGCCTCGCTCTCCGCCAGGCGCGTCCGCGCCAGGGTCAGCGTCGATCCGGCCGGGCGCGCCGCGGCCTCGGGATGACGTCGCAGATAGGCGGTCAGGGCCCGCGCCCGGGGTTCGCCGAGGCGGGTGGCCAGCTCGGCCGGCGTGGTCTGGGTGAGGGCGGCCAGGTCGGGAAAGGCCGCGCGGACCGCCGGATCGCCGTCCCACAGGCGCTTGCCCTCGGCGGCTTCGGCGTCGGTGAAGGCGAAGCGGCCGACATAGAAGGCCAGCGCCCAGCGGTCCTCGGCCGGCAGGTGCGAGAAGCTGGCCATCGCCGTGCCCTCCAGCCCCTGGTCGATCACCTGATACAGCCCGAAGACGCTGCGCTGGCGCGCGCGCTCCACGTCGGCGAAGGCGATCGCCGGCGGATCGAGCCCTTCGGCGCCGGGGCCGTCGGCGCGCCCGGTCACGCCGTGGCAGACCGCGCACTGCTCGGCGTAGAGGGCGGCGCCGCGGGCCAGGTCGGGCGGGAACGAGGGCGCCAGCGGGCTCGGATAGGCCGTCAGCACCGCGCCGGCCAGGGCCTTGGCCCGGGCGCCGACGACGGCCGGATCCGCCTTGTCCCGGATGGCCGCCTGCAGGCCCTCTGCGTCGCGCATCAGGGCGGCCTTGGCCGGGTTGGCCGGCAGGGCGTCCAGACGCGTCCGGATCTGGGTGCTGAACTCGATCATCTCGCCGTATTCGGCCGGATTGACGATCTCGCCGTCGGCCACTGCGCCGGCGTAGTCGACCGCCACATAATCCAGCAGCCGCCAGGCGACCTGGGCCTCCGAGGCGGACGGCGCCTGGGCGAGGGCCGGGGCGGCCAACCCTAGGGCGAACAGCAGGGTGAGCAGACGGAGCAGAGGACGCATGGGAGACCTAGTTGTGAGCGGCTCGCAATAGCATTCAAGCGACGCCGCTGTCGCGTCTAAACTGCGGACGCGCCCGGGCCCGCAGAGGCGGCCGCGATCGCGGCTGCCGTCGGGTCAGACTTCGTAACGCGCGGCCGTCAGAGGTGGATCGTGCGCTCGGCTACCGCCAGGCAGGCTTCGCGCAGGGCTTCCGGCAGGGTCGGATGGGCGTGGCTTGTCCGCGCCAGATCCTCGGCCGCCGCGCCGAACTGCATGGCGGCGACCGCTTCATGGATCAACCCGCCGGCCTCAGGGCCCAGGATGTGCACGCCGAGGATCTTGTCCGTCGCGGCGTCGGCCAGAACCTTGACCAGACCGTTCTTCTCCAGACGCGCCTTGGCCATGGCGTTGGCGGAGAAGGGGAAGCGCCCCACGCGGTAGGCCACGCCGGCCGCCTTGAGGTCGTCCTCGGTGCGGCCGACCGAAGCCAGTTCCGGCCAGGTATAGACGACCGCCGGAATCGTTCCGTAGTCCACATGGCCCGCGCCCCCCGCCAGGCGTTCGGCCAGGGCGATCCCTTCCTCCTCCGCCTTGTGGGCCAGCATGGCGCCGCCGATGACGTCGCCGATGGCGTAGACCCCGTCGGCGCTGGTCCGGAACCCTTCGTCCACCGGAATAAAGCCCCTGCGGTCGGGCGCAATGCCGACCGTTTCCAGATCGAGCCTGGCGGTTGCGGGCCGTCGGCCGATGGAGACCAGCACGACATCGGCCTTGATGGTTCCTCGCGCGCCATCGCCCATGGGCTCGACGTCGAGGACGACGTCGTCGCCCTCCATCCGCGATCCGACCACCTTATGCCCAAGGCAGAACTGGAAGCCCTGGGCCTCGAGCACCTTGTGCAGCGCCGCCGACATCTCCGAGTCGACGCCGGAGGCGATCCGGTCGAGCACCTCGATGACCGTGACCTCGCTGCCGAGCCGACGCCAGACCGACCCCAGCTCCAGTCCGACGTAGCCGCCGCCGATCACCGCCAGATGGCGCGGCGCCGCCGTCAGGCTCAGGGCGCCGGCGGAGGTGACGATTCGCCGCTCGTCGATGGGCAGGTCGGGCAAGGTCGCCGCTTCCGATCCGCTGGCGATGACCACCGCCTTGCTGGCCTGCACCTCGAAAGCGCCGTCCGCGGCGCGCACCTCCACCCGGTCGCGCGCCAGCAGCCGCCCGCGGCCCTGGAAGCGGGCGACCTTGTGCTTGCGCAGGAGGTAGGCGACCCCTTCGCCAAGCTCGGTCACCACCTTGCCCTTGTGCCGCATGACACCGTCAAGATCGGCCCGCACATTGTCTACCATGACGCCGAACGCTTCGAGATTGCGCGCCATCTCCAGCCGCTCGGTGGCCTGGAGCAGCGCCTTGGACGGAATGCACCCGATGTTCAGGCAGGTCCCCCCGAGCAGTTCGCGGTCGTCGATGACCGCCACCGACAGGCCGAGCTGGCTCGCCCGGATCGCACACGGGTATCCGCCCGGCCCGCCGCCGATGATCACCAGGTCGTAGGAGGTCGTCGAACGGCTCATGGCGTCAGCCTTTGCTGCGAGTGGATGGGAGAGAAGGGCCCCGGCCAGCCCGAGGAAGCGGCATCAGGCGCCCCCCTCATTGAGGGCCGCGTCGCGCGTCTCCATTCGGAACCCGCTTCCGGGGAGGGCCGGCAGGCGGCGGAAGTCGATCTCCAGATCCTGATCCGGCAGCCGGTAGTTCAGGTCGGCGAGCAGGCCGACGGCGCGCTCCATCAGCTCCACGACGATCCCTTCGCCAGGGCAACGGTGACCGGTCGCCGCATCCCCACCGCCCTGGGGGATGAGACCGAACGGATCTCCGGAGCCGTCGCTGAACCGCTCCGGCCGGAACGCCTCGGGATCAGTCCAGTGTGCGGGATCGTGATTGGAGCCATAGAGGTCGAGGACCACCTGACGGCCCTCCGGGAAGACCAGGTCGCGCCAGCGAAACGGCGCGCGCACACGCCCGATCACTGCCGGGAAGAACGGATAGAAGCGTCGGACTTCCTGGACGAAGGCGCGGCGACGTCCGGCGTCGGCGTCGGCCAGACGGGCCGCATCCGGGTGAGCCTGCATCGCGTGCGCCACAAACACGATGTAGACCGAGGTCGCGACAGTCGGCCGCAATACATTGGCCAGTTCGACCGCCGCCGTGTGGATCGGCAACGGTTCGCCGTCCGCGGCGCGGGTCCAGGCCCAGGCGTGGGCGGCCGTGTCCGGATCCGGCGACAGACGGCCGGCGCGAATGTCTTCAATGATCGAGCCCAGCCAGGCGTCGACGCGGCGACGCGCGTGCCTCGACCACAGATGCCGGGGGCCCCGCGATCCCGCCGCGTCGAACAGCGCCCTCAGGTGACGGACCCGTTTCGCCTCTTCGTGCGGCTCGAGCGGCACGCCGGCCCAGGCGCAGACGGCCCGCGTTAGCACCGGCTGCAAGGCGTCATACAGCACGATGTCGTCCTCGCCGGCCCATTCGACGGCCGCGCGCCGCCACTCCGCTTCGAACAGTTCGCCCAGTCGCGCGACACGGGCTGGCGACATCAGGGACATGAACACGCCCTTGCGGGCGCGGTGGGCCTCGCCGTCCAGCCCCTGGACGCCGCCCTCGCCGAGCAGCGTGCGGCGGACCGGCGCCGGCATGGCGCCCGCCCGCACGATGCGGGTCTCGTCATAGAAGATCCGCGCCGCCTCGCGGCCTCTCAGACAGGTCGTCTCCTTCAGCGCCAGGCGGGTCTCGACGACGTCGGCGCCGGCCTGCTCGAACAGGTGGGAAAGGCGCCGATAAGGGTCTGTCAGCAGGGCCAGGGTCTGGTCGCCGTGTCGCGAGGTCGGCCGATGCGTCATCGAAATCCTCCAGAAGGACGGGCGGTCCGCGACGGGAGCCGCCAATCGCCTCCAAACGTCGCGGTGGGCTAATGGCTCCGGGGTCTTTGCGCCTTCCGGATCTTCCACAGGGTCAAAGCGGCGCGGATGGATCGTGCAACGCCTCGATCACCTTGCAGGCGGAGACCCGGCCCCCGGCGCATTCCGTCGTCATCCGCGACAGTTCGCGCTGGAGGGCGCGGAGCCGGGCGATCTTCTGTTTCACATCGGCGAGATGACGTTCGGCCAGGGTGCTGGCCTCGGCGCAGGGCCGATCGGGGTGATCCGACAGATCAAGCAAGGAGCGGATCGAATCCAGATCGAAGCCCAGCTGGCGGGCATGCCGGATGAATGACAGGCGGCGCTCCGCCGCGTCGTCATACATGCGCCGGTCGCTGGCGGTGCGCGGCGGCGGCGGAAGCAAGCCGATTTCTTCATAGAAGCGGATGGTCGGAACCTTGACGCCCGTGGCGGCGGCCAGTTTGCCGATGGGGCGCAACCCGGACGAGGCGGGAGAGGGGAGGGGCATCGCGTCAGCTCGTAACGGCGGGTGAAAGGCATCTGGGGCGGGGAGGGATCATCGGCCCAGCCCCATCAGGACGACGGCGATGCCGAAGGCGGCAATCGTGGAGGCGCCGGTGAGCGCCATGCCGAAGGCCGGGGCCGCCGCGCCCTGCGCGTAACCCAGGGCGAAGAAACCCCGACCAACCAGATAAAGAGGGACCAACACCGGCAGCAGGATCATCTCCTCGCCGCGCAGCACGGTGGCGAGCACCAGGTGGGCGCTCACCGCCAGAACGGTCTGTTCAAGCGAGTTCTGTAGCACGGCGGCGGGTAGGGCGAGCCTGGCGCCGGGCGCCGCATCGGCGGACCCGGCCGGTCGGCGTCGGACCGGAACCGGATGCTGGCCACCACCCTCAAACACCCCGCGAGCCACAGGAAGACCGGGAGATTCGCCTGCAGGGCATAGGCCAGCCTATCGGCCGTCGCCATGTCGCGCGCCGCGCCGAGAAGGGGCGGGGAAAGCCGCAGCCAGGCGGAGGCCGCCGCTGAGGCGGTGATGAGAATCGCCGGCGCCGAGCGGACGGCGATCGCCCTCTGTTCGGCGGGAAGCCTCATCGCGCCGCCCGTCCCAGGGTCGAGGACGCCGCGCGGCTGTCCGAGCCCCGGACGGTGAGGAGGAGCAGCGCGACGCCGCAGACAATGGCCGCATCGGCGAGGTTGAAGGTCGGCCAGTGCGCCGCCCCCCAATGAAGATCGATAAAATCGGTGACCGCGCCAAAGCGTAGCCGGTCGACGAGGTTCCCGATCGCTCCACCGGCGATGAGGCCTGCGGCGGCCGCCGTCACGGCGCTGCGCGTGCGCCAGATCCACGCCAGCAGGGCGCCGATGATCAGGGAGGCCACGGCGCCCAGCGGCCGACGGCGCCTGAGCCGGCGAACAGGCCGAAGGTGACGCCGGGGTTGAACCCGAGACGCAGCGCGAGAAACGGCGTGAGGTTGATCGGAGCGTCCAGCTGAGCGCGCGCCGCGGCCTTGGCGGCCTGATCCACGACGGCGATCAGCGCCGCGAGCGCGAAGGCGATCGTCTGCAGGCGGCCGGGAACGCGTCGCGTCGGGTGCATGGTGATCATGAAGCCTCCAATGGATTTCAACTGATTTTGGGCCCTCTAGTTACTAGAGGATCAAGCTGGTTTTATCTGACAGGCGTTTCTTTCATGGAAGCCATGCATTCTCGGCATGATCGTCTAGCCATTGGGAGATGCATGCTTCTCGCGAAAGGGTAATCCGATGACTGAACCCCCTCTCGTCCTGTGCACTTCCTCGCCCGGCTGCAGTTGCGGCGTGGCCTCCAGGTTCGACAGCGCCACCCCGCCTACCGGCGCATCATGATCGCGGTGATCGCCGTCAACTGCGCCGCCTTTATGGCCATAGCCAGCGGCGTGTCCCTGCAAGGCTCGGCGCCCCCTGGGCGCCAATGTGCTCAACTTCCTGGCCGACGCGCCACCTACGGCATCAGCCTGGCCGTGATCGGACGTTCGGTCGCCGTGCAGTCCGGGGCGGCCAATGGCCAAGGCGCCAGCCTCGTTGCGTTGGTGCTGTTATTCCTCAGCTACGCGATCTCGCGAGCCACCTCCGGGGCGCCGTCCCGTGGCATCACCGGACTGGGCCCTCTGGGCTTCTTCGCCAACGCCCTGGCCGGCTTACTGCTGGTAAGCCACTGCGCAGGCGACGCCAACGTCCGCTCGCTCTGGCTATGCGCGCGCAACGACCTTACCCAGAGCCTGGCGTCGCGGCGACCGGCGGAGCGGTCTGGCTGACCGGTTCACGATGGCCCGACCTGATAGCGGGAGCGCTACTCAGGTGAAGATTGCGCATTCTGCAATCTCGATCCACCTGCAGACGCAGCGAAAGAATCGGACGCGATCAGCGTGCGCTCGCTTAAAGATCGCTCGACGTTGCTGAATAGGTCGAGATGGCCGACGACGCGCCACTCTCGGCCTTGCATGTCGACTTTCCCTCTCCCTCACCGCGGATTGGTGGTCACTCGAAACAGTCGCAGCCCCCGAACACTGTAACAGATTGCTTGATCGCCCGAATGAAAGTATCCACCACGCGATGGCGTGGCCAATTGCGACATGGGCAAGACTGATACTGGCGGTGACCCTGGTCTCCGCCGTGTTTTTCGTCGCCCCGATCGCTGACGCCGCGACCTGCGTCCCGGAGACGGCATCGGCTCACGCCATGGTCGTTGAAGATGCGGGCGATGGCGACCAGGTCGACCTTGGCGCTGGGCACGGAGTCTGCACCCACGGCCACTGCCACCACAACGGAACTGCCCGTGCGGATGTCGCCGACCACATCGCGATGCAGATCCACGCGCGGCCTGTTCACGCCTTCCCCTCGAGTGATTTTCCGTCGTCGATCTCTCCCGACGGCCTGAAGCGCCCTCCCAGAGTCTGACCGGACGTCTGCGCCGCCGTGCGCGCGAACTCGTGTCAAATTTCTGGAAGATGAATCATGCCTCCCTCATATCGCAGGCCGCCGCGTTTCGCGGTCGGCTGCGCGTTGGCCGCATTCGCGGCCGTGCTGGCCAGTCCCGCTTGGGCTGACCCCGCGCCGTCCTTCGCCGAGCTGCTCGCCCAGCTGGGTCAAACCCCGGCCACCCTTGAAGCCGGCGCCCTGTCGGACGCCGCCGAAGCACGTGTCCGCCAGGCCCGTGCGAGGCCTAATCCGACGATCGCTCTCGACGCCGAGAACGCTTTCGGCACGGGGCCCTTCTCGGGCTACGCCAATGCCGAAACCACCTTGTCGATCAGCCAGGACCTCGAGCTGTGGGGACGTCGGACCGCGCGGGTCAATGTCGCCCGCGCGGAAGCCGGAACCGCGGCGCTGCAGCGGGATCTCGCCATCATCGACGCCGCCGGAAGGCTCGCTCAGGTCTATGCCGATGCGGAAGCCGCCCAAAGGCGGGCTGCTCTCGCGGAGGAAAGCCTCACCCTGACCATCGCCGATGCGAGGGCCGCCCTTGTTCTTGTCGAGGAAGGCCGTGAGCCGCTGCTGCGCGGCATCCAGGGGGAAAGCGAAGCGGCTGCGGCGCGTGCCTCTCGCGATGAAGCCGTCGCGGAGCGCGACGCGGCCTTCGCGCGGCTGACCGCAGTCGCCATGCTGGCGGCTCCGGTCACGACGATCGACACCAGCCTGCTGGACCTCGCACCTGCCGCGACCTTCGCTCCCCCGGCGGAGGCGCCGGCCGTTCGCGTCGCCGAGGCTCAGCGCGCGGCCGCCGAACGCAGGATCGATGTGGAGCGGATCCGCTCGCGCCCGGACATCAACGCCAGCGTTGGTGTCCGTCGCTACGAGATGGAAGACGCGACGGCGCTGACTTTCGGCGTCAGCATGCCGCTGCCCCTGTTCGACCGCAACCGCGGGAACATCGACGCGGCGCAGGCCGACTTCCGGGCTGCGGATGCGCGGCTCCTGGGCGCCCGCCAGGAGGCCCAGGCCGATCGCGCCGCAGCGCGGGCGCGCCTCGCCGCCTCCGTGAGCCGGGTCTCCGCCGCCGATGCAGGGGTGGCGTCTGCCGAGGAGGCCTACCGTCTGTCGCGGATCGGATCCGAAGCGGGGCGCATCTCTCAACTCGAGCTGCGGGTCACCCGTGCAGCCCTGATCTCTGCCCGAACTTCGGCCGTCGATGCGCGCCTTGCACGCGTCCAGGCCGAGATTGAACTTGCGCGCCAGGACGGCCGCGCCCCCTTCCAAGGAGCCCAATGATGCGCAAGCGCACATCCAACAAGACGTTGCTGATCGGCGGCGCCGCCGCCGTCGTTCTGCTTGGCGGAGGCGGGCTGTTCCTGCTCACGCGCGGGCCGGACGCCGCTCCAGCCGCCGCCGAGGGTGAGGCGGGTCACGCTGAAGAAGAGGGCGCTCATGCCGAGGGCGAAGCCGGCCACGAAGGCGAGGCCGAAGCGCCGGAAGGCTTCGTCGCTCTGAGCGCGGCCCAGGCCCAGGCCGCCAACCTGATCGTGGTCGGCGTCGGTCGGGGAGGGGGCGCCGAAACCCGGCTCTCCGGGCGGGTCGAGCCCATGGTCGACGCGCGCGCCGCTGTGGCGGCGTCCGTCGGCGGGCGGGTCGAGCGGGTTCTCGTAGCTCCGGGCCAGTCGGTCCGGATCGGTCAGCCCCTGGCGAGCGTCGTCAGCGGTGAAGCGGCGACGTTCCGCGCGGACGCAGACGCGGCGGCCGCCGAAACTGAAGTGGCGCGCCAGGCTTATCAACGCAACCGCAATCTGGCGGACCAGGGCGTTGTCGCCCGACAGGAGGTCGAGGCGTCCCGCGCGCAACTGCTCAGCGCCGAAGCCGGCGCCCGCGCGGCTCGCGCGCGGTCCAGCGCGGCGGGCTCGCCCAACGCTTCGGGCCGCCTCAGCGTCACCAGCCCCATCACCGGAGTCGTGACCAGCGTCCAGGTCGGACCGGGCGGCTTCGTCGCCCCTGGCGGCGTTGTCGCCGAGGTCACCAACCCGGCCAGGGTTGAGCTCGTCTTCAACGCGCCGCCTGCTTTGGCCGCCAATGTAAGGGCCGGGGCGCCTCTGCGGGTCAGCAGCCCCAGCGGCGACTTCGACGCCATCGTCACCGGCGTTGCCGCAGGCGCGGGCGGCGAAAGCGGCGCCACGGTCATTCGGGCCCGGCCGACGGGCTCTGTCCTCCCGCCGGCCGGTTCCGCCGTCACGGGGGCGATCGTGACGGGCGAGACGACCGGCGGTCTCACCGTGCCGACCGAGTCCGTCCAGACCGTCGACGGCAACACCGTCGTCTTCGTTCAGGTCCCGAACGGCTTCCAGGCCCGTCCGGTGCTCGCCGGTCGTCAGGCCGGGGGGCGGACTGAAATCCTGCGTGGCCTCACCGGGGCTGAACGGGTCGCCGGCACGAACGCCTTCCTCCTCAAAGCCGAGCTCGCCAAGGGCGAGGCCGAGCACGGTCACTAGGGGCGCACCGCATGTTCAAATTCATCATCGAACTCTCGGTCAAATTCCGATGGTTCGTGGTTCTCGCCACGGCGCTTGTCGCGGCCTACGGACTCCTCGAGCTGACACGGCTTCCCATCGACGCCGTGCCGGATATCACCAATCGCCAGGTCCAGGTGACCACGGTCGCTCCGGCGCTCGCGCCTGAACAGATCGAACGACAGGTCACCTACCCGATTGAAACCGCCATGGCCGGCATTCCCGGCCTGACCACGACCCGATCCCTCAGCCGAAACGGCTTCAGCCAGGTCACGGTCATCTTTACCGACCAGACCGACATCTATTTCGCGCGCCAGCAGGTCGCCGAACGGCTCGCGGGCGCCCGGGAGGCCATGCCTGACGGGGTGGAGCCGACCATGGCCCCGATCACCACGGGCCTCGGTGAAGTGCTGATGTGGACGATCGACTACAAGCCATTCAACAGTCAGAACCTCGCCAAGCCTGGCGAGCCGGGCTGGCAGGCGGGCGGAGCCTATCTGACGCCCGAAGGCGATCTGCTTTCGACCCCGCAGCAGCGCGCCACCTATCTGCGCACCGTGCAGGACTGGATCGTCGCGCCGCAAATGCGGACCGCCCCCGGTCTCGCCGGCGTCGACACCGTCGGCGGCTATGTGAAGGAGTATGCGGTCCGTCCGGACGCGGCGCGCCTTTCCGCCTACGGCCTGGGCATGGGCGACCTTATCCAGGCCCTCGATCGCGCCAACACTCAGGCCGGCGCAGGCTATATCCAACGCGCTGGCGAAGCTCTGACGGTCCGCACCGACGCCTTGGCCTCCACCGTGGAAGATCTGGCTCAGGCGCCGGTCGTCAACCGGAACGGCCTGATCGTGCGGGTCGCCGATGTCGCCACGGTCGAGATCGGCCAGGCTCCGCGCCTGGGCGGCGCCAGCCGTGACGGCCACGAGGCCGTGCTCGGAACGGCGCTGATGATCGCGGGCGGCAACAGCCGCACCGTGGCCCAGGCGGCCGGGGAGCGACTCGATGAGGTTCGCAAGACTCTGCCCGCAGGGATCGAGGCGGTGACGGTCCTTGACCGTAGCGCCCTGGTCAACTCGACCATCTCGACCGTGGCCCGCAACCTCACCGAGGGCGCCCTTCTGGTCATCGTCGTGCTGTTCCTGCTGCTCGGAAACATTCGTGCGGCCAGCATCACGGCCTTGATGATCCCGATCAGCTTCCTGTTCGCCGTCATCGGCATGAATAGGTTTGGCATCAGTGGAAACCTGATGAGCTTGGGCGCGCTGGACTTCGGCCTTCTGGTCGATGGGGCGGTCATCGTCGTCGAAAGCACCCTGCTGATGCTATCGCAGCGGCGGATCGATCTGGGACGGGCCCTGACCCGTCGGGAACGCCTCGATGTCGCCGTGGCCGCAGCTCGCAAGATGGTCAAGCCGGCCGCCTTCGGTCAGCTGATTATCCTGCTGGTCTTCACGCCCCTGCTGATGCTTGAGGGGGTGGAGGGCAAGACCTTCGTCCCCATGGGGGCGACGGTGATGCTGGCCTTGGTCGGGGCCTTCATCTTCTCCTTCACCTTCGTTCCGGCCATGACGGCCCTGCTGGTGCGGGATCCCAAGAAGGTCGAGACCGACGAACACGGCCACGCCCACGAACACGAAACCTTCCTGCTCCGCCACGCGCGGCGTTGGATCCAGCCGGCCATCCGCGCCGCCGTCGATCGTCCGAAGATCGTCCTGATCTCGGCGCTCGGCGCGGTCGTCGTCGGTGGTCTGGCCTTTTCGTCCCTCGGGCGGGAGTTCATCCCTACCCTGGACGAAGGCGACATCGCCATGCAGGCGCTGCGTGTTCCCTCGGCGTCGCTGGAACAGTCGCTCGCCATGCAGATGGCGTTGGAACGGGTCATCACCGCCCAGCCGGAAGTCGAGACCATGTTCTCCAGGACCGGCACCGCCGAGGCGGCCGTCGACCCGATGCCGCCCAACATTTCGGACAGCGTCATCGTTCTGAAGGACCGCAAGGACTGGCCGGATTCAGGTCTCGAGAAGGAAGCCTTGCTCGAGCGGTTCGAAGAGCTCGCCAACCAACAGATCGGGAATAATTTCGAGTTCAGCCAACCCATCGAGCTCCGCTTCAACGAACTCATTTCCGGGGTCCGGACCGACCTCGCGGTCATGGTCTACGGCGATGACTTCGACACCATGCAGCGGGTCGCTGATGAGGTGGCCGGCGTACTGCGGCAGACCACCGGCTCCGCCGACGTTCGCGTCGAACAAGCGTCGGGCTTGCCGACGCTCACGGTCAGCGTCGATCGGTTCGCGGCGGCCAGCTACGGCCTGTCCGCAGCCGACGTTTCTGAAGCGGTCTCGGCCGCCATCGGCGGCGCGGAGGCCGGCCGGATTTTCGAGGGCGACCGTCGCTTCGACGTCGTCGTCCGTCTTCCGGACGATGCGCGCAACGATCCGGCGGCGCTCGCGGCCCTGCCGATCGTCTCTTCGACAGGCGTAACCGTGCCGCTGTCTTCGGTAGCCCGTATCCAAAGCGCCGAGGGGCCGAACCAGATCAGCCGCAACGACGGTAGCCGACGGATGGTGGTCCAGGCCAACGTTCGCGGCCGGGATCTGGGCGGCTTCGTCACCGACGCACAAACCAAGGTGGACCAAATCCAGCTCCCGCCGGGCGTCCGCCTGACCTGGGGCGGTCAGTTCGAGAACCTCAAACGGGCCGAACAACGGCTGGGCCTGGTTATTCCGATCGTCTTCGTCCTGATCGGTGTGCTGCTGTTTATGGCTCTGGGGTCGTTCTCCGAGGCTGGGCTGGTCTTCGCCTGCGTGCCCTTGGCCTTGATCGGCGGCGCCTTGGCGCTTCTCATGCGAGGGATGCCGTTCTCGGTGTCTGCGGCCGTTGGCTTCATCGCCGTCTCGGGTGTGGCGACCCTGAACGGACTTGTTTTGATGCAGGCCATTCGCGAGCGATTGCAGGCGGGGCTCGCGCCCCGGGACGCGGCGATCGAAGGGGCGTCCAGCCGATTGCGTGCGGTGTTGACGACAGCCTTGGTCGCCATTGTCGGCTTCATCCCGATGGCGCTCGCCCACGGCGCGGGGGCCGAGGTTCAGAAGCCTCTGGCGACGGTCGTCATCGGCGGCCTTCTGACCGCGACGGCCCTGACCCTGCTGGTCCTGCCGACCTTCGCGGCCAAGGCGGTGCGTCATCGCAAGGACGAGGGGGTTGAGGATTGATTGCTCGCACTCAGGATGACCGTCAGCAGCGACGCACGTTGCTGACGGTTCTCGCGCTCAACGCGGGCCTGGCATTAGCGCTCGGGATCGGCGGCTTGTCCGCCGATTCCAGCGCTCTGCTGGCCAATGCAGTGGACAACGCCTCGGACGCTGCTGTCTATCTGATCAGCTTTCTCGCGATCGGTCGGCCTGGTTCGTGGAAGCGGGGGGCGGCGCGCCTCTCGGGCGTCATGCTCCTTATCTTCGGCGCTGGCGTCCTTCTGGACGCGGGTCGTCGATTCCTCATCGGGACCGAACCGATCGGCCCGACCATGATGGGACTCTCGGTCGTCGCAGCGATCATCAACCTGATCTGCCTGCAGTTGATCCGCCGTCAGCACAGCGGCGACGTCAACATGAAGGCTGCCGAGACGTTCAGCTTTAACGACTTCGCCTCCAACGGGGGAATCCTCGTCGCCGGGGCCCTGGTGCTCTGGCTCGGCCAGGCGTGGCCGGACCTCGTCGTCGGCGTCCTCGTGGCCGCCATCGCGTTGAAGGGCGGCGTGGATATCCTGCGCGATGCGGCTAAGGATCGTCCGGCTGAGGGGGAGGGGCAATGATGCCGCTCGAGCCCTCCGACAGCGTCTCCAAGCCCGCAAGCCCCGCTTTGTCCGGCTCCTCGCCCCCTGATGACGCCTGTCGATCAGCGGTCGATATCCAATCCGTTCAACGATGGCGCAAGGCGGGCATTCTCGTCGGGGGCCTGCTTCTTGTCGTCTGCGCGGCGCTCGTCACATCCTGGCCCTTGCTCGAACATCCTGTCGAGCATCTGGGCCTGATCGCCATCATGGTTTGCATCATCGGTCGGGCTTGGTGTTCCCTTTACATCGGTGGCCGCAAGAAACAGGAGATCATATCCGCAGGACCGTATTCGGTCAGCCGCAATCCGCTGTACGTCTTCAGCTTCATCGGCGCGTTTGGCATCGGCGCCCAGTCCGGCAGCCTTAGCGTCGGTTTGGTCTTCGGATTAGCCTGCTGGGTGGTGTTTCGCATCGTGGTCGGCCGCGAAGAACGCTTCCTCTCCGACGCCTTTGGACACGACTACCAAGCTTACCGTGAGCGCACCCCTCGGTTCCTGCCCAAGCTCTCCCTATGGCGCGACGAGGCGGAAATCATGATCCGGCCGGTATTCTTCGTCCGCACGGTGCGCGACGGCTTCGTCTTTCTCCTAGCGCTTCCGCTTTTCGAAGCGATTGAGCAGCTCCAGCGGCTCGGGGGCTTTAATGCCGTCGTGCCCGTGCCCTGAGGTCGGGAGAACCGGGATGACCACCTGCGAGCGGATCGCGCTGGAACCCGCTGGCCCGGCGCGCCTTCGCCCGTGTCGCTATCCCGCCCCCTCGATCGCGGCGGTCGCCGCAAGCAGCCGCGATTCCCAACCCGCAACGGGATCCTATTTATGACCAGCACAACACTGCCGGACCATCTCCACACCAAGTCCGAGGAGCACGATCACGGTGGCGTTCTAGGCTCCAATACGGAGCTGATCGTCGCCCTGACAAGTGGCCTTGCTCTGGGCCTTGGATTCGCCCTCGAGAAACTCGCAACGGGCCTTCCCGCTTGGATTCCCCTCGCCCTCTTCCTGATCGCCTACATCTTCGGCGGCTTTTTTACGGTGCGAGAAGCGTTCGAGAACCTCCGCCAGAAGCGCTTCGAGATCGATACCTTGATGCTCGTCGCAGCCGCAGGTGCGGCGGCGCTCGGGGCCTGGGCCGAAGGCGCTCTCCTGCTGTTTCTGTTCAGCATCGGCCACGCGCTCGAACACTACGCCATGGGCCGCGCCAAACGCGCGATCGAGGCCCTGGCCGAGCTTGCCCCCCGGACAGCCCATGTGCGACGCGACGGGCAGGTCGTCGAATTGCCTGTCGAAGATTTGGTCGTCGGCGACACCGTGGTGGTGCGTCCAAACGAACGACTGCCCGCTGATGGCTTTGTCGTGGTCGGCACCACAAGCATCAACCAAGCCCCCGTGACCGGCGAAAGCATGCCTGTCGACAAGCAGCCCGTCGCGGACCCCGAGGCGGCGCGGGCGAGACCGGCCCAGGTCGGATCGCCGTCTCTCGTCTTCGCGGGCACCATCAATGGCTCAGGCGCCATCGAGATTGAGACGACCCGCACATCGAGCGACACCACCCTGGCCAAGGTGGTTCGGATGGTGAGTGAGGCCGAGACGCAGAAGTCGCCGACCCAGCGCTTCACGGACAGGTTCGAAAGCATCTTCGTGCCTGTGGTGCTGGCGCTCGCCTTTGTCCTGCTGTTCGCCTGGGTCGTCGTCGATGAGCCGTTCCGCGACAGCTTCTATCGCGCCATGGCCGTGCTGGTCGCCGCGAGTCCTTGCGCGCTCGCCATCGCCACCCCGAGCGCCGTCCTCTCGGGCGTCGCCCGTGCGGCGCGCGCCGGTGTCCTGATCAAGGGCGGCGCGCCGTTGGAGAACCTCGGCTCGCTCAACGCCATCGCCTTCGACAAGACCGGCACCCTGACCGAGGGACGGCCGCGGATCACCGACGTCATGACGGTGCGCGGGACGAAGGAGGGCGATCTTCTGGCGGTCGCTGTGGCGGTCGAACGGCTCAGCGACCACCCGTTGGCGGAGGCCATCGCGCGCGACGGTGGCGCACGCTTGCGCGATACGATCATCCCGGCCGCGATCGACCTCAAGAGCCTGACGGGCAAGGGCGTGACCGCCCAGCTGCACGGCGAGACGATCTGGATAGGGAAGCCGGAGATGTTCGGCGTCGACGGCGTAGCGCCGCTCGGCGACGAAACAACCTCTGTCGTCGCTCAATTGCGACTGCAGGGTCGAACCCTGATGGTGGTGCGACGCGGCACGCGCGATCTCGGTGTCATTGGGCTTCTTGATACGCCTCGCCCAGCGGCGCGGCCGACGCTGACCGCTCTTCGCGCCCTCGGCATCGGGCGAATGATCATGATCTCGGGCGATCACCAGAAGGCCGCACAGGCGATCGCCGGACAGGTCGGCCTGACAGAGGCTTGGGGCGACCTCATGCCCGAGGACAAGGTTGACGCCATCAAACGCCTTCGCGCTGACGGCAAGATCGCCATGGTCGGCGACGGGGTGAACGACGCCCCGGCCATGGCCACGGCGACCGTCGGTATCGCGATGGGCGCGGCTGGCTCCGATGTTGCGCTTGAGACCGCCGACGTCGCCCTGATGTCGGACGACCTGTCGCAGCTGCCCTTCACCGTCGGTCTCAGCCGACAGACGCGGCGCATCATTCTCCAGAATCTCTACGTCAGTCTCGGAATCGTCGCCTTCCTTGTGCCGGCGACGATCCTCGGCCTTGGCATCGGCCCTGCCGTGGCGCTCCACGAGGGGTCGACCCTGCTGGTGGTGTTCAACGCTCTGCGCCTGCTCGGCTACCACGACCGAACGGCGCCCATCCTTCCCAGTGCAATCCCGGCCGCCCCCGTGGCCCCGCCGGCTCTCTCGAGGACATCGTCATGAAGCGTTTCGGATGGATTTCCGTCATCGCCGTCTTTCTCGCCCTGTCGGCCTTCGCCTTCGGGATGATCTCGCGGCAAACCCGCGAGGTCCCTGCGGCGCCGTCGGCGGCTGACTCTCGCCCGAGCGACACCGAGGCAAGCCACGCTGGCGAGACCACGGACAGCCCATCGACTCGCGCCTATCGCGAGGCCAGCGCGAAGATGCACCAGGCCATGAGCATCAACTACACGGGCGACGCCGACATCGACTTCCTGCGCGGAATGATCGCCCACCACGAGGGTGCGCTCGCAATGGCCAAGGTCGCCGTCGAGCATGGCGAAGCCCGCGACGTGCGCAGTCTGGCCGATGAGATCATCGCGGCCCAGGAATCCGAAATTGTCCGGATGAGAATCCTTCTTGCGCGCCATGAGGACACGCCCGCGCCCAACGCAAGGCCCTGACGCATGGCCGGCAAACGCTTCACCGTGCGCGGCCGGAGCATTCGTTGGCGGGAAGGCCGCTATCGCCAACGAGGTAGGCGGCGGCTCCAGGCGCGCCCGCTGAAGCCACGGCCCGTGCTCGATACGCTCGTCGCCATCGGGGTCAGCCTGTTCGCAGGAGGCCTGGTCTTCTGCATGGCCCTTCTGCTGCTGGGCGCACACAAGGTGCCGCTGCATTTTGGGTACGGGGCCATTCTGGGCGGCGTGATCGGCTGCTCGTTTGTGTTTGGACCCCGCGATAGGCCAGGACTGATGGTCGTCGGAGGCTTGGTCGTCGTTTGGGTTTTGGGAACGGCCGTTCTCTACGCTTCGCGAGACCAGATCGTCCTGCGTCCACATGAGCACCGCAGCGCCGCCGCCAAGTCTGCGCCACGGAAGGCTGACTGAATGCCCGAAGCCGCGCTGACCGAGCCATCGCCTCGCCCCGTCCGGATCGCGCGCGGCGGCTGGCTGGACGCGCTGCGTTTTATCGTAGGGGCGCTGATCATCCTCTACCATTTCCGCGAGGCCGCGCCTGTGCCTCTCGGACAACTGCATCCAGTCTTCGAGCGCGGCTATCTGCTCACCGACTTCTTCATCATCGACTCCGGCTATGTCCTGGCCCGCATCTACGGTGATCGCCTCGCGTCCGGACAGGCCTCGCTGCGCGCCTATGCGCGCCAGCGCCTGCTGCGGGTCATTCCGGCCCACCTGGCGGTCAGCCTCGTTCTGGTGCTGCTCGTCGGCGGCGCCGCCCTGGCCGGGATCGCGCCCAGCAATCCGCGCTGGTTCGACTGGTCGCAACTGCCCGCGCAGGTGCTACTGGTCCAGGCCTATGGCGTGCCGGGCGGGCAGGGGTGGAACGCCCCGACCTGGACCCTCTCGGCCCTGATCGGCTGCTATCTCCTGCTGCCCTGGATCTGCCGCGCTCTGTGGCGCTGGCCGCCGGTCGCAGTGGTGATCGGCGCGACGCTCCTCGTCGTCGCCGCCGATATCGCCGCTTCGCTGTGGCTCGGCGATCCGATCTACCGCCTGCCGATGCGCTACGGCATCCTGCGCGCCCTGCCGCTCTTCCTGCTCGGGGTCGCGGCGGCCTTCTACGGTTCGCGGGTCTGTGTCGCGCCACACCGGGCCAGGGCGATCGGCCTCGCCGCCGCCTTCGCGCTCGTGGGGCTGCAGGCCTTCGGCGCCTTCAGCCTGCTGTCGCTGGGCCTGATGACCGTGATCATCTGGGCCGCCGGCGCCGTGCCGGTGCGCAGTCCTTCACGGATGATCGAGCATTTGGCCCTTATGTCTTTCTCGATGTTCCTCACCAATGAGGTGAGCCGCATCGTCTGGTTCGGCTTGCTCGACGCCTTGGGACAGGAGGCCTGGTCGTCCGACGTTCGCTGGGTCCTGTGGGCCATCGGCTTGGTCGGGGCGTTCGTGGCCGCCGCCGTGTTTCGCTACGGCTTCGACCGACCGGTCCAGACCTGGCTTAGTCCGTCCCGACGACCGGGGTCGACCCGAAGGTCGGCCGCCGCCACGGAACGGGCCGTGGAATTGGGCGGCCCCGGCGTCGCCGCGCCCGGGCGCCCGGGGCAGGCCGCCATCGACCCGCCCCGGGCTTGATCAGGGGCGCGGCTCAGTGCTTGTGGGCCCGGACCCCGCGGCCACCTCCGGCCCTGTCTGGGGGGCCAGATCCCGGGCCGCGCCGGGGCGCTGCGGGCGGCAGGCCGGACACAGACCCTGGCCTTCGAGCGTGATCCGTTCGATCTCGTAGCCCGCCGCTGTCGCGGCCGCGCCCAGCGACGCCATGCCGGACGAAGGGATCTGGCGACAGAAGCCGCAACAGTCGCACAGAAGAAAAACCGCAGGCGAACCGAGGCGTTCGGGATCGCAGGCCACATAGGCCTTGAGGCTGGAAAGACGATGGATCAGACCGTGAGTTTCGAGGAACTGCAGCGCCCGATAGACCGTAGCCGGCTTCGCGACGCGAGCATCCTGGTGATACGTCGCCACGAGATCATAGGCCTTGGCCGGAGCGCCCGCGACGAGCAGGAGCTCCAGCACCCTGCGCCGGGGGCGCGTCAGCTTATCCCCGGTGGCGGCGACGCTGGCGGCGGCAGCGTCCAGGGCGCGTTCCACCTGTGCGGCCGTTGGCGGCGCGGTCTCACGGTCGTGCGGACAAGGCGAGGTCATCGAGGGGCTGGGCCCGCCTCCAGGGTTCGTCGGACGGCGCTCTCCACTCCAAGGGAACGGCGGGCTCATTTTTTAGCTTGCACCTACAGTCGCTGGAGGAGGTAGCCTTGCCCTATAGAGATCACAAGGAACAGACATGACGGCGCAACCCCTCGAAAGCCGATACCGGGTCACCGGGATGGATTGCGCCAGCTGCGGCCGCAAGATCGACACGGCGATCCGCAGGCTGCCGGGCGTCGAGGACGTCTCGGTGGCGGTGCAGACCGGCGTGCTCAAGATCCGGCATGGCGGAGACCTCGCCGACGAGGCGGTCCTGCAGCAACTGCGCAACCTCGGCTACAGCGGAGAAGCGGCCGCGCCGACGTCCGGAGCCGTCGCTGCGGCGGCGGGCCCACCTCCGGCGGCCGCCCGGGCCGGGGGCGCCCCGTGGTGGTGGACCGGCAAGGCCCGCCTCACCGCGCTCTGCGGCCTGGCGCTGTTGTCCGCCTATGGACTGGGCACGCTGTTCCCCTCCCTCGAACGATACGCCTTCCTCGCCGCCCTGGCCGTGGGGCTGATTCCGATCGCGTCGCGCGCCTTTTCGGCGGCGCGCCACGGCACGCCCTTCTCCATCGAAATGCTGATGACCATCGCCGCCGTCGGCGCCGTCTTCATCGGGGCCGCGGAAGAGGCCGCCGCCGTCGTCCTGTTGTTCCTGGTCGGCGAGATGCTCGAAGGGGTGGCGGCCGGACGCGCGCGCAAGAGCATCCAGGGGCTCGCCGCCCTCGTGCCCAAGACCGCCTTCGTCGAGGCGGACGGGGTGACCACGGAGGTCGCCGCCGAGACCGTGGCGGTGGGCGCGATCATCCTGGTCCGGCCCGGAGACCGCGTTCCGGCGGACGGCGAGATCATCGAGGGCGCGGGAGACCTCGACGAGGCCCCGGTGACGGGCGAGAGCGTGCCCAGGCGCAAGGTCGTGGGCGATCCTGTGTTCGCCGGCACGATTAACGGCGGCAGCGTCCTGCGGGTGCGCGTGACGGCCTCGGCCTCGGACAACACCATCGCCCGGGTGGTGCGTCTCGTCGAGGAGGCGCAGGAATCGAAATCGCCGACCGAACGCTTCATCGACCGCTTCTCGAAAATCTACACGCCGGGCGTGCTCGTGTTCGCCGCCCTCGTCGCGGTCACGCCGCCGCTGCTGTTCGGCGGGACGTGGAGCGAATGGGTCTACAAGGGCCTCGCCGTGCTGCTGATCGGCTGCCCCTGCGCCCTCGTCATCTCCACGCCGGCCGCCATCGCCGCCGGCCTGTCGGCGGGGGCCCGGCGCGGCCTGCTCATGAAGGGCGGGGCCGTGCTGGAGACGCTGGGCAAGATCACGGCGATCGCCTTCGACAAGACGGGGACCCTGACCGCCGGCAAGCCCGTCGTCACCGACGTCGTCGCCGGAACGCGGGATGCCTCCGCCCTGCTGACCCTAGCGGCCGCGCTGGAAACGGGATCGAGCCATCCGCTCGCCCTCGCCATCCTCGCCCGAGCTGAGGCGGACAAGATCACGGCGCCGCCGGCCTCGGCCACCCAGGCCATTCCGGGGGAGGGCGTGGAAGGCGAGGTCGGCGGCGAACGCATATTCCTCGGCTCGCCGCAGGCCGCGGCCCGACGCGCCCCGATCACGCCGGCCCAGGACGCGGCCATCGCCGCCCTGAACGCCGAGGGCAAGACGGTTTCCGTCCTTGTCGTCGGGGATGGCGTCGCCGGGTTCCTCGCCATGCGCGACGAGGCGCGGCCCGACGCAGTCCAGGGTCTGGCCGACCTGAAGGCGCGGGGCATCCGGACCATCATGCTGACGGGCGACAACCGCCGCACGGCGGAGGCGGTCGCCGCCGGCCTGGGCATCGAGCCCCGGGCCGAACTGCTGCCGCAGGACAAGCTAGTCATCGTCAAGGCGCTGCAGGCCGAGGGGCTGGTGGTCGCCAAGGTCGGGGACGGCATCAACGACGCCCCGGCCCTGGCCCAGGCGGATGTCGGCATCGCCATGGGCGGCGGCACCGACGTGGCCCTGGAGACGGCGGACGCCGCCGTCCTGCACGGCCGGGTCAGGGACATTCCCGACATGATCGCCTTGTCCCGCGGAGTGATGGGCAATATCCGGCAGAACATCACCATCGCCTTAGGCTTGAAGGCGGTGTTCCTGGTCACCACCGTGATCGGGGTGACGGGCCTGTGGCCCGCCATCCTCGCTGACACCGGAGCCACGGTCCTGGTCACCGCCAACGCCATGCGCCTGCTGCGCTGGACGCCGCGTCGTCAACCGTCGTGACTGCCGGCGGTGCGCCTTCTCAGGCCCCGTTGTGGCGACCGAACACGCGGGTCGAACCGTCGTTGAGGATCAGGACGGTCGCATAGGGTTCGCGCCCGGCGGCCTCCATGCCCGGCGAGCCCGCCGGCATGCCGGGCGCGCTTAGTGCGCGGGCGGCGGGGCGTTCGCCGAGCAGCCGCTCGACATCGCTCGACGGAACATGGCCCTCGATGGCGTAGGCGCCGACCACCGCTGTGTGGCACGAGGCGAGGCGGTCCGGAATGCCATGCCGGGCCCGGATCGGGGCGAGATCCTCGCGCTCGACGACCTCGACGATCCAGCCCGCCTGGCGCATGTGGGCGATCCAGCCGCCGCAGCAGCCGCACCATGGCGTCTTGTAGGCGATCATCCGTTTCGGGGGCGCGGCGAGGGCCGGGCCGGGCACGGCGACCAGGGGCAGGCCGAACACGAGGGTCCGGCGGGACAAGCGCGGGCGAGTTTGAACCAAAGTGAGCGCTCCTTGGGAGTCCAAATCCCACCATGGCGGGCGCGGGCCGGTTTGGCGACGGGCGCAGTTGTCGCGCCCTGACCTGACGTCGCCCAGGCGTGGAGCGCCGGCTAAGCCCGCCCATATCGCAGCGGAACCTCTGGTAGAAGGCCCGCACCCGCCCGGGCAGGACACAGCCCCCTGCTCGGCCGGCGCGGCCAAGCGAATCCGTTCGCCTGAGGCGCCCGGGGTCTCGCAACCATGCCTTCGCTGACGTATCGCGACCGTACGAGGCCGGTCACGCAAGCGCTGATCCCCGCGGAATGGTCATGGGCGACGGGATTGAGGAGCCGGCGGAAGCCGGAGGCGAAGCGTCCGCTGCGGCGAACGTGGCGTCGAGAGCTAGCCCGCAGACGCTTGCGGGGCCCCGAAGGCGCCAAAAACTGCATGTGAGCGGCAACGGCCTCCGCCCGGCCGTATAAGGCGCAACACGGCGCGCGCGACCAACAGGCTGACTTTTCGCGCGGGCCCGCTCGCGAAGACGAGCCTTCGGCCCTCGAGGGCAGCGAGGACGAGGCCGGCCCGGCGCGCCCGGGCCGACGCATTACGTCCCTGGCTCAAGACCAGCGCCTCTCTGTTCCGGAGCCCGCCGACCCCACAATCTCGGTTGCGCCGCCGATTGTAGATGAACTCTCGCGGGCAAGTGCGGAGATCCAAATCGCAAGCGGTTCAGTGATCCGTGGTCGAATGCATGTGAGCTTGAGGTCGCCGGCCGGCCCCTGATGTCTGGTCCACCGCATTTCCACATGATCTCGGCTCGGCGAAGTACGGGTTTGACGAGGTCGGGAGGCGTCGCCGTTCGGAACATCTTCCCGGCGCCGGGGTTGGATCCAGATCACCCGAGAGAGCCTCCGATGCAAATCCAACCAATGATCAGCACCCACCCCGACGTACGCGGCAGCGTGAACGACAGCCTCATTCGCGCGATCGAAGCGGGCTACGGCTGCGCCGCCGTATGCCGCATCTGCGCTGACGCCTGCCTGGCCGAGGAGATGGTCAGGGACCTGACCCAGTGCATCCGGCTCGATCTCGACTGCGCCGATGTCTGTCTGGCTACGGCCGGGCTCGCCGTGCGGCGCGCCGGCAGCAACGAGGCCTTGATAAAGCGCATGCTCGAGACCTGCGCCGAGGCTTGCGCCGACTGCGCCATCGAGTGCGAGAAGCACGCCGAGATGCACGAGCATTGCCGTATCTGCGCCGAAGAATGCCGGCGTTGCGAAGATGCTTGCCGCGAGGCGGCCGCGTCGATCAGGCCTTCACGGCACTGAGGCTGACCGCTGTCATCGGCACAGGGTCGTATCTTCGACGCTAGCTCGAGCCCAGCTCATCAATCACCGGGCACCTAACCCGTCCGCCTTCACTGCAGTCGGCCACAGCCTGCCTCAGCACTTTCCGTAGCCTCTGCAGATCCTCGATCTTGGCGTCCACGCTGGCGATGTGGTCTTGGGCCATGTCGCGGACTTCGCAGCACGCCTGAACGCCCGGCTCGCTCAGCGCGATCAGGCGCCGAATGGCGTCGATGCCGAAGCCCAGTTCGCGCGACCGGCGGATGAAGCGCAGACGCTGGGCGTGTTCCGGCTCATAGCTGCGGTGGCCGCCCTCGGTCCGGGCCGGCGCGGGCATCAGCCCGATACGTTCGTAGTAGCGCACCGTTTCCAGGTTCACCCCGGCGCTGTCAGCGAGGCGCCCGATCGTCAAACTTCGTGCGGACATGGCTCTTGATCCCGTAGCGGCTACGGGTTGTAGCCTGTAGCAGAAATCGAACGGGAGGTCCCATGGCCATCGATTACGACCGGCCCCGCATGCCCGAGGTCGCCGTCAGCGCCTCGGCCGCCCTCGGCGGTGTCGCCTCGGTGTTCGCCTGGGCCGCGTGCTGTGTGTTGCCTCTGGCTCTGTCCGTGGCGGGCGTATCCTTCGCCGGCGCCGCGGTCATCGCGGGTGCGCGGAACTGGCTGACGCTTCTGGCCGCCGTCATCCTGGCCGCGGGCTGGCTGCTGCATTGGCGTCGCCTGCGGATGTGTCGGAAAGACGGGGCCTGCCGCCACCCTTCGCGGCTCGCCTTCTGGCTGCTGGTGATCGCCAGTCTGCTGATCGTCCTGTCCATGGCCTGGCAGCCGTACATCGAGCCGTGGGCCATGACGCGACTGGCGGCCATGCGATGACCCGGGCCATCGTTCTAGACTCGACGCTGACCTGCCCGGATTGCGGTCATGTCGCGACGGAGACCATGCCCACCGACGCCTGCATCTGGTTTTACGATTGTCTCGGCTGCGGCGTGAAGCTGAAGCCCCTACCCGGCGACTGCTGCGTGTTCTGCTCCTATGCCGACGTGCCGTGTCCGCCGATCCAGGTAGATGGCAAGGGGTGTTGCAGCTAGGCTACGGCGGCATTGCTGCATTCCCGGAGTTCGCCGTGACCGACCACGCCACGCCCAACCTACCGTCGCGGGATTTCGAAGTTACGTCCCAGTTCTACACTCGACTGGGCTTCGAACAGGACTGGCGCGACAAAGGCTGGATGATCCTGAAAAGGGGCGGTTTGACGCTGGAGTTCTTCCCGCATCCGGACGTGGATCCGCTGACCAGCAACTTCAGCTGCTGCCTGCGGCTGGACGACCTGGACGGGTTTTACGCAGAGTGCGTCGTTTCAGGATTGCCGAAAACCTGCTGGGGCCACCCTCGCCTGCACGCGCCGAAGCTTGAGGAGTCGGGACTGCGGATCGGCGCGCTCATCGACCCGGACGGAAACTTGATCCGCCTTATCCAGAACTGAGGCGTCCGGCGGCTCCCCCACGGGAAACCGCCGGAAACCATCGATGCGACGATCAGTTGTGGTCGGCGTGGCCCTGAGGCGCGGGCGTATCCGACGGCGCCGGGGCGGGCGGCGTCGGCTCGGGCGGGGCGGGCTCGGTCTTCATCTCGTCGCAGCAGCTCATGGCGGCGTCCGCGGCCATGTCCTTGCAGCACTCGCAACCTTCGGCGGCGAGGGCCGCGCCGGCGCTCAGGGTTAGGATCGCGCCGGCGGCGGCCAGCAGGTTGGAAACTTTCATCGTCGTTCTCCTAGTGAACCATAAAGCTGACCGAGCCGGACATCTTGTGGCCGTCCGGGCCCTCGGCGGTCCAGGCGGCAGTGTAGGTTCCTGGGGCCAGACGCGGAAGAGCCACGCCGACGGTCGCGGCGGCGGGCGCTGCGGGGACACTCACTTCGACCGGGGCCTGACCTTCGGCGGTGAGCGTGACCGTCTTGAGGACCATCGTATGCGGGAAGGTGACGCTGAAGCGTTCCGGCGAGCCCTGGGTCATCGCCCCGTTCGCGGGAGCCGTCGTGACTCCCGACTGGGTCGCGGCGGCCTGCGCCGGCATGCTGTGGCCGGCGTGCGGATCCTGGGCGGAGGCGGCGCCGGCGAAAGCCAGGGCCGCCGTGAGGGTGAGAATGCGGATCAAGGGGTGGTCTCCTTCGGTTAGAACCAGGCCTTGAGGCCGACGATGAACCGGATGTCCTCGGCCTCGCCGCCGCGGGCTTCGATGTAGCCGGCTGTGTCTCCGAGCGCGCGGCTCCACTCGACGCCGACATAGGGGGCGAACTCCTTGCGGAACTCGTAGCGCAGTCGCAGGCCCGCCTCGACCGAGGACACGCCCGAGCCAATCTCCAGTTCCGGAATGTCGCTGGCCGAAGCGTCGATTTCGAGGCGGGGCTGAAGGATCAGGCGCTGGGTGATGCGCAGGTCGTATTCGGCCTCGACGCGGGCGGTCAGGTCGCCGTCGGTCGACAGGAAGGCGGCGGCGTCGACTTCCCACCAATGGGGCGCCAGGCCCTGCAGGCCGAGGACCAGATGCGTCGTATCTTCGCCGTCGGGCCGGAAGTCCTGTCGCACGCCGGCCTGGAGGTCCCAGAAGGGCGTCACGGCGCGGCTGTAGAGAGCCTGGACTTCGGCGTCCTCGAGCGCGCCGTTGAAATCGCCTTCGCCCTCGGATTTCCACCAGAAGCGGTTGATGTCGCCGCCCGTCCAGCCCTGGACGTCCCAGAGGTAGGTCTCGCCGCCGTCGCCGAAGCCGGCTTCGAGGCGATCGAGAATGACGGCCGTGGTGCGGACGTCGCCGTTTTCGTGAATCAGGGTCCGGCGAGAGGCGGCCATGGCCTCGGCGCCGAAGACGAGATCGGCAGCGTGGACAGGGCCGGCCAGGGCGGCGGGCGGGAGCGGGTCCTCCGGAGGACGGCCGGGGTTGTCGGCGCTGGTCGCCACATTGGGCGGCCCCATGCTCATGGTCGACATGTCATGCCCGGCGTGAGGGTCGGTCTGCGCGGGTGACATGGCCGACATGTCGTGGCCCGCGTGTGGATCAGCCTGGCCGGGCGTCGCCGCCGGCATCTGGTGTCCCGCCTGCGGGTCTACGGGCGCGGGCTGCGCCGGCATCCGGTGGCCTGCATGCGGATCCGCGGCGGGCGGCGTCTGCGCGGGCGGCATGACGTGACCGGCGTGCGGATCCTGCGCCGGTCGGGCCGGCGCCGCGGTCGCCGGCATAGTGTGGCCCGTGTGAGTGTCCTGGGCCTGGGCGCTGAAGGCGCTGACGGCGAGCACCAGCGGGGCGAGGGCGACGGCGAGGCGGCTCATGACGCGGCTCCGTCCATGGGCCGCACCGTCACAACATTGAACATGCCGGCGTGCATGTGCATCAGCATGTGGCAGTGGAAGGCCCAGTCGCCGGGCGCGTCGGCGGTCAGATCGAAGGTCACCTTGCCGCCGGGCGCGACGTTGACCGTATGCTTGAGGGGCTGGTGACCGGTGGGTCCGCCGGTCACCAGTTCAAAGAAATGACCATGCAGATGGATCGGGTGGGCCATCATGGTGTCGTTGACCAGGGTCACCCGCACCCGCTCGTTGCGCTCGAAGCGGATCGGTTCGACCAGTTCGCTGAACTTTCGGCCGTCGAAGCCCCACATGAACCGCTCCATGTTGCCTGTCAGGTGGATCTCCATCGTCCGAGACGGGGGGCGCGGGTCCTTGTTCGGCTGGAGCGACACCAGGTCGGTGTAGACGAGGACGCGATGATCGACTGTAGTGAGACCGATCGGACGCTCACCCAGACGGTTGGCGGGATCCATGGCGATCGCATCGACGCCGACGCCCACCGCCATGTCGGGCGGAGCGTTCTCGGGATCGCGCATGTTCATGCCCGACATGGACATCCCGGCCATCTCGCCGGCCGCGGGCGCGTTCTGGGCCGGAGCCGCGTGGTCCATGCCGGCCATCGCGCCATGATCCATACCGGACATGTCGGCCATCGCGCCGTGATCCATTCCGCCCATGCCCATGTCGCGCATGGTGAGGTTCGGGACCTCTCGCAGGGGAGGGACCTCGGCGGTCATGCCCAGGCGCGGCGCCAGGGTCGCCCGGCCCATGCCGGACCGGTCGATGGCTTCGGAGACGATGGTGTAGGCGCGGTCCTCGGTCGGCTGGACGATGACGTCGTAGGTCTCGGCGACCGAAATCTGGAACTCGTCCGTCTCGACCGGGCGCACGTTCTCGCCGTCGGCCTGCACCACGGTCATCGGCAAGCCCGGGATGCGAACGTTGAAGATGGACATGGCCGACGCGTTGATGATGCGCAGCCGCACCCGCTCGCCGGGCCGGAACAGGCCGGTCCAGTTCTCCTGCGGTCCATGGCCGTTGATCAGATAGGTGTAGGTCGACCCGCTGACGTCGAGGATGTCGCGCGGGTCCATCCGCATCTGGCCCCACATGCGCCGTTCCTCCAGGCTCATGCGGTCGCTGCCGTCCATGAGCCCCGCCAGCGTGGTGCGCTGCTGGTTGAAGTAACCCGGGCTCTTCTTCAGCTTGGCCAGGATTTCGTGCGGATGCATGAAACTCCAGTCCGACAGGACCAGCACATGCTCGCGGTCGTAGGCGACCGGATCGGCGCCCGCCGGGTCGATCACGATTGGGCCGTAGTGACCCATCGCCTCCTGTAGGCCAGAGTGACTGTGATACCAGAAGGTGCCCGACTGCTTGATCGGGAACTCGTAGACGAAGGTCTCACGGGCCTTGATGCCGGGGAAGCTGATGCCAGGAACACCATCCATCTGGAACGGGACGAGCAGGCCGTGCCAGTGGATTGAGGTGTCCTCGTCCAGCGTATTGGTCACCGCTAGCCGGACGTTCTGGCCTTCTCTAAGGCGTAGCAGCGGCGCCGGCAGAACGCCGTTGATGGTCACCGCATGGCCGGTGCGGCCGCCCACGGTGAAGGGCGTGTGTCCGACGGTCAGGTCGATGTTCGGTCCCGTCAGCGTCGGAAGATCCGCCCGCAGTCCCGCCGATCCGGTTTGCGCCCAGGCGGGGAGCAGACCCTGCAGGCCCAGCAGCCCGCCGCCGGCGGCTGCGCCACGGAGAAGCGTTCGGCGATCGAGGCGGGGCGTGGACATAGGCGAGAAATTCCTTGGTCGGGCTATTCAGCCGTTCGTTCAGATACGCGGCCGGGCGGCGTATCCCTCGCGTCAGGATGCCGCAGACGTCGGGATTGCAGCTTGTGCATCTTCCCATCAGGGCAAGGTCAAGCGTTTCCGCCGGAAGCTTGGGCCAAAGCCGCCGTCAAGGTCTTGCGGGCGCGGGCGACGCGGGTCTCGACCGCCTTGGGCGTAATACCGAGGATCGAGGCGATCTCGGCGTGAGACCGTCCCTCGAGCGTGGCGAGCAGAAGCGGCCCCTTCAGGGCGTCGGGAAGGTCCCGCAAGGCGCGTTGCAGAGCTTCGGCCCTGCGCTGATCGTCCAGCCGTGTCTCGGGTGACGGCGCATCGTCGCCCACCGCCGCCGCCTCGGGCGCCTCCAGGCCCATGACGCCGCGCACAACCCGGCGGACCGCGCGCCGCCGGCCCCAGTCTCGACATTTGTTGAGGGCGATGGAGCGAAGCCAGACGTCGAACGGCCGCGCCGGATCATACCGCCGCAGGGCGAGCCAGGCGGACGCATAGCTTTCCTGAAGCACGTCATGCGCTTCGGACTCGTCGCCGACATAGCGGCGCACGAACCGGTAGAGATCGGCCTTTGTGGCGGCCATCAAGGCGGTGAAGGCGGCCCGGTCTCCGGTCGCCGCACGGGCCTCGATGCTCTGCTCAGCACACACGCGCGCCGCTTAGCCGGCGTCGTCGTGCAGGGCCTCGACGACCGCGGCGTCGAACACCTCGGCCTGCGCCGGGGTCAGGACGGATCGCATCTCGAACACATGGGTGATTGTCGCCTTCTGCAGATCGCCCATGGCGGCGTGGAAATGATCGACCGCGGCCTGGACCTGGGGCGTGTCGCCGTCACTGGCGGCGATGGCGGCCGCCAGTTCGCGATTGGCCGCGCGCACTTCCGCTTCGAGCGCCGGCCGCAGAGCGGCGAACCGGGCTTCGACCACGTCGAGCCGTCGATCCTGCTCAGGGCTCAGGTCGAGTTTCTCATGGACGACGCTGTGCAGGCTTGGCGGCTGCCGCTCCCGCATGACCCAGGTCGCGCTCGCCCAGGTCGCCGCGCCGCTGGCCAGCGCGGCCAGGATGGCCGTGATGACGATCGACTTCCAGGAGGCTCTCATCCCCGAACGTCCAGGCCGGAGAGAGGCGACAAGCCCGCCGAGACGGTGAAAATCCGCATCTCGGACGGCTCCGGCCGTGGAGCCATGAGCATCAGCCCTCCGTTCGCGACGCCGATCACCAGAGCGAGCGCAACGGCGGCGACCCGGACCTGACCCATGCGGGCGCGCTCCCTGCGTTCGCCGATCCGCACCCAGACCGCGTCTTCCATGCCGACCAGCCGGCCGGCGTCGCCCGGCCCGACCGCTGCGATCAGTTCATTCATGTCGTCAGTCATTGCGCACCTGCGTCACGCCCCATCTGCCATACGCGCCAGCCTTCCGGTCCCCTCACGAGGGGACGAGCCGTCGCCCGCGTAGATACCAGAGAACGACCGGGACGCGCCCTGTCGTCCGGGGAAAAGACGTGAGCGACAGATCAGGGCCCACGCGGGTTCCATTCCCCGACGTGCTCGATCAACTCACGGGCGTGAGGTTCTTTCTCGCCCTCGGCGTCGTGCTGTTTCACTTCCAGCTCTACTGGACGCTCCCGGCGGAGAGCGCGGGCTTGCTGAACCGCGCGCGCCTGGGCGTGGATGTCTTCTTCATCCTGTCGGGCTTCATCCTGACCCACGTCTACCTGCAGGGAGACCGGGCCCCGAACTACGGTCGATTCCTGGCGGCGCGCCTCGCCCGGATATATCCGGCTCACCTGTTCATCCTCCTGGCCATGCTTGGGCTGGTGCTGATCGCGCCTGTGTTCGGTGTCGGGCTGGAGCCTGGCCGGTTCAATCCCGTCGACTTCGCGGGCACCCTTCTGCTCGTCCAGGCGTGGTTCCCGCGAGAGAGCATGGCGCTCTGGAACGGACCGGCCTGGTCGCTGTCGGCGGAGTGGTTCGCCTATCTGGCCTTCCCCGCCTATGCCGCCCTCGCGCTCCGGCTGCGGGCCAGGCCGTGGGTCCTGATCGCCCTCGCCATGCTGTTGTTCGTTGCCCTTGACGCCTTCTACCGCGCCTGGTTCGGCCGGATGTTGCCTCGGGCTGAGGACAGCCTCGGGATCCTGCGCATCATTCCCGAATTCCTCTACGGCATTGGCCTCTACTATCTCGGTCAGCGCTGGACGCCTTCGCCGCGAATGTCCCTCATGGGCGCCCTGGTCGCCACGACCTTGCCGCTGGCGCTCATGCAGATCGGCGCCGACGACCGGGTCATCGTGGCGGCGGCCGGTCCCTTTATCCTGTCGCTCGCCCTGTTAGCCAAGGCTCCGGTCCGGACCATCCTGTCTCACCCCGTGCTTCTGTTCGCCGGCGAAGCCTCGTTCGCCCTTTATCTCGTCCACATCCCCATCCTGATGGTGTGGCGCAATGCGGCGCAGGCGTTCGCCGGCTGGGGTGCGGACTATCGAATGGGCCTGGTCGAACTGGCCGCCATGCTTGTGTTGACGCTCGCCGCCGCGGCGGCCATCCATGTCTTCGTCGAGCAGCCCGGCCGACGGTGGCTACGCAAACGAACGGCGCCGCAGGGCGCCGACCCCGTCGAAGCCAGACGATCCGTACACAGCGATCAGGGAGAACCCTTTTGAACCCCGCCAGCCTGAACCGCCGCCTGCTGCTCGGCGCGGCCGCCTTCATCGGCATCAGCGGAACCGCCTGCGCCCAGACGCGGCCGTCAAGAAGCCTCACGGTCTTCAAGACGCCGACCTGCGCCTGCTGCGATGCTTGGATCGCGCACATGTGCGAGGCGGGCTTCACCACAACCATCACCGTCCTTCCGAGCCTTGAATCGGTCCGGAGCAGCCGCGGCATGCCGGACGCGCTCGCTTCCTGTCATACCGGTCTGATCGATGGTTATCTGGTCGAGGGTCATGTGCCGGCCCCGGACGTCATCCGACTGCTGGCCGAGAGACCGGCGGCGGTGGGTGTCGCGGTCCCGGGCATGCCGCTCGGTTCGCCCGGCATGGAGACGCCGCAGGGGCACAAGGAGCCCTACGACACCCTGCTGGTGCTTCGCTCGGGCGCGACCCGCGTGTTCGCCCGCCACAACCCGCGGGCCTGACGCCGATCGCGCTCAGTCCGTTCAGATCACCCACAAACCGGAGTTCGCCATGTCCCGCACCTCTCTCGAACTCGTCCTGTCGCTCGCCGTGCTTTCGGCGACACCCGCCTTCGCCCAGGACCACGCCCACGGGCATGCCCGGGCCGCCGGCTCGGTCGCCGCGGAAGCTGCGGACGCGGCGGCGGCCGTCGATGCCTTTCACGTCGCTCTCAAGGCCGGCGACACGGCCGTCGCCCTGGCCCTGATGGCGCCGGATGTGATGATCTTCGAGGAGGGTGGCGCGGAGCGATCGCGCGACGAGTATGCGTCCCATCACCTGGGCTCGGACGCCGCCTTCGCCGCCGCCTCTGAAGCGACGGTGACGCGCAGATCGGGATGGGCCGATGGGGACATCGCCTGGATCGCCAGCGAAGGCCGCACCACGGGCCAATTCAACGGCCGTGCCGTGGACCGCCTGACGACCGAAACCATGGTCCTCAAACGCCATGCCGACGGCTGGCGCATCCACCACATTCACTGGTCGTCGCGCGCGCCCGGCTGACGCTCAGGCCCGCGCCAGCGGGTCGCCGGCCCTGCGACGTCGGTGAGGAACATCGAGAAGACGCCCGCCCTCGCGGGCGGGCGTCCCCGATCATACGATCAGCAGCAGGTGCAGGCTTCCGCGCAGGCTGCGATAGCGTCGCAGCAAGCGCATACGGCCTGCGCCACGGCGTCCGGCGCGGCCGCGAAGGCGGCTGAACCGGAAGCCAGCAGCACCAGGGCTGCGAGGGTGAGAGTGCGTTTCATGGTTTTGATCTCTGTTTGATTGAATGAGTTCGGTCATCTTCAACAGGATCAGCGTCGTGGGGGCGGGTCGTCCGCCTCCACGGTGAAATCGGCATGCCGCGCATCAAGGGATGGATAGAGGACAGACGCATAGACCCGTGCGGGGGTGGATTCACCGCCCTGGGGGACAAGGCCCTGGCAGATGGCCAGACACGCCTTATGGCATGAGATCCTGACGGTCTTCGGCTCGCACGGGACGCCGTCGCCGCTCATCGACATGGACGCCATATCCGGATCGACCGGAGCTTCGCAGGCGATCGAAGCGGTGGACACGAACAGCATGGCAAACGCCGCGAGCAGCGCGGTCGTCAGTCGGACGAGGTCATGACGCAGGAACGGCATTGTCTGATCATACTTCAACGGTCGGCGGAGCGACGATCTCATTTTGATCATTGCAATCGAGCCTACAGAGACGCCGGGGGCGGCAGGGTTCCCATGACCGCCACGACGCCGATCAGGGCGAGTCCCAGACCCGTTTCGATCAACAGGCTGCGCCGGAGCGCGCTCATGGCGGCGACGGAGGGTTGGCCCGTCTCCAGCGCAGAGCCCAGTGTCGGCGTCAGCCGGAACCGGTTGCTCGCCGCCAGCGCAAGCATCAAACCGAAGAGGACGAGCTTGGCGACCAGAAGCTGGCCGTAGAGGTTGCCCGCGATCGACGCCACGCGCTCGGGACCGATCAGGAACCAGCTGTTCACGAGACCGGTCAGCACCAGCAACAGGACCGCGAGCGTTCCAAGGCCGGCGAAGCCATGCAGGGCGCGATGGATTGCAAGGTCGTCCGGACCGGCTCGGCGCAGAAGCAGGGCCGTCAACGCCGCCAGGGCGCCCAGCCACAAGGCCGCTGCCACCGCGTGAATGATGTTGGCGACAAGATGGAGGGGCCCGCCAGGGCCCTCGGTGGCCGCGCCGTGACCCGTCCACGCGAAGCTGGCGGCCACCATCAGACCCAAGGCGGCCGTCACGCTCCAGAGCGCGCGACCGGGTTTCAGGGCGACCAAGGCGACGAGCCCAAGCAAGGCGGCGGCGGCCCGCACGACCATCGCCATGCCCAGGGCCGTGCCGGTGACCATGAAGGACAGGGACGCGGGTTTGACGGCTTCGCCCAGCGACCCCGCCATGACGGCCGTCTGTGCCACCAGGGCGGCGAGCGAGCCGAGCGCGACGATGATCGCGGCGAGGCGCAATGTCGGTCGCGACCATTCCAGGTTCGGCGCGTCGGCGTCTTTGAAGCTGTAGAGAAGGAACAGCGGCGCGCCGAGAAGGACGACGCCGCCGCCGTATTGAAGCCAGCGAAGCGCGATGACCGCGACTTCCAGCACGGCGTCAGCGCACCGTGAAGGCGTAGGATCCCGTCATGCGGTGGCCGTCGCTCGACGCGATACGCCAGTCGACACGGTAGGCGCCGGCGGCCAGCGGGCGAGCCAGCGCGCCCGTGAGGGTCCTGCCGTCCTCGGCCACCGAGGTGCGGATCGCGATCTTCTCCCCCGCCGCATTGACGACGTCGAAGCCGGAAAAGGCGGGAACGCTGCGTTCGCTGAAGGTCAGGGTCAGCGTCCGGGTCGCGGCCACGGTGGAGTCGGGCGCCGGGGTGGCGCTGACCAGGCGAGCGTGGGCCGCCGCCGGTCCGGCGGCGAAGGCCACGACCGCCGCGACGGCGATGAAGGGCGCGGGGTGGAAGTAACGCATACTCAGTCTCCAGACGTTTGGCCGGTCCCGGCCTTCTGCTTCTCTACGCGCCACACGACCGCGTCCCTCATGAAGAGGAAGCGGGCGGCGGCTGAGGCCTTCCCCCGCACGCCGGGGTCAGCGGCGACGCTTCTCGAGGAGCGCCTGCATCTGGGCGATCTCCGCCTGTTGACCACGCACGATGCCGTCGCACAAAGCGATGATCTCCGGATCTGTCAGGGAGGCTTGCTCGCACATCAACACGGCCCCGGAATGGTGCGGGATCATCGATCGCAGGAATTCGTCGTCGCCAACGAACGCCTGGGTGCGCATGCCGATGAAGCTGCCGACGAAGATCACGGCCGCGACCGCGCCAATGGCCAGGTTTGTTTTGCGCGACGGGTACATGGACCGCATGAAGACGAGCATGAGGACCGCCATCGGCGCGACCATCATCAGGGTCATGTAGACGTTGTTCAGGTTGAGATAGAAGTGACCGAGCGTGGCGATCATCGTGTACATGACCAGGTACATGATGACGAAGTCGAGCGCCAACTCCAGGTACAGGCTTCGGTAAGGGCCAAGTCCACGAGCGTTGCCTTGACCGCCGTGGTCCATCTGTTGATGAGACATCGTCCGTATCCTCTTCAGAAATTTCAGTTCGTCATCGCCTGCCGCTGCGAATGCTTGGAGACTGCGGTCAGCGTCTAAATCAATCCGGCCCGTCACAGCCGGTTCCTCCCTTAGGTGGGTGGGCGGACTGTTGATTGCCTATCTTGGCTAAAGCCTCACCGCGCGCAGTCTCAGCGCATTGCCGATGACGCTGACCGAGGAGAGCGCCATTGCGAGCGCCGCAAGGGCAGGCGAGAGAAGCCAGCCGAAGACGGGATAAAGCAGGCCAGCCGCCACGGGGATGCCAAGGGCGTTGTAGCCGAAGGCGAAAACGAGGTTCTGGCGGATGTTGCCCATCACCGCACGGGACAGATGCCGTGCGCGCACGATGCCTTGCAGATCACCGCCCAGCAGCGTGACGCCGGCGCTCTCGATGGCGACGTCCGAACCCGCCCCCATGGCGACGCCGACATCGGCTGCGGCGAGGGCAGGGGCATCGTTGACGCCATCCCCCGCCATGGCGACGATCCGACCCTGCGAACGAAGCTGTTGAACGACAGACGCCTTGTCCTGCGGCAGAACCTCCGCCTGGACTTCGTCGATGCCGAGGCGACGCGCGACCGCTTCGGCCGTCGTCCGGTTGTCCCCGGTCATCATCACCAGCCGCAGACCGGCCGCTTTCAGCGCGAGGATCGCAGCCGGCGTGGTGGCCTTGATGGGATCGGCGATGCCGATGACCCCGGCCGCCTTTCCGTCGATCGCCACGAATATGGCGGTGGCGCCGTCGTGGCGAAGGGCCTCCGCCTTCGGCTCCAGCGCGGAGACGTCGATCGAAAGCTCGCCGAGAAAACGGGTGTTGCCCAGGGCGACCTGGCGGCCCTCAATCGTCCCGCGAACGCCGCGACCGACCGGGCTGTCGAAGTCCACGGCCTCGGTAAGGGGGATGTCCCGGTCCTTGGCTGCCCGGACAATCGCGTCGGCCAACGGATGTTCGCTGCCCCGCTCGAGGCTGGCCGAAAGACGCAAGATGTCGGCTTCAACGAAGCCGAGGGCGGGCAGGATCGCCGTTACCGACGGACGGCCCTCCGTCAGGGTGCCGGTCTTGTCCAGAACGAGAGTGTCGACCTTCTCGAAGCGTTCGAGCGCCTCGGCGTTTTTGATCAGGACGCCGGCGTGGGCGCCACGTCCCACCCCGACCATGATCGAGATCGGCGTCGCCAGACCCAACGCACAGGGACAGGCGATGATGAGCACCGAAACGGCGGCGACCAGGGCGTAGGACAAACGGGGCTCGGGACCGACCAGGCCCCAGACGACGGCGGCGAGCAGGGCGATCGCGATCACCGTGGGAACGAACCATCCGGAGACCGTATCGGCCAGCCGCTGGATCGGGGCGCGACTGCGCTGGGCCTGGGCCACCATCTGGACGATCTGCGACAGCAGGGTGTCGGCGCCCACCTTGTCGGCGCGCATGATGAAGGATCCGGTCTTGTTGAGCGCGCCGGCCACGACGCGGTCGCCGACATCCTTGGTCACCGGCATGGACTCGCCGGTCACCATGGATTCGTCGACAGCGACCCGACCCTCCAGGAGTTCGCCATCGACCGGGATCTTCTCTCCGGGCCTTACCCGCAGGCGGTCGCCGACGGCGATCTGGTCAAGCGAGACATCTTCATCGACGCCGTCCGCCCGGATTCGGCGCGCGGTCTTGGGCGTGAGGTCCAGCAGGGCTCGGATCGCGCCCGACGTCTGTTCGCGGGCGCGCAGTTCCAGAATCTGCCCGACGAGGACCAGCACGGTGATGACCGCCGCCGCCTCGAAATACACCGGCGCGCTTCCGTCGGCCTTCAGGAAGGCGGGCGGGAACAGGGTTGGCGCGACGACGGCCACGACGCTGTAAAGCCATGCCACGCCGACCCCCATGGCGATCAGGGTGAACATATTCAGCCGCCGGGTGCGCAGCGATGTCCAGCCGCGCTCGAAGAAGGGCCAGCCGCACCAGAGAACCACGGGGGTCGCCAAAGCGAACTGGATCCAGTTCGACATCTGGCCCGGGATGAACATGTGGAGATTGGCCAGGTGTCCGCCCATTTCCAGGGCGAAGACCGGCAGGGTCAGGACCAGACCAACCCAAAAGCGTCTGGTGAAGTCGATCAGCTCGTGGTTGGGCGGGGCTTCCGCCGTGACCGTCTCCGGCTCAAGCGCCATGCCGCAGATCGGGCAGGAGCCTGGGCCTTCCTGCCGGATCTCGGGGTGCATCGGGCAGGTGTAGATGGCGCCGGGAACGGCCGGCTCGGCCTCCACGCGAGGGTTCAGGTAACGCATCGGATCGCCGATGAATTTGGTCCGGCACCCCGCCGAGCAGAAGAAATAGTCCTGACCGCCATGACTGGCTCGGTGAGCGGTAGTCGTGAGATCGACCGACTTGCCGCAGACGGGATCCTTGACCGTAGCCGCGCCATCCAAGGCCTTCGCCCCGCAGCAGGCGTGACCCGAGGCATGATTGTGAGGATGCGTGGACATGTCGCTCTCTCCGGCTGACCGAAGGGCTCACATATACCCATGGGGGGTATATCGCAAGATACCCGTCTGGGGTATATGGGGGCGCTCAGGAGGACAGGCCGCATGCAAACCGACACGAAACCCAAAGTCCTCAACAGGCTCAGCCGGATCGAAGGCCAGGTGCGGGGAATCTCCCGCATGGTTGAAGATGACCGGTATTGCGTCGACTTGCTGACCCAACTTCAGGCCGTTCGAGCCGCGCTCCATCGCGTGGAGACCGAAGTGCTACGGGATCACCTCGACCACTGCGTCATGGGCGCCATGACCGGCGACGATCCCGAGGATCGCAAGGCCAAGGCCGGCGAGCTGATCGAGCTCTTGGCGCGGGCCGGACGGTAGAGTTGGCGGAACGAATGGGCCCTCCTGGTCGCTAACGTCGGATCCCAAGGAGCCGTCATGAAACGCATCAGCCTCGTCCTCGCCGCCTGCGCCTTGGCTACGGCCTGTTCCCCGCAAGCCGAAGAGCCCGCCGTAGCCGCGCCTGAGGCCGCCGCAGCGGCGGACGCCCATGGCGGAATGGAGGGCGGCATGGCTGCGCCTGCGCCCGGCGACTCCGTCGCCACCCAAGGCTACAAGGCATCGATGAACACGATGATGGAGGCGATGCCTCCCTTCACCGGGGACGCGGACATCGACTTCATGACGCAGATGCGAGGTCACCACGTCGCAGCCGTCTCGATGGCCCGTGTGGAGCTCGCGCAAGGCAAGGACGCCCAAGCGCGGAACCTGGCCCAGGCGGTGATCTCGGCTCAGGAGCGCGAAATCACCCTGATCGACGCCTGGCTCGCCCAGAAGGGAGCGTCAGCGACTCCCGCCGCCTGATCGCGAGATCAGGGCACCGCGTCCGAGGACCAACGGATGTGCGTAATCCGCCATCTGTCGTCCTCGTGGCGAAAGACCGATCGGCCAGTCCCGCCGTCGTCGAAAATCAGGACGCCGTCGGCCGCAAAGCCAGTGCGGCGTTTGCATTCCGGTCGTCGAGCGCGGCATGACAGGCATCGACGACGCTTGTCGCTATCGCCATACGATCGAGCCGGTAAGCTCGACGACGAACATGCGCATGAGATACAGTGTACGTCCGAGTGATGGTGCAAAGTGGCAAGGCGAATCGAACTCGTTGCATTGCATCTCGGTGCTCAGAAAGTCCGATAGACCGCAAAAGATGACGAATTCACGCAAATGTTATTGCTTAGAATTTTCTGAATGTTTTCAGAATACTTCCCGTTTGTCGGTTATTCAATCGGTCCGGCGACCGATATGCGAGAAAAAACCCCAAGCCGATCAGCGGCTTGGGGTAATTTGTGTAATCGAGTGGGAGTGAGGGGCAGTCATAAGGCGCCCCCTGACGAGATGATTGCGGAGTAATGAGCGGAGCATAGCTGCTTGGTTCACATGCCGCGCCCCGTAACCTCACGGTAGTGACGAAGCGACGGGATAGGGAGGCGTCTGTGGGCCGGGCGAAAGGGGATCACGACGTCATCCGCCGGCCCAGCCAGCGGCGCACCCGGCCCACGTACACGGACCACGCCGCGCCGAAGTGGGCCGCCAGGTGTCGTTCCTCGCGCCGGATGGCGAGACGGTCGGTGGCGAAGGCGGCGACGGGGGCGGCCACGAAGAACCAGGCGTTGTCGAACAGGCCCCCGAGGCCGAGCAGAAGCAGCCCGTTCGCGAGATAGATCGGGTTGCGGCTCCAGGCGAACGGACCGGTCGTGACCAGAGCGGTCGCCGCCCGGTGCGGCAAGATGTTGGCGCGCCGCCGCCGCATCTCCAGCATGGCCCAGAGGTCCAGACCAAGGGCGAGCCCGACCAGGAGGCCGCCGGCGGCGAAGGCGCCGGGGAAGAGGGCGGGCGGAGTCCATAGACGCGCCGTGATGAGCGCGACAAGGACGGCGCCGCCCGTGATGAGCGGCGGCCAGGGCCAGCGGTTCGGCGCCTGCGGCGTCACCCGCCGGCCAGCTTGAGAACGCCGCGCAGCAGATAGGCGATCACGCCCAGGACACCCACGCCCAGCACCCAGAGGGCGACGAACCAAAGGCCCTGCCGGAGCCCGTTTCTGGAGTCGCGACGCATCAGTGGTAACCGTCGTCGCCGACCTTGCCCCGGAACACCCAGTAGGCATAGGCGGTGTAGGCCAGGATGATCGGGATCAGGATCAGGGCGCCGACCAGCATGAACAGCTGGCTGGAGGCCGGGGCGGCGGCCTGCCAGAGGGTGATCTCGTCGGGCACGGCGTAGGGGAAGACGCTGACGCCCAGACCCGCGAAGGTGACGGCGAACAGGCCCAGCGACAGCAGGAAGGGCCAGACTTCGCGCTTCTGACGCATGGTCCAGAAGAAGGCGGCCGCGACGATCAGAACGAGCAACGGCACCTGGGCCGTCAGAAGCACGCCGGGCCAGTCGAACCAGCGCCGGGCGTATTCGCCGTCGAGGAAGGGGGTGGCCAGGCTGACCGCGCCGATCATCAGCAGGGTCGCCGGACCCAGTTTCCAGGCTTGCGCGCGGGCGTGGGTCTGGAGCGCGCCTTCCGTCTTCATGTTCAGCCAGGTGGCCCCCAGAAGGGCGTAGCCGACGACGACGGCGGCGCCGGTCAGCAGGCTGAAGGGGCTGAGCCAGTCCCACCAGCCGCCGCCATAGGCGCGGCCCGACACCTCGACCCCCTGCAGGATGGCCCCCAGGGTGACGCCCTGGGAGAAGGCGGCCAGCAGGGAGCCGCCGAAGAAGGCGACGTCCCAGACGGGCTTGGCCCGCACCGTGCGCCAGCGGTATTCGAACGCCACGCCCCGGAAGACCAGGCCCAGCAACATGGCGATGATCGGCGTATAGACCGCCGGCATCAACACGGCGTAGGCGAGGGGAAAGGCGGCGAACAGGCCGCCGCCGCCCAGGATCAGCCAGGTCTCATTGCCGTCCCACACCGGGGCGATCGAGTTCATCGCCTTGTCGCGCTGGTCCCCGGCCTTCAGCGTCGGGAACAGGATGCCGACGCCCAGGTCGAACCCGTCCATGACGATATAGGCGAAGACGGCGAAGGCCAGCAGGCCGGCCCAGACCAGGGTCAGATCAACGCTCATGATCGGTCTCCTCGCCGGTCGGGATGGGGCGGTCCGGGTCGATGGCGGGGGCGGGGGTGATGCCCGC
>NZ_WJWX01000007.1:0-117051 GCF_009661015.1 Brevundimonas sp. SPF441 | reverse complement strand
GTTTCCATCAGGGCCAGAACGCGCTGTTCGCCGATTTCCGGGTTCACGCCGTCGGTCGCGGCCTTGGCCGAACCCTTGGTGATCGGAATGTCGTCGCCGGGGAACTGGTACGAGCTCAGCAGCTCGCGCACTTCCATCTCGACCAGCTCGAGCAGCTCTTCGTCGTCGACCAGGTCGACCTTGTTCATGAAGACCACCAGGGCCGGCACGCCGACCTGACGCGCCAGCAGGATGTGCTCGCGGGTCTGCGGCATAGGGCCGTCAGCGGCCGACACCACCAGGATCGCGCCATCCATCTGCGCGGCGCCGGTGATCATGTTCTTCACATAGTCGGCGTGGCCGGGGCAGTCGACGTGGGCGTAGTGACGGTTGGCCGTCTCATATTCCACGTGCGCGGTGTTGATCGTGATGCCGCGCGCCTTCTCTTCCGGCGCAGCGTCGATGTCGGCGTAGTTCATCGCCTTCGCGCCGCCGGCCTTCGCCAGCGTCATCGTGATCGCTGCCGTCAACGTCGTCTTGCCGTGGTCAACGTGACCAATCGTGCCGATGTTGCAGTGCGGCTTCGTCCGTTCGAACTTTTCCTTGGCCATGGCCAAACTCCTGATGGCCCGGGTCCGTCAGCGGAGGGGCGCGATGCTGATCTTTTAAAAACCTGGAGCGGGTAGACGGGATCGAACCGACATCCTCAGCTTGGAAGGCTGCTGCACTACCATTGTGCTATACCCGCGCGGAGACTGCGGAAGTTCTTTCGGAACGCCGCAGCCGGTTCCTCTCCGTCGTCCTGATCCGTCGTATCCGTCAAGGCGCGTGGTGGGGGAAGAAGGACTCGAACCTTCGAAGCTTACGCAGGGGATTTACAGTCCCCCCCCTTTGCCACTCGGGACATTCCCCCAGCGCGCCTTGTCGAACCGTCGGACCCCTCGTTTCCGCCCATAAAGAAGCGGGACGAAACAAAAGCCTTCGGCTTGTCGCCTCCTCTAGGATAGAGGGGGCGCCCAGACCCGAAAGCCCTTGGGGCTCCAAATCGGAGGGCGTCTTATAGTGTCGTCGAAATCAGAACGCAACGACCGTAAAAGCGGTAAAAAACCGGTCTTCGGACACCGTCCCGATGGCCCCCGCGACAAGGGCCAAAAGCCCGCTGCGCAAGGGTTTGGCCGGCGCGAGGAAACTCCTCGCCAGCCCCGTTCGCCCGATCGGGGCAAGTCGGACGCCGATAATTTTCTGTGGGGCCGACATCCGGTTTTGGCCGCTCTGGCGAATCCCGCCCGTCGCGGCATGGGTCGTCTGCTGGCCACGGCCGAGCGCGCCGCCGAGATCGAGAACAATGCTCTCGCAAACGGCCATAAGATCGAGGTGGTCGATATCCAGGCCCTGACCCGGATGCTGCCCCCCGGCGCCGTGCATCAGGGGCTGGCCTTCAAGGTCCAGCCGCTGGAAGGCGTGTCGCTGGAAGAGCTGGCCGAGCCGGCTGAGGGCGTCATCGTCATGCTGGATCAGCTGACCGACCCCCAGAACGTCGGCGCCATCTTCCGATCGGCCCTGGCCTTCGGCGCGCGGGGGATCATCGTTCAGGACCGGCATGCTCCGGCCCTCGCCGGCGCCCTGGCCAAGGCGGCCGTCGGCGCCACCGAACGCCTCCCTCATGCGCGCGTCACGAATCTGTCCCGTGCGCTGGAGCGTCTGGCCGATCTGGGCTGGCGGGCGGTCGGCCTGGACGGCATGGGCGAACAGACGCTGGAAGAAGCGCTGGATCATCAGCCGACCGTTCTGGTCATGGGGTCCGAAGGCGACGGCATCCGTCGTCTGGTCGCCGAACACTGCGACGTCCTGGCCAAGATCCCCATGCCGGGCGGATTCGAGAGCCTGAACGTCTCCAATGCGGCGGCGGTTGCGCTTTATGAAGCGGCGCGCGCGCAACGCGGCTGACAGAACGCCGCACCGAGGCTAAGGAGCGGAAATGGAATTCCTATCGTCTCCCGAACTCGCCAGCCAGGCCACGGCCCTGGGCCAGGTCCTGCTGATGGATCTGGTCCTGGCCGGCGACAACGCCGTCGCCGTGGGCCTGGCCGCCGCCGCCCTGCCCCAGGACCAGCGCAAGAAGGCCATTCTGATCGGCCTGGCCGCCGCCGTCGTCATGCGAATCGGCTTTGCGCTGATCACCGTGCAGCTTCTGGCTCTGGTCGGCCTGTTGCTGGCCGGCGGCCTGCTGCTGCTGTGGGTGTGCTGGAAGATGTGGCGCGAACTGCGCGAGCAAGCGACGCACGACCAGGCCGAGGCCGAAAAGGAACTCGAACTGGCCATGAGCATCGAGCACGGCTCTGGACCGTCGCCCGAGGAACTGGGCATCAAGCGCAAGAGCTTCGGCGCCGCCCTGCTTCAGATCATGGTCGCCGACATCACCATGTCGCTGGACAATGTGCTGGCCGTCGCCGGCGCCGCGCACGAACACCCCTGGATCATGGTCTTCGGCCTGGTCCTGTCGATCGCCCTGATGGGCGTCGCCGCCACCTATATCGCCAAGCTTCTGCACCGCTTCAGCTGGATCGGCTATATCGGTCTGGTCGTCGTCCTTTATGTCGCCCTGCACATGATCTGGGACGGCGCTCGCCAAGTAGTGGTCCGCACCGGCCATATGGACGAGTTCAACGCCTCGGCCCCCGCCTTCCTTGAGATCGGTCCCGAGGAAGCGGCCAAACACCTGGGCCAGAAGCGCACCGAGGACAGCCCGACGCCGGCGCCCGCCGAACCGGCGGTCGCACCATGACCGTCGCCACGGTCACCGTCGAAGAAGCCGCCGCCTGGCTGCAGGCGGGCGAAGCAGTGCTGATCGATGTGCGCGAGCCGGACGAGTTCGCCGCCGCCCGCATCGACGGCGCGATCCTGGCCCCGCTCAGCCAGATGCCCGCCGCCTGGGAGGCGCTGGACCTTCCGGCCGACAAGAAGATCATCGTTCAATGCCTGAAGGGCGGCCGCAGCCATCAGGTCTGCGCCTTCGTCGGCCCGACCGGTCCCGACGGCCAGCCGCTGTTCAACCTGACCGGCGGCATCCAGGCCTGGAATGCGGCGGGGCTTCCGGTCGTGTTCGCCGAACAGGACTGATCAGCGACCGCGCAGCCAGCCGGTAACCGAAATCCGGTCCGCCGCCGCCGACAGGGCGACCTGCGTCACCGAATGGGGCGTCGGCACCTTCAGCAGGTTCAGGGTGTTGAAGCGCGGCGTAAAGGCCTCCGCCACATTGCCGTCGGCGCCATGGAAAGCCAGAAGGCCGCCCCACTCGATCCGCCAGACCGGCGTCAGATTCAGCACATAGGCGAAGAAGCGATTCTTGCCCTCGGCGTGATCGTCATGCTCGGTCAGAAAATGGCCGGCGCGATAACGGGTCAGCTGCGCATCGGCTAAGGCGAGCCGCGGCTCGCCTGTCACGTCCCGCATCAAGCCCAGGAAGGCCTCGCCGTTCAGAAAGGCCAACAGATCGGCCCACACCGCCGCCGCCTGCCCCGCCTGGACCAGATCGTAGATTGGGTGATTGTCGTACAGATACTGGAAGTCGGTCTGGGCCGAGGCCTGCACCGCCTGACCCAGCGCCTGTTTCTGATCCGGCGTCAGAGAAGCCAGCCAGGCGGCGGGCAGATCGACATGGCCGGTCCCGCGTCGCGTCACGACGTTGTAGTCGGCGGCCGTCGCCGCGTCGTAGAGCGCTTGCGCGTCAGTCACAGCCAAGACGCCGTCGATCTGCGCCCGCCCCGTGCGCGCCAGCCGCTCGCGAATGACGGCGCGCGCTTCGTCGGTCAGGGGCGTCAGGGTCGGCGTCATCGCTTATCCCCTTCGGATCAGGCGTCCGCGCCGCCGAAGCGTTCGGACCATTCCGCGACCTGGGCGTCCTCGATCTTGGCGAACAACACGCCCTGAGCCTCGACCTTGCCGCCGACAGGCAGACGAGTCAGCAGATCCTCGTCGGCGCCAGGCCAGCTCAGGTCGTCCACCCCAACCGACGCCGCGATCTTGGGCGCGGTGAACGGCAGGATCGGCGCGGCCAGACGCGCGAACAGGGCGACCAGATTCAGCCCCGTGCGCACCCCGACCGCCGCGCGGTCGCGATCGGTCTTCAGCGCCGTCCAGGGCGCCGCGACCTGCAGATACTCGTTGCCCAGCACCCAGGCGGCGCGGATGGCGACGGCGGCCTTTCTGAACTCCATCGCCTCCAGCTGTTCGGTCGCCTCGGCGACGGCGGCCTTGATGTCGGCCTCCAGCTGGATTTCGACCGGTCCGGCCTCGCCGCCCTCGGGCACCACGCCGTCGAACTTGGATTCCGCGAACTTGACGATGCGGTTGACGAAATTGCCCAGCACATCCGCCAGGTCTTTGTTAGTCGAGGCTTGGAAATCCTCCCAGGTGAAGGCCGAATCTGCGTGCTCCGGCCCATAGGCCGTCAGGCGCCAGCGCCAGTAGTCGGCCGGCAGCAGTTCCAGCGCCTGATCCATGAAGACGCCGCGCTTCTGGCTGGTGGAGAACTTGCCGCCGTACCAGTTCAGCCAGTTGAACGCCTTCAGCTGGTCCACCGTCTTCCACGGCTCGCCCGAGCCGATGATGGTCGCGGGGAAGCTGACGGTGTGGAAGGCGACGTTGTCCTTGCCCATGAACTGGACATAGCGAACGTCCTCTGCCCCCTCGTCCAGACGCCACCAGTCACGCCACGACCCGCCCGTCGCCTCGGCCCATTCCTCGGTCGCGGCGATGTATTCGATGGGGGCGTCGAACCAGACGTAGAAGACCTTGTCCTCCATGCCCGGGCGCGGAAAGCCGTCCTTGGTCACCGGCACGCCCCAGGCCAGGTCGCGGGTGATGCCCCGGTCGATCAGCCCCTCGTCCAGATGTTTGTACGCGATGGACTTGGCCAGTTGTTGCCAGCCGGTCTTGCCATCGACCCAGGCGCGGATTTCCGGCTCGATCTTGGTCTGGAGCAGATAGAGGTGACGCGTATCGCGCACCTCAAGGTTTTTGGAGCCCGACACCGACGAATAGGGATCGATCAGGTCGGTCGGGTCCAGCAGGCGTCCGCAGTTGTCGCACTGATCGCCGCGCGCGCCGACATGGCCGCAGTGCGGGCAGGTTCCCTCGACATAGCGGTCGGGCAGGAAGCGGGCGTCGTCGATCGAATAGATCATCCGATCCACCCGCTCCTCGATGAGGCCGTTCTTCTCCAGCGTCTCGGCAAAATGCTGGGTCAGCCGATGGTTCTGCGGGTTCGACGACCGGCCAAACCAGTCGTAGCTCAGGCCGAAGGCCTGACCGGCGGCCTTCTGAATCTCGTGTTGCTCGTCGCAATAGGTGCGCACATCCTGACCGGCCGCGGCGGCGGCCAGTTCGGCCGGGGTGCCGTGTTCGTCGGTGGCGCAGATATAGAGCACCTCATGCCCCTGAGCCCGCTTGAACCGGGCCCAGACGTCGGCCGGCAACATCGAGCCCGCCAGATTCCCCAGGTGCTTGATGCCGTTGATGTAGGGCAGCGCCGAGGTGATGAGGATGCGGGCCATGATCGTCCAGGTGTTCGGGGAAGCGCAGGGATATAGAGCGGTGGCGCGGTTTCCTCAAACGCCTTGCGGCAGACGGCGCGCAATACGGATGAAACGCCCGGTCAGCAGGGTCGAGGACGCCAGGCTGGCGATCACTACCGCCCACACCAGGCCGTTGACGCCCATCTGGTGCGCCAGCACCCAGCCCAGCGGCATCATCACCGCCCCATAGGCGGCGAAATGCATGATGGTGGGCCACCAGACGTCGCCTGCCGCGCGGTTGGCCTGGGCCGCCACGACCTGAATGCCGTCCGCCACAAAGAACAGCGTCGCCAGCACCAGGGCCGGCGCCGCGATGGCCAGCAGGGCCGGGTCGCGATTGTAGGCGCCGACGATCAGATGGGCGCTGGGCCAGACCAGCAGGGCGACCACCAAGGTCAGGGCCGTCACGACGCCCAGCCCGACCAGCCCGGCGCGCATCACCCCTCGCCCGTCGCCGGCGCCATAGCTGCGGCCCACCAGCACCGCCGTCGCCGACGACAGCCCCATCGGCAGCATGAAGACGATGGCCGAGACGTTGAGCACAACCGCCCAGGCCGCCGTCTCCGCCGTACCGATCTGACCGGCGAAGAAGGTGAAGCCCGAGAAGGCCCCGACCTCGATGAAGTAGGAGGCCCCGGCGCCCAGGCCGACCTTGACCTGTTCGCGCGCGGCCTTGGGATCGCGCTCGGGCTTGTCGAAGATGCCCAGCGCCCGCGCCTCGGGCAGACGCAGGATGTAGATCACCAGAAAGATCGCCAGCGCCGCCCGCGCCCCGAACGTCGCCCAGGCCGAGGCGAAGGCGCCGTCGAAGCCGAAGCCGAGCAGGTCCGGGACCAGCACGATGTTCAGCACCAGATTGACCCCGTTCGCCACCCACATGGCCACCATGCCGGGCTTGGGCCGGCCCAGAGCCTCCAGGAAGAACTGGCCCGTCACCGAGATCAGATAGAAGGGCATGGACAGGGCGAACACCACCAGGGCAGGCCCCGCGCCCTCCGCCAGACCGTCCTCCAGCCCCAGCTTGGCCAGTCCCCACGGGCCAATGGCGATCAGGGCGATCATCGACACGACGCCGATCTGCAACGAATAGGTCAGGCCGCGACGCAGCACCGAGCCGACCGCGTGCCGACGCCCCTCGCCCAGCATCCGCGCCGTCATCACCTGCACGCCCAGCATCAGGCCCACCGCCGTCGTCACCACGATCGACGTCGGCGCCCAGGCCAGAGAATGGAACGCCAGTTCCTGGCTGGAATAGTTGCCCACCACGATGGCGTCGGTCAGCCCCATGGTCATGATGCCGATGCGCGCCAGGATCACCGGCCATGCCAGGTTCAGCAGGTCGCGGAAGGCGGTACGGGTCTGGGGGCTGAGCGCGATCATCGGACGCGGCACAGGCCACGCCGACTCGCCGGGGTCAACTCCCAAAAACTTTGAGGGCTTGGCCTACCAGGCGCCCAGTTCGCGCAGCTGACGCACCAGTTCTTCCGGAGCCTCGCCAGCGTCGAGGTCGGTCAGATCGACCGGCGCATCTTTTGGCTCGAAATATCGCCAACCCTGGAAGGGACGCCGAGCCATGGGCGCGGTGCGGATGACCTTGGGTTCGAGCGTGATCTCGCATCGGCTCTGCTTGCCCTCGCCCAAGGTTGTGATGTCCAGCACCGGCTGTCGACAGACGATCGTTCCCTTCACCACCCAGTAAAGCGAGCCGCCGTCCTCGATCTCGGTCGCCCGTTTCGGTGTCATTCGCGTATGAACCACCAGCGGCCCGCCCTTGGCGGCGCGGGTTTCCAGCCATTCGACGTCCGGCACCCCGACGCCCAGCTTGATCATGTGAAGCGGCATGGCGACCACGTAGTGCCCCTTAAACGCATTGGCCAGATTCTTAATCTTAGAGGGCTAACCATCGGCTCGCGCCGCTCAGTTCGCCCAGCGCCTTTAGGACCAGTATGTACGGATTGATTACCCGCCTGACGGCCCATCCCGGCCGCCGCGACGAACTGGGCCTCTGCCTGCTGGATCCCAATGTGAAGCGACCGGGCTGCCACAGCTACGTCGTGGCGCACGATGTGAATGACGCCGACGCCCTGTGGGTCACCGAGGTGTGGATGAGCAAGGCGACGCACGACGCCTGGTCGGCCAGCATCCGCGAGACAGGCGTCATGCGACCCGCCCTGGCTCTCATCGCCACCTTTGGCGACACCGTCTTCACCCGCCCCATCGGCGGCGTGGGGCTTTAGTTCGCCTTCACCACCGCCAGCACGGCCGCCTCGACGACCTGCTCGCCAAGAGACGCGACGCTTTCCACCACGCCGTCGAACGGCGCGGTCAGGGCGTGTTCCATCTTCATGGCTTCCAGCACCACGACCGGCTGGCCCTTCGTCACCGCATCGCCGGCCTTGACCGGCGTAGCCACGATCTTGCCCGGCATGGGCGCGCGCAGCGAACCATCCGACACCGCGCCCGCGCCTGAACCCACGGCGGCGCGATAGGGCGTGACGCGACGCGCCTCGCCATCGACGAACAGGACGAACCCGTCATCGACGGCCTGATAGCCGAACAGGCGATCCCCCGCCTGAACCTGGTCGAACCCGACGTGGGCCAGTTCTCCTTGAGAACCGCGCCAGCCCGTTTCGACCGGCGTCACCGCAGCGGACACGCCCTGACCGTCGACATGGGCCCAGACGGTCGTCTGCGCCGGCGCATTCAGACGCACGCCATAGGACAGGCCTGGCTGGCCGCCCCAAGGGCTGAACCGGTCCGAACGCGCCTCGACCGCATCCGCCGCTGCTTCCGCAATCAGGGTCAGAGCCGCCAGCGTCGCTTCGTCGGAAGGCTGCGGCTGCAAAGCCTCCTCCGCCGCGATGAAGCCAGTGTCCACGTCGCCTGCGACGAAGCGCGGATGCTCCAGGCAGCGTTTCAGGAAGCCGGCGTTGGCCTTGACCGGCCAGACCTCGACCTCGCCCGCCGCCTCGGCCAGACGCGCCGCCGCCGCCTCGCGCGTGTCTTCATGCACGATCAGCTTGGCGATCATCGGGTCGTAGAACTGGCTGACCTCGCCGCCCTGCTCCACGCCGGTATCGACGCGGATGCCTTCAGGCATGACGAAATGCTCCAGCTTGCCGATGGAAGGCAGGAAGCCGTTGACGGGATCCTCGGCATACAGCCGCGCCTCCATGGCCCAGCCGTTCAGCTGGATCTCGGCCTGCTTCAGGGGGACCGGCTCGCCCGCTGCGACGCGGAACTGCCATTCGACCAGATCGACGCCCGTCACGCTTTCGGTCACGGGATGCTCGACCTGCAGCCGGGTGTTCATCTCCATGAACCAGACGCCGTCCGCCTTCAGCCCGTCCGAGGCGTCGGCGATGAACTCGATCGTCCCGGCCCCGACGTAGTTCACGGCCTTGGCCGCCTTGATCGCGGCCCCGGTCACGGCGGCGCGCACGGCATCGCTCATGCCCGGCGCCGGCGCCTCCTCGATCACCTTCTGGTGGCGGCGTTGCAGCGAACAGTCGCGCTCATACAAGTGGACGACCTCGCCGTGCCTGTCGCCAAACACCTGCACCTCGATATGGCGCGGACGGGTAATATAGCGTTCGATCAGCACCCGGTCGTCGCCGAACGCCGCAGCCCCCTCGCGCTTGGCGCTGGCCAGACCGGCGGCGAAATCGGCCGGATCATCGACCCGTTTCATACCCTTGCCGCCGCCGCCCGCGACCGCCTTGATCAGCACCGGATAGCCGATCCGCGCCGCCTCGGCCGTCAGGGTCTCTTCCGATTGGTCCGCGCCCTGATAGCCGGGCGTCACCGGCACCCCGGCCTGGATCATCAGCTCCTTGGCCGCGTCCTTCAGACCCATGGCGCGAATCGAGGACGGGTCCGGCCCGATCCAGATCAGGCCCGCCGCCGCGACCGCCTCGGCGAAGTCGGCGTTCTCGCTCAGGAAGCCATATCCGGGGTGGATCGCCTCTGCGCCGGTCGCCTTGGCCGCCGCCAACACCTTGGCGCCGTCCAGATAGGATTCGCGCGCCGCCGCCGGTCCGATCAGCACCGCCTCGTCGGCCTCGCGCACATGCAGGGCGTTGGCGTCCGCCTCGGAATAGACGGCGATGGTGCGAATCCCCATCCGCTTGGCGGTGCGGAAGACACGGCAGGCGATTTCGCCGCGATTGGCGACAAGGACGGACTTGAACATGAAGCGGTCTTAGCCGGATCGTGCGCATCAGGCGAGAGGCAGAGCACGACCCTTCTCACGCGACGCGGCAGGCGTTAAGCCCCTCCGATGTCCCTGCGCCCCCTCTTCGTCACCCAGGTCTATGAAGCCTCCCTCGCCGAAGGGCGTGGCTGGTCCGACTTCAACGCACAGCTGATCGACGTCATCCGGATGATGGCCGAGGAGGATGAGGCCGGCCGCCGGTGGTGCAAGGCCAACGCCTATCGCGGCTATACCTCCTACGGATCGCTGAACGACCTGCCCAAGCGATTCCCCGAGTTCGCCGAGCTGAAGCGCCATCTGGATCGTCATGCCGTCGCCTACGCCAAGGCGCTGAACTTCGACCTGGCCCGCAAACCCCGCCTCGACAATCTGTGGGTCAACATCCTGAAGCCGGGCGGCGGCCATACGGGTCACATCCACCCGCACGCCTTCCTGTCGGGCACCGTCTATATCGACGTGCCAGACGGCGCCTCATCGCTAAAGCTGGAAGATCCCCGCCTGCCCTTCATGATGGCCCGACCGTCGGTGACGGATGAGGCGAGCGAGGCCGAGCGGCCGTTCGTCTATCTGCAGCCTCAGGCAGGCACGGTGCTGATGTGGGAAAGCTGGCTGCGGCACGAGGTGCCGACCAATCTGGCCAAGGCCGACCGGATTTCGATCAGCTTCAACTACGCGTGAAATCGGCCGCCGTTTCCGGCGGCCGATCAGTGCAATCAGACCGTCCAGCTGGCCTTGCGCTTTTCCAAGAAGGCGGCGACGCCCTCGCGGCCTTCGTCCGATACGCGGGCGCGGGCGATGCGTTTGGCGGTTTCATCCATCAGACCGTTATCGATCTTGTGGTGCGCGATGTCGTTGACCAGTCGCTTGGCCTCGCCCATCGCGCCCGGCGCATTGTTGGTCAGGCTGTCGCTCAGCATCGAGATGAACTCGTCCACCGATCCTTCGGGCAGCACGAGGTCGATCAGGCCGGCATGGGCGGCGTAGTCGGCGTCGAAGGCGTTGGCGGTCAGGAACAACTGGCGGGCGCGGCGCGCGCCGACAGCCTCGATCACATAGGGAGCGATGGTCGCCGGGATCAGACCCAGCTTGACCTCGGAGAAGGCAAAGCGTGCCCCCTCGACCGCCACCGCCATGTCGCAGGCGGCGACGATGCCCGCTCCGCCGCCCATGGCGTTGCCTTCGACCACCGCCACCGTCAGGGCGGGAATGTCGTGCAGGGCCTTCAGCATTTTCGCCAGGCCCATGGCGTCGTCGCGGTTGTCGCTCTCGGACCAGCCGGCGGCGTCGCGCATCCAGTTCAGATCGGCCCCGGCGCTGAAGGTGCCGCCCGCCCCCCGAATGAAGACGGCCCGCACCCGGTCCGCGCCGTGCAGCGTTTCGAACGCCTCGTGCAGGGCCGAGATGGTCGCCGCGTCGAAGGCGTTCTTCTTCTGCGGACGGTTGATGGTGACGAAGACGACGCCGTCGGTGGTCGAATCGATCTGCACCAGATCATCGTCGGCGTCCGGCGCCGCATCGGGCACCAGCGGCTGGGCGATGCTGTTGATCTCGGCCGCCTCTGCGTCGGTGACGTCCAGGGCGTTGAGGTCGGCTTCGGTCGGTTGATCGGCCATGGGGGTCTCCAAACTGCGTGTCCGCTCACAACGAGGCGCGGACCAATAGGTTACATCCGGAACAGGCCGAACGTCGTCTCCGGGATGGGGGCGTTCAGGCTGGCGCTGATGGCCAGGCCCAGCACATCACGGGTCTGGGCCGGATCGATGACGCCGTCGTCCCACAGGCGGGCGGTGGCGTAATAGGGATTGCCCTCGTCCTCATACTTCTGGCGGATCGGCGCCTTGAAGGCCTCGGCGTCGTCAGGGGACCAAGTCTCGGCGTCGCGGTGCACGGTGGCCAGCACACTGGCGGCCTGCTCGCCGCCCATGACCCCGATCCGGCTGTTGGGCCAGGTGAACAGGAAGCGCGGCGAATAGGCCCGGCCGCACATGCCGTAGTTTCCGGCTCCGAAGCTCCCGCCGATCAGGACGGTGAACTTGGGCACTTCGGCCGAGGCCACGGCCGTCACCAGTTTGGCGCCGTCCTTGGCGATGCCGCCCGCTTCGTATTTCCCGCCGACCATGAAGCCACTGATGTTTTGCAGGAACAGCAGCGGAATCTTGCGCTTGCAGGCCAGTTCGATGAAGTGCGCGCCCTTCTGGGCGCTTTCGGAAAAGATGACGCCGTTGTTGGCCAGGATGGCGACCGGATAGCCCCAGATGCGCGCGAACCCGCACACCAGGGTCGAGCCGTACAGGCTCTTGAACTCGTCGAACTCCGACCCGTCCACCAGCCGGGCGATGACCTCGCGCACATCATAGGGGGCGCGCACGTCGTCGGGGATAAGGCCGTACAGCTCCTCCGCGTCGAAGGCCGGCGCGCGCGGTTCGCGCACATCCATCTCGACGGCCTTGGTCGTGTTCAGATTGGCGACGATGGAGCGCACGATCTCCAGCGCGTGCTCATCGTTCTCGGCCACATGATCGACCACGCCCGAGCGACGACCGTGGGTCTCCGCCCCGCCCAGTTCCTCCGCCGAGATGACCTCGCCCGTGGCCGCCTTCACCAGCGGCGGGCCGGCCAGGAAGATGGCGCCCTGGTTCCTGACGATGATCGTCTCGTCCGACATGGCCGGCACATAGGCCCCGCCGGCGGTGGACAGGCCCATGACGCAGGCGATCTGGGCGATGCCCTTGGCGCTCATCCGGGCCTGATTGAAGAAGATGCGGCCGAAATGATCGCGGTCGGGAAACACCTCGGCCTGGTGCGGCAGATTGGCCCCGCCGCTATCGACCAGATAGACGCACGGCAGGCGGTTCTGCTCGGCGACTTCTTGGGCGCGCAAGTGCTTTTTGACCGTCATGGGGAAGTAGGCGCCGCCCTTAACCGTCGGGTCGTTGCAGACGATCATGACCTCGCGGCCCGAAACCCGGCCTATGCCCGCGATGACGCCCGCCGCCGGGGCCTCGCCGTCATACATGTCGTGTGCAGCCAGTTGCCCGATCTCCAGGAAGGGCGAGCCGGGATCCAGCAGGCGCTCGACGCGGTCGCGCGGCAACAGCTTGCCGCGAGCGACGTGACGCTCGCGCGATTTGTCCGAGCCGCCGCGCGCGGCCTTGGCCACATGGTTACGCAACTCGGCGACCAGGGCGCTGTTGTGCGCGTGCAGGGACTTGTATTTTTGGCTTTGCGGATCGACCGCGGACGTCAGCTTCGGCATGGGGCTGGTTTAGGCGGGGTCGAGGGGAGCCACAAGCGTCTGCCGCCATCCTTGCTTCCTCGCCCCTTTTCGCCTATAGGCCCCGCCTTTCCAGGGCTTCGGTCCTGTCGCGGAGCACCAAAGGGTTGGACGTTCGGTCCGGCCGCCGCGCCAGGAGCCATCGTGGAGACCGACTTACCCGGTCGTTTCCGCGCCGACGCCCACAAGGGAGACTACCGCATGGCTCTTTACGAGCACACGGTCATGACGCGCCAGGATATCTCGGCGCAACAGGCCGAAGCGCTGAATGACACCATCAAGGATCTGATCGTCGCCGGTGGCGGCTCGGTCGCCAAGATCGAATACTGGGGTCTGCGCAACCTGACCTACCGCGTGAAGAAGAACCGCAAGGCTCACTATTCGCTGCTTGCCGTCGACGCCCCTCCGGCCGCCATGGCCGAAGTCGAGCGTCAGCTGTCGATCAACGAAGACGTGCTGCGCTGGCTGACCGTCCGCGTCGAGGAACTCGACCTGGAACTGTCGCCGCTGCTGGCCCGCCGCGAGCGTGAGCGCGAGCGTGAGCGCGAGCGCACCCCGCGCGACGACGCCGCCGCCGACGCCGAATAAGGAACCCGGAACATGACCGATACCACCGCCCCGACCCCGGGCGCACCGGCGGGCTCCGGCGCCGCCGGCCGCCGCCCCTTCTATCGTCGCCGCAAGGTCTGCCCGTTCTCGGGCGCCAATGCGCCGAAGATCGATTACAAGGACGTCAAGCTGCTGCAGCGTTACGTCTCCGAACGCGGCAAGATCGTGCCTTCGCGCATCACCGCCGTCTCCCAGAAGAAGCAGCGTGAACTGGCCAAGGCCATCAAGCGCGCTCGCTATCTGGCCCTCCTGCCTTACGTGGTGAAGTGAGATGAAGGTCGTTCTGCTTGAACGCGTCGAGAATCTCGGCGCCATCGGCGACGTCGTGTCCGTCAAGGACGGCTTCGCCCGTAACTTCCTTCTGCCGCGCGACAAAGCCCGCCGGGCCACCGCCGCCAACCTGAAGGCGTTCGAACTCGACCGCGCCGCCATCGAGCAGCGCAACGAGAAGAACAAGGCCGACGCACAGAAGGTCGCCGACAAGATCGACGGCCAGACCTACGTCATGATCCGTCAGGCCGGTGAAACCGGTCACCTGTACGGTTCGGTCGCCGGGCGCGACGTCGCCGAGGCCATCCAGGCCGAAGGCGGCAAGGTCGAGCGCTCGCAGGTCGTCCTGAATACGGCGATCAAGAGCCTGGGCGTCCACGAAGTGCCGGTTCGCCTGCACGCCGAGGTCCGCGCCACGGTCAAGATCAACATCGCCCGCTCGATGGACGAGGCCGAGCGCCAAGCCAAGGGCGAGGACGTGATCCGCAGCCAGTTCGACGATGAGCGCCAGGCCGCCGAGCAATCGGCCCAGGAACTGATCGAAGGTGGCGCCGGTCAACAAGAAGGCTTCGGCGACGAAGCCTGATCCGACCGGATCCCAAACGACATCAAGGGCGCGTCTCGCAAGGGACGCGCCCTTTTTGCTGCGCGTGAACGGCATCCACCGCACGGCCGATCGTCACCGTGACCTATGACAAGATTACAACAAAGCCAGATCATTGATCTCTCAAATGGATGTCTAGACATTAAGCTTGCTTGACGTCGTCACATTGCGGTCACAGCCTGCAATTGAGGCCTGCGTTTCGATTATACGCGCAAGATTATTGCGCTTTTCGAGACGCCGACCGAGGGCGACGGCATGACGGCCTGCCGAGCGCCGACACAGAGGGCTGTCGTGCATCGTCGGGGACTATCAATGAAAATCGGATACGGTCGTCAGGCCCTATTGGCCTTTGCCTCCACCAGCGCGCTCTTCATCGCCTCATCGGCGTTCGCCCAGACAACCCCTCCGCCAAGTGAAGCCACCGATGTCGATGAGATCGTCGTCACCGGCACGCGCACCGTTGGGCGCAGCCGGCTCGACAGCGTCGCGCCCGTCGATGTCATCACCGGCGAAACTCTGGCGAAACAGGGCACTGGCACAGAGCTGGCCGCCGCCCTCGCCGCCACCGCCCCGTCCATCAACTTCCCTCGTCCCGCCATTTCCGACGGCTCGGATCACGTTCGTCCGGCAACCCTGCGCGGTCTTGCTCCTGACCAGACCCTTGTCCTGATCAACGGTCAGCGCGGCCATGTCGGCGCCCTGGTCAACGTCAACGGCGCGCTTGGCCGTGGCTCCACAGCCTTCGATCTGAATACGATTCCTTCGATCAGCCTTGGCTCGGTCGAAGTCCTGCGTGACGGCGCTTCGGCGCAGTACGGCGCCGACGCCATCGCCGGCGTCATCAATCTGCGTCTGCGCCAGGCGTCGACCGGCGGCGGCATCACCGCCAACTACGGTATCTACGACACCGACTTCACGACCGCGCGCGGCGAGCACAGCCGCCGCGACGGCGAACAGACCTCGCTCGCCGGCTGGGTCGGCCTGCCCCTGTTTGGCGACGGCTTCCTGACCCTTTCGGGCGAAGTCCAGAAACGCCAGCCCACCAATCGCTCCGACTACGCGGCGACCACTGCGGTCAACGGAGGCAGTGCGACCACCGTCATTGGTCGCTTCGGCGATCCCTATACAGAAGCCTACACCGGCTATTTCAACGCCGGAAAACCGCTTGGCGGCGAATGGGAAGCCTACGCCTTCGGCGGCTATCAAAAGCGCAAGTCCGAGGCTGCGGCGACAGCCCGCGCCTTCAACAACTCCAACAACGTCACCGCCATCTATCCCAATGGCTTCCTGCCGATCATCGCCGCCGACATCGACGACTACAATATATACGGCGGCCTGAAAGGCCCCGCCGCCGGCTTCGACTGGGATATCTCGGTCGGGTACGGCCGAAACGAGTTGGACTATCGCGTCCTGAACTCCCTGAACGCCTCCTATGGCGCCGCGTCTCAGACCCAGTTCGACGCCGGCGGCCTCAGCTACGGTCAACTGACCATCGGCGTGGATGCGGTGAAACAGATCGAAGCGAACCTGTATGAACCGCTCAACGTCGCCTTCGGAGTCGAATACCGACGCGAGGACTTCAGCGTCTCGGAGGGCGAACCGACGTCCTACAACAAGGGGCCGGTCACGGCGGGCGGCGCCGGATCACAGGGCTTCCCCGGCTTTGCGCCATCCAACGCCGTTGATGTCGATCGCAACAACGTCAGCGCCTACATCGATCTGGAAGGCAAGTTCTCGGAGCAGTTCACCGTCGGCGTCGCTGGTCGCTACGAGGACTATTCCGATTTCGGGGATCGGTTCACCGGCAAGATGTCCGCCCGCTACGATTTCACCGACGCCTTCGCCCTGCGCGGCGCGATCTCGACAGGCTTCAAATCGCCGGCCCTGCAGCAACAATACTTCAGCTACGTCGCCACGAACCTGGTGGCGACGGGCGCCGGCGTCGTGCTGCAGCAGAATGGCTCTTATCGGGTCAATGACCCCATCGCCATCGCGCTGGGCGCCAAGCCCCTGGAACCGGAAACCTCGACGAACTATTCGGCGGGCGCGGTCTTCCGCAGCGGCGGTTTCGAACTGACGGTTGATGCCTACCGGATCGAGGTTGATGACCGGATCATCTATTCCGAAACCCTAGGCGTTTCGCGTCCCAGCCAACCTGCCGCATCCACCGCCGCCATCCAGGCGCTGCTCGCGCCGTACGGCGTGACCGGCGCAAGGTTCTTCCTGAACGGCGTCAACACCACGACCAGCGGCGTGGATGTCGTCGGTCGTTATCGTACGACCCAGGATTTCGGCCGGTTCGACTTCACCCTGGCCGGCAACTTCAACAACACCGAGGTCACGCGCACCCCGCCCGTGCCCAGCAATCTGGCCATCGCCCCGGCTGGCGACTTCCTCTTCGACCGCTCTTCCAAACTCTCGTTTGAGCAAGGCACGCCGGAACAGAAGATCGTCGCCAGCGTGGACTGGTCGCTGGGCGACTTCGGTGCGACCTTGAAGGGCACCAGCTACGACAGCGTTCTGGTCGCCAACAACAACGCCACCCTGGACTACGAAACGGGCGACGCGCTGCTGGTGGATCTGGAGGGCCGCTACACCCTACCGTTCGGCGTGTCGCTCGCTGTCGGCGTGAACAACCTGACCGATGAATATCCAACCGCCACGCCGACCAACATCAACGGCGCGACCGGTTCGGTGGGCTACCCAAGCTACTCGCCTTACGGCTTCAACGGCCGCTTCTTCTACGGCCGTCTGAGCTACAACTTCTAAGCCAACTGATATCCCACTCGAATGGGGCGTTCTTCGGAGCGCCCCATTTTGCGTGGCAATAGATTTCCTACTGACTGCCGCAACAAAACATGGCCGCCTGCGTCGATTGACCCGCCGCACCTTCGCCCTGATATGGCCATGACCGCCGGGACCTCCCCGACCTTGCGGTTGGAGAGGCCATGAAGATCACCCCCCGTTTTACGGCTACGCCGCCCGCCATCGCGCGATGTTGCGGCTGAGACCGCACGCCATACCCAATCCCAAGCCGATCATAAAAAGCCCGTCGCGGTTAGCGGCGGCGATGCGCGGTCGCGCCAAAAAACAAACTTTAGGAAATCTCTCAATGCGCTCTCTTTCTCAACGGGCCGCCGCACCGGCCCTGCTCGCCACCGTCTCGACCTTCGCCCTGCTGACCGCCGCCCCGGCCTTTGCTCAAAGCGCCGAACCCGTCGCCGATGAGGCGGCGCAGGTGGACGATATCGTCGTGACCGGCACGCGGGTCCAGAACCGGTCGCGCCTCGACACCCTGGCGCCCGTCGATGTCGTGACGTCCGAGGCGTTGCAGACGCGCGGCACGACCGAGTTCGCCACGGCCCTGGCCCAGGCCGTGCCGTCGCTGACCTTCCAGCGGCCGTCCGCCAACGATGGCTCGGACTCGATCCGCCCGATCACCTTGCGCGGCCTGTCGCCGGACCAGACGCTGGTGCTGGTCAACGGCACGCGTCGCCATGCGTCGGCCCTGGTCAACGTCAACGGCGTGGTGGGGCGCGGGTCGGCCGCCGTCGATCTGAACACCATTCCGACCGGCGCTCTGGACCGGGTTGAGGTGCTGCGCGATGGCGCCTCGGCGCAATACGGCTCGGACGCCATCGCCGGGGTGGTGAACCTGCGCCTGAAGGAGGCCTCCAGCGGCGGCGGCGCCAGCGTGACCTACGGCCAGTATTTCACCACGGTGAAGACCGCGCGCGGAGAACGCGACGAGACCGACGGCGGCACCGTCACGGCCTCGGCCTGGCAAGGGTTCTCACTGGGCGACGACGGCTTTCTGACCCTGTCGGCGGAGTATCTGAACCGCGAGTCGACCAACCGTTCGGACTATGACCCCCGCGCGGCGGCGAACGGCGCGATCACCGCCCGGTTCGGCGACCCGGATGTGGAGCAGTGGACCGTCTTCGCCAACGCCGGCAAGGGCCTGGGCAACGGCTGGGAGGCCTATGGCTGGGCCGGCTATCAGGACCGTGACAGCGAAGGCGCCGCCTTCCCTCGCCTGTCCGACAACGTCAACAATGTCGCCTCGATCTACCCGAACGGCTTCCTGCCGAAGGTCGCCATCAATTCGAAAGACGCCTCGCTGGCCGGCGGCCTGCGCGGCGAACTGGCGGGCTGGAACACAGACATCAGCCTGACCTATGGCCGCAACGCCCTGGACTTCCGCACCGAGGATTCGCTGAACTCCACCTACGGCGCGACTTCGCCGACCAGCTTCGATTCCGGCAGCCTGATCTATGACCAACTGGTGCTGGGCGCCGACTTCAGCCGTGAGTTCGAGGTCGGTCTGTCCGGCGGCCCGCTGAACTTCGCCTGGGGCCTGGAGCAGCGCTGGGAAAACTACAAGATCGAGGCCGGTCAGCCCGAGAGCTACAACCGCGGCCCCCTGGGCGCCAACACGGCCCTGACCGGCGGCGCCCAGGGCTTCGTCGGCTTCCAGCCCTCGAACGCCGTCGATGTTGATCGCGACAACTTCGCCGCCTATGCCGACATTGAAATCCCCCTGACTGACAAGCTGCGTGTCGAGGGCGCCGTTCGGTTCGAGGACTACTCCGATTTCGGCGACACCCAGACGGGCAAGCTGTCGGCCCGCTATGACTTCACACCCAGCTTCGCCCTGCGCGGTTCGGTCTCGACCGCCTTCCGCGCGCCGTCGTTGCAGCAGTCGTATTTCACCTCCACCGCCTCGGTGATCCAGAACGGCGCCGTCGTCGAAACCGGCACATTCCCGGCCACCAGCGCGGTCGCGACGGCTCTTGGCGCGCGTCCGCTGAAGGCTGAGACCTCGACCAACTATTCGGTGGGCGCCGTGGTGCGTCTGGGCCGGTTCGACCTGACGGTCGACGCATACAAGATCGACATCGAAGACCAGATCGTGCTGTCGGAGCTGATCAACCGGACGTTCTCGGGCCAGGTCGCCAGCCTGCTGGATCCGCAAGGCGTCCAGGCCGCGCGCTTCTTCCTGAACGGGGTCTCGACCTCGACCGAAGGCGTGGACATCGTTGGACGCTATCGCCTTCCGACCGATACGCTCGGCGATTTCGACTTCACCGTCGCGGCGAACTTCAACGATGTGTCTGTCAACCGCGTGCCGACGTCCTCCTCGGTTCTGAACCCGGTCCCGACCCTGTTCGCGCGCCAACGCATCCTGACCATCGAAGACGGCACGCCCGACACCAAGGTCTCGGCGTCGGCGGACTGGAGCCGGGACAGGTGGGGCGCCACGGTTCGCGCCACCTACTATGGAGACGTGCTGCAACCCGGCTCGACGGCGGCGAACGACTACAGCACCGGGGCCAAGACGGTCGTGGATCTGGAAGGCCGGTTCCAATTGACCGAGCGCGTGGGCGTGGCGATCGGCGTGGACAATGTGTTCGATGAATATCCGGACTTCGTCCCGGCGTCGCTGAACTCCAACGGCGTTCTGGGCTTCCCCTACTATTCGCCCTTCGGTTTCAACGGCCGCTACGGCTATGCGCGCCTCAGCCTGAAATGGTGAGGTCGGGCTGAACGCCAGCCGGGCAAGGGCGCTCCTCAGAGCGCCCTTTTCCTTGTTCGCATTACGAAATCTTCAGCTTGACCGTTCCGCTTCGCCCCAGTTGCGACACATATCGCCGTTCAACCTGCGCGCTGCCAGAGGGGGCTTTGGAGGGGACCAGATGAAGACCAGATCGATCGCAGCCGGCGTCTTGGCGCTGACGCTTTTCGCCGGCGCGGCCAACGCCATGACGGTTCAGGAATTCCTGACCACCGCCAACGCCATTCCTCAGAACCCCACCGCCCTGCTGCGCTCGGACACCCGGCGCCTGATGGCCGAGTTCCGGGGCGCCGTTCGCACCGTCCGCGCCGAACAGACCCAGGCCAAGGCGGCCGGCCGCCAGCCTGCGACCTGCATGCCCGACAAGGTCAGCGTCTCGCCCAACGCCATCCTGAGCCGTTTCAACGCCATTCCGCAGAGCCGTCGCAACATCAGCGTGACACAGGCCTTCCGCGAATGGATGGCGCACGACTATCCGTGCGCCTGACCACCGATGGTCCGACCCAATGGTATCGGCCGCTCGGTGGCGATATTCGCGTGCGGCAGCCTGCTATTGATCTGCGGGGTCGTCGGGCTTGGCCTATTGGCTCCGGGCGACGGCGTCGTTCCTGCCGCAATGGATCGCCTTTCCCCGCTCGTCCTGGCGGCGATTGGGTTAGCCCTGATGGCTGTTGAAGCGGCCGTCTTCACACTGCTTCCGGCCGAACTTTCTCGGCGGTTCTTCAAGTCAGTCTGGCCCGGTCTGGTGCTCGGAGGCGGCGCCTATATCGTCGGCGTCCATTGGGACAACGGCTGGCTTGGCTTAGCGACGTCGGCCTGGATATGGCTTATCGTGACGGCGGCCTATCTGCTGGATCGGCGGCGATCCCTGCTTCGTGCGGGCATTCAAGCCGTCGGGTTGAAATGGGTCTTCTGGAGCTTTGCGCTGACCAGTCTTGTGTCGGCCTCCTGACGCGCGCCGATTGAGGAATTCCGGTTCGTCCCCAAGGCACCGCGATCTGTCCACGGTCCAGGCGGCGTCCGCGTCTGACGCAGGGGCGTGAGAGGGCTAAAGCGTTAATCGATGAACGCCTTCGCCCCCATGCCCTTCTCGTCGTCTCCGCTGGACTCCGGCGGCGTCAGTTCGATGCCGCACAATCTGGAGGCCGAGCAGGCGCTGCTGGGCTCGCTGATGTTCGACAACGCCGTGTTCGAGCGGTTGAACGACCGGCTGCGCGGCTCGCACTTCTACGAACCCTTCCATCAACGGCTGTTCGACGCGATCGAGGACCATATCCGCCAGGGGCTGCTGGCCGAGCCCACCATCCTGATGGAGCGGTTCAAGCAGGATCCGGCGTTCCAGGAGTTCGGCGGCCTGCGCTATCTCGCCGACCTGGTCGACCGCGCGCCGCCCGCCGCCAACGCCCCCGACTACGCCCGCGTCGTCTATGACCTGGCCCTGCGCCGCGACCTGATCCGCATCGGCGGCGACATGATCAAGGAGGCGCCCAATCCGGAGACGCCCGCTGACGAGCAGATCGAACAGGCCGAACAGACCCTGTATTCGCTGGCCGAGACCGGCAAGCCCTCATCCGGTTTCGTCAGCTTCTCCAACGCCTTGTCCGGCGCCGTTCAGATGGCGGCCGAAGCCTATCAGCGCGAAGGCAAGCTGGCCGGCCTCGCCACCGGCTTGAACGATCTGGACCGCAAACTGGGCGGCCTGCACCCGTCCGACCTGTTGATCCTCGCCGGCCGTCCGTCGATGGGCAAGACGGCGCTCGCGACCAACATGGCCTTCAACGTGGCGCGCGCCTATCAGTGGGAGCCGACACCGGAGGGCCGCAAGACGGTCAACGGCGGCGTGGTCGCCTTCTATTCGCTGGAAATGAGCGCCGAACAGCTGGCGATGCGTATTCTCGCCGATGCGTCCGGCGTGTCGTCGGACAAGCTGCGCAAGGGCGAGATCGACGCTACCGACTTCGGCAAGTTGCGCGACGCCGCGGTCGAGATTGGCGAAAGCCCCCTCTACATCGACGCCACCGGCGGCCTGTCCATCTCCAAGCTGGCGGCCCGCGCGCGCCGCCTGAAGCGCATGGAACATGGGCTGGACCTGATCATCGTCGACTATCTGCAACTGGTCACGACCGGCAACAGCGGCGGCCAGAAGAACCGCGTGCAGGAAGTGTCCGAGATCACCGGCGGCCTGAAGGCCCTGGCCAAGGAACTGTCGGTGCCGATCATCGCCCTGTCGCAGCTGTCGCGTCAGGTGGAACAGCGCGATGACAAACGCCCGCAACTGTCGGACCTTCGTGAATCCGGCTCGATCGAGCAGGACGCCGACTGCGTGATGTTCGTCTATCGCGAAAGCTACTACCTGGGCCGGGCCGAGCCGCGCGAGGGGACCGAGGAACACCTGCAATGGCAGCAGGACATGGACCGCCTGCAAGGCCAGGCCGAGGTCGTCATCGGCAAGCAGCGCCACGGCCCGATCGGCATCGTCAAACTGGCCTTCGACGCCGACACCGTCCGCTTCGGCAACCTGGCGCACGGCTATGAAGAGGTCAGCTACGAGTAGCCTCTTCCATCGGCGCGGTGTTGGCGCATAAGGACGCCATGACCGCATCGACCCCCGCCGTCCTCTCCGTCGATCTGAACGCCCTGGCGCGCAACTATCACACGCTGGAGGCCGTCAGCGGCCAGCCGGTGCATCCGGTGGTCAAGGCGGACGGCTATGGGCTGGGGGCGCAGGCGGTGGCGACACGGCTCATGGCCGAGGGGGCGCGGACCTTCTTCGTGGCGCGGGCGGCGGAGGGCGTGCGGCTGCGGGCGGCCTTGGGCGCCGACGGTCCTGTGATCTATGTGCTCGACGGCTGCCACGGCGACGATGCGGCGATGCTGAAGGCGTCGGACCTGCGGCCCGTGCTGAACCATCCGGCGCAGATCCAGGCCTGGAGGGCGGCGGGCGGTGGGACTTGCGGCCTGCAGATCGACACCGGCATGAACCGGTTGGGTATTCGGCCCGAGGACGCGCCTGACGCTTTCGACGGCCTGGCCCTGGTCCTGACCCACCTCGCCTGCGCCGACGAACCGGCCAATCCGATGAACCGGCGCCAGCGTGACGCCTTTGCGGGCGTGCTGGATCGCTATCCGGGCGTGATCCGGTCGTTCGCCAACTCCAGCGGCTGTTTCCTGGGCCCGGACTTCGCCTTCGACACGGTGCGGCCGGGCATCTGTCTTTACGGCGGCGGCCCAGAGGGGCGCCCCGATCCCCGCATCGCACCCGTGGCCACCTTGACGGCCGAGGTGCTTCAGGTTCGCGACGTGCCGGCGGGCGAGAGCATCGGCTATTCGCGCGGTTACATCGCCGAGCGGCCGATCAAGGTCGCCACCGTAGCGGCCGGCTATGCGGATGGATTGCTGCGCGCCTATTCGCCCAAGGGCGTCGTCTGGATCGCCAACGAGACCCGGCCGCTGCTGGGTCGGGTCTCGATGGATGTCTGCGCGGTGGACATCACCGGCCTGGATGTCGCGGTCGGAGATCCGGTCGAACTGTTTGGCCCGAACCGCCTGTTGGACGACGCCGCGGCCGCGGCGGGGACCATCAGCTACGAGTTGCTGACCTCGATCACCCTCCGCGTGCCGCGCGCCTATTCTCAGTAGCCGGCGCCCATTCCGGCGAGACCGGCCATGCCGACCGACGCGGCGACGAAGCTCATCGAAATGGCTCCAACAATCGCCGAGATGATGAAATACATCACGACGCCGGCGATCACCGTCACGATGAAATAGCCGACCTTCTTGTCTTCCGGCACCTTCATCAAGATCGGCAGGCCGACGAACAGCAGATAGAAGCTGTACAGGCCCAGGATGGCCAGGATGCCCAGCATCGGGATCAGGCCGAACACGCCCGCCAGCCAGGCGGCGGTCCAAGAATAAACGGCCAGCTTCATGGCCTGAACCTTATTGGCCGTCCCGCCGAAGTTCGGCGCCAGCGCATTGATGATCAGTCCCAGCAGGAAGACCCCCAGCAAGGACATGCCGTAGCTGACGAGCGCCACGACGATCGCGCCGACGATCGACAGCTTCATGCCCATGATCGGCATCAACTGACCGCCGAGCAGTGAACAGACCGGGCCGATCGCCGCCAAGATCATCGCATAGCGGGTGAACAGGCTTTTGGTCGTGGCGAACTCGCCGTCGATCTTGAGCCATTCAGACTTGGGCTGCAGCAGTATGCCCTTGACCCGCGCGACCAGGGCCGGATCGACAGCGGGTTGGGAGTGGGTCGTCGGATCGGTCATGACAGGCCTCGGCGAGAGAAGATGGGCGGATGTTGACGTTGCGTCGCTTCGAGAAGCAAGGGTGTGCGACACATTCTCAATCCTTCAGTATGGCAAAGGTTGCGCCTGCGACCGAAACTGTCGTGAGCCGAGGCCATGTCCGGCGCGACCGTTCGATCTGCTAAGGAAGCCCATGGCTCGCGATTCCGCCCTCTACGTCTGTCAGTCCTGCGGCTCGGTCCACAGCAAGTGGTCGGGCCAATGCGGCTCCTGCGGTCAGTGGAACACCTTGAGCGAGGAAAGCCGCTCGGCTCCGCCGGGCGCGATCAAGCCGTCGGCGGCGGCTTCGGCCCGCACGCGCGGCATCCAGTTCGAAACGCTTCAGTCCGACACGCCCGAGCCGCCGCGCATCACGACGGGCGTCGCCGAGTTCGACCGGGTCTGCGGCGGCGGCGTCGTGCCCGGCTCGGCCATCCTGCTCAGCGGCGATCCGGGCGTCGGCAAATCGACCCTGTTGCTGGAGGTCGCGGCCAAAGCGGCGCTGCGCGGATCGCGCGTGGCCTATATCTCGGGCGAAGAAGCCGTCGAGCAGATCCGCGCCCGCGCCAAACGGATGGGCCTGGCTGACGCGCCGGTCAATCTGGCGGCCGCGACGGCGCTGCGTGAGATTCTGGGCACGCTGAAGCGCGAACAGTTCGACATCGTCATCGTCGATTCGATCCAGACCCTGTGGTCCGACGTGCACGAGAGCGGCCCCGGCTCGATCACCCAGGTCCGCGCCTGCGCCGGCGAAATGGTGCGACTGGCCAAGTCGCAGGGCGTTGCGGTGGTCCTGGTCGGCCACGTCACCAAGGACGGCCAGGTCGCCGGCCCTCGCGTGGTCGAACACCTGGTCGACGCCGTCATGACCTTCGAGGGCGAGCGCGGCTATCCGTTCCGCATCCTGCGCGCCGGCAAGAACCGCTTCGGCGCCACCGACGAGATCGGCGTGTTCGAAATGGGCGACGCCGGTCTGCGCGAGGTCGCCAACCCCTCCGCCCTCTTCCTAGGCGAGGGCAAGGAGCGCGCGCCGGGCGCCGCCGTCTTCGCCGGGATCGAAGGTTCGCGCCCCGTCCTGGTCGAAATGCAGGCCTTGGTGTCCAAGTCCGCCTACGGCACCCCGCGCCGCGCCGTAATCGGCTGGGAGACGGGACGTCTGGCCATGGTGCTGGCCGTGCTGGAGGCCCGCTGCGGCTTCGGCTTCGGCGATCAGGACGTCTATCTGAATGTCGCGGGCGGCTTGCGCATCAACGAACCGGCGGCCGATCTCGCAGCGGCGGCGGCGCTGATCAGTTCGGCGACCGGCGTGTCCCTGCCCCAGGGCTGCGTCGTCTTCGGCGAAATCGGCCTGTCGGGCGAGGTCCGGAGCGTCGGCCGCGCCGAGGCCCGGCTGCGCGAAGCGCAAAAACTGGGCTTCGATCAGGTGCTCAGCCCGACTTTGACCGCCAAGACCAAGGGGGTGAAGGTGACATCCGTCACGCGCCTGACGGATGTGGTCGAACGAATCTCGCAGAACCGCTATTAGACCCTGGTAGCAACCGCAGGATCCCGCACGCGTGACCGGATACGACGTCTTCGCCATCGTGGTGATCCTGTTTTCTGTCGCCGCCGGCTGGGTGCGCGGCGGGGTGCGCGAGGTCATTACGCTGCTCAGCGCGACCCTGGCGGCTTTGGTCGCCCTGATCGCCCTGCCCTGGACCGCCGGCGTCACGCGCGCCTTCGTCGATCCCGAGTGGGCCGGGTCGATCCTGGCCGCCGTCCTGACCTTCTTCGTCGTCTATTTCGGCCTGCGCCTGGTCGGCTCGATGATGTCCAAGAGCGCCAAGGACCATCCGCACCTCGGCGTCATCGACCGCATCTTCGGCCTGTTCATCGGCGGCATCCGTGCGCTGGTCCTGATCGGCGCGGTGCATCTGGTCATCGTCGCAGCCCTGCCAGGCGAGCGCACCCCGCTCTGGCTCGGAAAGGCGGCCCTCTATCCGGTCAGCGCCATGGGCGCGCGGATGATCCAGATCGTCCTGCCCAGCATCGGACGCGGCGCCGACGCCATCACTCCCGTCGTGGATTCGTCCGTACGCCGGGGCTTTTCGGACGACGAAGCCTTGCCCCCGACGCAATCAGAGCCTAACTCGCGCCGCGAAGCCGCCCGTTAAGTTCCCCCCGGTCATCGGAGCCCCACGATGCGCCACCATATCGCCGATCCCGTCGTTCACCGCGAGCACTGGCGCGAGCCGGAGGAAGACCAGCTCCGTCTGGAATGCGGCGTCTGCGGCGTCTGGGGCGCGGACGAGGACGAAGGCTCTTCCGTCGTCGCCCTGGGCCTTCACGCCCTTCAGCATCGCGGCCAGGAAGCCTGCGGCATCGCCAGCGTCAAGGACGAGCGCTTCTACACCGAACGCCACCAGGGCCTGGTCGGCGAGGCCTTCGGCGGCGCCGACCTGATGACGCGGATGCCCGGCCGCGCGGCCGTGGGCCACACCCGCTACTCCACCGCCGGCGGCAGCTTCCTGCGCAACATCCAGCCGATGTTCGCCGATCTCGACCAGGGCGGCATCGCCATCGCCCACAACGGCAACCTGACCAACTTTAAATTCCTGCACGCCCAGCTGGTCAGCGAGGGCGCCATCTTCCAGTCGACCTCGGATTCCGAAGTCATCCTCCACCTGATCGCACGCAGCCGCAAAGCCAAGATCGTCGATCGCTTCACTGACGCCCTGGCCCGGATCGAGGGCGGTTACGCCCTGGTGGCCCAGACCCGCACCAAGATGATCGGCGCCCGCGACCCGTTGGGCATCCGCCCGCTGGTGCTGGGCCAGTTGGGCGACGGTTGGGTTTTGGCGTCCGAGACCTGCGCCCTGGACATGATGGGCGCCACGTTCGTGCGTGACGTCGAACACGGCGAGATCGTCGTCATCGACGACAGCGGCCTGCGCTCGCTCAAGCCCTTCCCCGCCCGCGCGGCGCGTCCCTGCCTGTTCGAGTACGTCTATTTCTCACGCCCGGATTCGGTCGTGAACGGCCGCTCCGTCTATGAGGTGCGCAAGGAAATGGGTCGCGGCCTGGCTCGCGAACTGGGCGTCGAGGCCGACATCGTCGTGCCGGTGCCCGATTCCGGCGTACCCGCCGCCCTCGGCTACGCCCAGGAAAGCGGCATTCCCTACGAAATGGGCATCATCCGTAGCCACTATCTGGGCCGCACCTTCATCCAGCCCAGCCAGGGCGCCCGCCAGAAGGGCGTGCGCATGAAGCACAGCCCCAACAAGTCGGCCCTGGCCGGCAAACGCGTTGTCCTGATCGACGATTCTATCGTGCGCGGCACGACCTCGCTGAAACTGGTCCGCGCCGTGCGCGCTGCCGGCGCCACCGAAGTTCACCTGCGCTCGGCCAGCCCGCAGATCCTCTTCCCCGACTTCTACGGCATCGACATGCCCGAGCGCGCGCAGCTGCTGGCCGCCAACAAGACGCTGGAAGAAATGCGCGATATGCTGGAGGTCGATTCACTGGGCTTCCTGTCCATCGACGGCCTGTATCGTGCAATGGGCGAGACCGGCCGCAACCCCGCCGCCCCGCAGTTCACCGACCACTATTTCACTGGCGACTACCCCACCCGCCTCTTGGATCGCGAGATCGAGGAAGGCGGACGCGAGTTCGGCGCCAAACAGCTGTCCTTGCTGGTCAGCGCCTAGGGCAAAACCTGAGCGCGCGGGCCTTGGCTTGAGGGCCGAGGCCGCGCTATCAGCGGCCATGTCCGAACTTCCCCTGAACGACCGTATCGCCCTCGTCGTCGGCGCCTCGCGCGGCATCGGTTATGAGAGCGCCTTCGCCCTGGCCAAGGCCGGCGCCCACGTCATTGCGACGGCGCGCACGCAAGGCGGTCTGGAAGAGCTGGACGACGCCATCTTCGCCGCCACCGGGCGCCATGCGACCCTGATCCCGTTCGATCTGGTGGACGGCGGGGCCATCGACCGGCTGGGCGGCGCCATCTTCGAACGGTTCAGGAAGCTGGACATCTGGGTCCACTGCGCCGCCACCATGGGCCCTTCGGGCCTGACGCCGGTGTCGCACGCCGACCCGCGCGAGTTCGCCAAGGTCGAAAAGACCAACTTCACCGCCGTCTATCGCCTGATCCGCTCGCTGGAGCCGCTGCTGCGCGCCTCCGACGCCGGCCGCGCCATCCACTTCACCACCAGCGTCGCCAGCGCGCCCAAGGCCTTCTGGGGCATGTACGCCGCGACCAAGGCGGGCGCCGAGGCTCTGGTGAAGGCCTGGGCCGATGAGATCGAGAGCACGCCCGTCCGCGTCAGCATCGTCGATCCCGGCCGCATGCGCACCGCCATGCGCGCCCAGGCCTATCCGGGCGAAGACCCGTCCGTCCTGCCCCACCCCTCCGAGATCGGCCCCCTGGTGGTCGATCTGGCCCGCCCCGACACCACGCCCCCGCTGACGATCCGCTTCCGCGATTGGGCGGCCGGACCGACGACGGAAGCGCTGGTCTAGGCTGGGATCAGCCCCAGGCGCCGCCTAGCCTTGGCTCTTCGCGGAAGGTGAAATCGCCGTCGGTTGAGGCTGAAAGATCGCGCCAGGCCTCCAGTTCGGCCCTCAGGCTGTCCGCCTTCATCTCGACCACGCCGATGGCGTCCGTGCCCGCTGACCATCGCACCGGCGGGTGTTCCGCATTCGCCAAGACGACCAGGGCCTGACCCAATTTCGCAGGATCGCCCGCCTGATTATGGCTGCGCGCGTCATAGAAGGCGCGGATGGCGCGCGATGCTTCGGCATAGTCGGCGATGGGATTATCGCCGTATCGGATCGACGAGGCGTCGAGGAAGTCGGTGCGGAAGAAGCCCGGCTCGACGATGGTCAGATGTATGCCGAACGGACGCACCTCTTGCGCGACGGACTCGCTGAAGCCTTCGACCGCGAACTTGGACGCGCAATAGATCGCGCCGCTCTCACCGCCCATCAAGCCGCCGATCGACGAGATGTTGAAGACATGACCCGACCTCTGCGCGCGCATGATCGGCAGCACCGCGCGCGTCATGTCGAATAGACCAAAGACATTGGTGTCAAACTGGGTGCGCGCATCCTGGGCGTTGGTCTCCTCGAAGATGCCGAGGTGGCCATAGCCGGCGTTGTTCACCAGAACGTCGATGCGGCCGAAGCGCGCCATGACGGCCTCGACCGCGGCGGCGATGGCGATCGTGTGGGTGACGTCCAACGTCAGGCTCAGCACCGTGTCGCTATCCGGTCCGAAGGCCTTGATCAGGGCGTCGTGGTTTCGACCTGCGACGACGACGCGGTCGCCCGCGTCCAGCGCCGCGCGTGCGATCCCGGCGCCAAGGCCGCGCGCCGCTCCGGTGATGAGCCAGGTCTTTTGGTTGGTTGTTGTCATGGGAAATCTCCTCTGCCTGACCGGATGCAGAAGACGCGGTTTCAGATCGACGGCGTTAGGGCGATCCGGGCGAAGGCTTGCACGATCCTGTCAAACCGCTCTCGCCCGCTTGCGAATAGCCTGTGGCCGGCGCTGAATGCCGTCATGAGTTTCTTGCCCGAAATGAGCGACATCGTTGCCCGTCACGCGCCGCCTGATCTGACGCGATCGGCCGTGCCGCGGCTGCGCCTGTATGGCAGCAACGCGCAGACCCGGCTGGTCCCCGTCGCCTATGACCCCATGCTGTGCCTGGTTGTGTGCGGCGCCAAACAGACGATCCTGGGCGAGACCGTCTATTCCTATCAGGCCGGCGATTGCCTGGTGGTATCGGCCGAACTGCCGGTGTGTGGCAGCATCATCGAGGCGCCGTATCGCGCCCTCAGCTTCGACCTCGACCCCGCCACCATCGCCGGCCTGATGCTGGAGATCGACGTGCCAGCCCCCTCGGATCAGCCGCCGCCGACCGGCATCCATGTGACTCCGCTGGAGGACGAACTGTTGGAGCCCATGGCCCGCCTGCTGCGCCTCCTGGACCGGCCCGAGGAAATCGCCGTCATGACGCCGATGATCGAACGCGAGTTGATCTGGCGCCTGCTCCACAGCCGGCACGCCGCGACCGTGCGCCAGATCGGCTCGGCCGAAAGCCGCCTTTCAGGCGTCAGTCGTGCCATCAACTGGCTCCGCGCCCATTACGCCGAACCGGTCAGGCTAGAGACTCTGGCGGACATGGCGGGCATGAGCCTGTCGACGTTCCACCGACATTTCCGCACCGTGACGACCATGAGCCCCTTGCAGTTCCACAAGCAGTTGCGGCTGCGCGAAGCCCGCGCCCGGCTGTTGACGGGCGTCGAGGGCGCAGCCGAGACCGGCTTCGCCGTCGGCTATGACAGCCCGTCCCAGTTCAGTCGCGAATACGCCCGTCAGTTCGGCCTTCCGCCCGGCCGCGACGCGGCCCGCATGCGCGAAAGCCTGATGATGGGCTGAGCCTCAGAGCGTATCGAGGATATCCGCCAGTTCCGCCGGCCAGATCGTCTCGGCCGAGCCGCGAATGTCGTCGAGGCTCCACCAGCGGTGATCGACCAGAACTCCCTGTTCTTCCACGGTCCAGCCTGCGGAAGACAGGTCGAACGCCTCGGTACGCAGCAGGAAGAACCTCTGATCCACATCCGCCATCCGGCCGTCAGGCAGGCGGAAGCTGACGCGGACCTGAGCGACCTGCGGGCCGGGATCTTCGACGACCAGGCCCGTCTCTTCGAACAGTTCGCGGCGCGCGGCGTCTTCAAAAGTCTCGCCGGCCTCGCACCCGCCGCCGGGCGTCGCCCAGAAGGCCGTGCCGGCAAGCGGTCCTTCGGAAAACACGAAGTGGAACAGCAGCACCCGCCCCTGCCCGTCCAGGATCAGCCAACGCGAGGTGGGCCGGGCGGGAAGCGCGCTCTCGGCCTCGCTCACGCCGTCACTTCTTGGCGCCGCCCTTTTGGCCCGTGCGGATCCGGCCCGAACGCGACACCTGGCGAGCGCCGCCGCGCGCGCCCTTCTGAACCGCCACGGACGAACCGGCCTTCTTCGACGCGCTGGACTTCAACCCGCCCAGAATCTTGGGCTGGGCCTTGCGGGTCTTCTTCTGCTCCAGCGCCTTGCCGGGCAGTTTGGACAGGGCCTCTTCCTTCTCGGCCTTCTTGACGCGGCGCGGCGCGGTCTTGGCGTCGCCCTTGTAGCGTTCCGGCCCGGACTTGGCGCCGCCTTCGGCATAGGGGTTCACACCGCTGGACTTGACGTTCAGACGGATCGGCGTGCCCGGCAGGTCGAAGCTCTCGCGGATCGAGTTGACCAGATAGCGCTTGTAATGCTCCGGCATCGACTCGGCGCGGTTGGCCATCAGCACGAAGGTCGGCGGGCGGGCCTTGGTCTGGGCGATGTATTTCGGCTTGATCCGCTTGCCGTCCACGGCGGGGGGCGGGTGCCGCTGGGTCGCCATGGACAGCCAGGTGTTCAGGTCCTTGGTCTTCACCTTGACCGACCAGGTGTCATAGGCCTGAAGCACCGCCGGCATCAGCCGTTCGACTCCGCGCCCGCTGTGCGACGACAGGGCCACGAAGGGCGAACCCTTCAGTTGCGGCAGCTTGTCCTCGGCCATGCCCTTCAGCTTGGCCATACGGGACTGGGGCTCGTCTTCCAGGTCCCACTTCGACGCGACATAGACCAGGGCGCGGCCTTCGCGCTCGACCAGATCGGCCAATTGCAGGTCCTGGGTGTCGAAGGCGTCGTCCTTGTCCATCATCAGGATGACGACTTCGGCGAATGTGATGGCCCGGATCGTGTCGGCGACCGACAGCTTCTCCAGCTTCTCCTGCACCCGCGCCTTGCGACGCATGCCGGCCGTATCGACCAGACGGATGTTCTTGCCCTCGAACTGCCAGTCGACCGAAATTGAATCGCGGGTGATGCCCGCTTCCGGCCCGGTCAACAAGCGGTCGTCGCCGATCAGGCGGTTGATCAGGGTCGACTTGCCGGCGTTGGGCCGGCCGATGACGGCGATGCGGATCGGCTTATCCGGCTCGTCGATCTCCTCGACGAAGATGTCCTGCGAGGCCGCGACGATGGCGGCGTACAGATCGGCCATCCCCTCGCCGTGCTCGGCCGAGATGGCGACGGGTTCGCCGAAGCCTAGGGCGTGCGCCTCGCCGACGCCGCCGCCGCTTTCGCGGCTCTCGGACTTGTTGGCCAACAGGATGATCGGCTTGTGCACTCGGCGCAGGCGCTCGGCGAATATCCGGTCCAGCGACGTCACGCCCTCGCGGGCGTCCATCATGAACATGACCAGTTCGGCGTCGTCCAGCGCGGCCTCGGTCTGCTCGCGCATCCGAGCTTCCAGGCTGTCGTCGGTGACGTCCTCGTATCCCGCCGTGTCGATGAGCGTCAGGTCCATGTCGCCGATGTTGCCGTCGGCGTATCGCCGGTCGCGGGTCACGCCGGGGCGATCGTCGACGAGCGCCAGGCGCTTTCCGACGAGGCGGTTGAACAGTGTCGATTTGCCCACATTGGGGCGGCCGACGATGGCGACCTTCAGAGCCATGTCGGCCTTCTAGCTTAGTTTGGGCTGAAAATCAGCGGATGCAGATCAGTTGGCCGTTGTCGGTCAGCACATAGAGCGCGCCGTTATAGGCGGCCGGCGCGATATAGGCCGGCGCGCCCAGCTTCAGCGTCGTCTGCGCTACGCCGGTCTTCGGATCGAAGGCGACGGCTTCGCCGAACGAATTGACCATCACCAGACGGTTGGAGGCCAGCAGCGGCCCCGACCATTGCGGGCGGATGGTGCGACGACCGAAGGTCAGGAAACCGCCCTCGCGGCGCTCGCGGCCCTCGTTCAGTTCGCGCGTCCAGTAGATCTGGCCCGTGTCACGGTTGGCCGTGATCAGCTGACCCGACTTGGACACCACGAAGACGGCGTCGCCGACCGGCAGAGGCGCGTTCACCCCCGTCACCGGCAGTTGCCACTTGGGCTGGCCCGAACGCAGGTCCAGCGCCGACATCACGCCCGAATGGCTGACGCCATAGACCATGCCGCGGCTGATGACCGGACGGCCCGCCACGTCGCGAACCTCAGACAGGGCGCTGGTGCGGCTGGTGCGCGACAGGGTCTCTTCCCACACCGCCTGGCCGTTCAGGGCGCTCAGCGCGACCAGCTGGCCCGAGGCGAACGGGGCGACGACGGTCGTGCCGCTGACGGCGGGGCTGGAGGCGCGCATGACGCGCGCCGGCTCGGCGATGCCGCGATAGGTCCAGTCCTGGGCGCCGGTGTTGGCGTCAAAGGCGAACAGCTGGCTGTCCACGTCCACGACGAAGACCCGGTTGCCCGAGACGGTCGGGGCGCCGTGGATCGGGGCGTCCACCTGTTGGGTCCAGACCACCGCGCCGGTGTTGGCGTCCAGCGCCGTCATCGAACGATAGCCGGACGAGACGAAGACCTTGCCGCCGCCCACGGCGACGCCGCCGCCGAAGCCGCCGTTGCGGTCACGATCGGCGTTCTTGACGTTGGCCTTCCACAGGATCGCGCCGGTGTCGGCCGAAACCGCCGAAACGGTCGATTCGCCGTCCAGCACGAAGATCTTGCCGTCGGCGGCCACGATCGGGGCCATGACGTTGCCGACGTGAGCCGATCCCGAGCCGACGCCCCGCTTCCACGCGATCTGGAAGTTCGGCGCCGCAATGACGTGCTCGACCAGGTTCTCGGACGTGCCGCCCGGCTGCGTCCAGGCCGTCACGGCCTGCGGACCCGGCAAGAAGAAGTCGCGGCCCGACAGGGCGGCCGACGGCGACAGGCTCTGTTCGAACTCCAGCACCGAGATGCGTTGCCCGGCCGAGGCGGTCGCGCCGGCGTCTTCCTTGCCGCCGCCCAGACCGAACGGCAGGTTGCGGCGCACGGTGCCGCAGGACGCCATTGTCGCGGCGACGCCGCAGATCAGCGCGACTTTCAGAACTCGGTTCATCGGGGGCGTCCTGTAAGGGGTCGTCACTATTGGGCGGCCGGCGCGGCGGCGGGAGCCGCCTGAGCGGGTGCGGCCTGAGCCGGGGCAGCTTGGGCCGGAGCAGCCTGAGCCGGGGCAGCTTGGGCGGCCGAGGGCGTCATCGCGTTCGCAGCGCCGGCGGCCGGCGGCGTCGCCTGGGCGGCGGCGTCGATGATGGGCTTGATGGCGGCTGCGGTGCCGGCGTCGATGGATTCCACGGCGATCTGGGCGCGCTGACGGATCGAGTCCGGCACGTCCTGACCTAGTTGCAGCAGCACGAAGGCCTCGCGCGCTTCCTTGGTCTTGCCGTGTTGCAGGCGCGCCAGGGCCAGGGCCTCCTGGGCGAAGGCGTGCAGCGGGCGCTTGTCTTCGGCCAGCGGCGTCAGACGCTTTTCGATCTCGGCCAGCGGCGCGGTGTCCATGATCAGGAAGGCGGCCTTCAGGGCGGGCGGGTCCGACAAGATCGGATCGCTGGACGCCTTGGCGGCTTCATCGAACAGGCGAACCGCGTCCTGGAACTTGTTGGCGCTGACGGCCAGGCCGGCCTGCTGCTGCAGGGCCAGGACCTTGTAGGCGCCGTTGCCTTCCTTGATCGCTTCCTCGAAGGCGGCGCGGGCGTCCATCGGCTTGTCGGCGCGCAGGGCCTCCATGCCGCGATCATAGGCCTCGGCGGCCTTGGCGGCCTTGTTGGAGTTCAGGCTGTCCCAGCCCCACCAGCCCAGGGCGCCGATCAGGGCGACGACCAGCACCACGCCGAAAACGGGCAGCCAGGTCTTGGCCAGGCGCTTCAACTTGTCGGAGCGAAGCTCCTCCTCGACCTGCTCGAAGACATCAACCACTGAAACGTCGCCCCAAAATCGCGAAATGCAAACCGGCGCGGACCCTAGAAGGTCGGCTCCCCGCCCGCAACGTCGTCCGTTACTGCGAAGCCGGCTTTTTCGAGAAGTAGGTCTCGACTTCGGCAGGAAAACGGCGGGTTTTCACATCGCTGGCGAAAGCGGCCGCCGCGCGGTCGATCTCGGTGCGCAGATCGGCGTATTTGCGCACGAACTTCGGGGTCCAGTCGAACATGCCCAGCATGTCATTGACCACCAGCACCTGACCGTCGCAGGCGGCCGAGGCGCCGATGCCGATGGTGGGCGCGTCGATCGTCTCGGTGATCTCGCGCGCCAGCGATTCGGCGACGCCCTCAATGACGATGCAGAAGGCGCCGGCCTCGGCGACGGCCTTGGCCTCGGCCAGCACCCGATCACGCTCGCTCTCGGTCCGGCCCTTGGCCTTGAACCCGCCTTCGGCCAGGATCGCCTGCGGGCGCAGGCCGACATGGCCCATGACAGGAATGCCGCGCTTGACCAGGAAGGCGACGATCTCGGCCATTTCGATGCTGGTCTCCAGCTTCACCGCCTGGGCGCCCGTCTCCTTCATCACCCGCACGCAGTTGGCGTAGGCGACCTCCTTGCCGCCCTCGTAGGAGCCGAACGGCATGTCCACGACCACCATGGCCCGTTTGGCGCCGCGCACGACGGCCTGCCCGTGCAGGATCATCATCTCCAGCGTCACGCCCACGGTATTGGGCAGGCCGTGAACCGCCATCCCCAGGCTGTCGCCGACCAGCAGCACATCGCAGTGCGGGTCCAGCAGGGCCGCCATCGGCGCGTCATAGGCCGTCAGGCAGACGATCGGCTCGCCGCCCTTGCGCCCCGCGATATCGGGCACGGTGATGCGTTTGACGCTCTCTTGGGTGTGGACGGACATCGCCGGGCCTCCTGACGTGAAGGGGTCAGATAGGCCCCTGCCCCGCCGGTGTCACCCTTGCAGCCGCGCTCACACGTCCTGCGATAGCTTCGCCACGCCCGCCGCCATCAGGGCGACCAGGGCCCCGGCGACGATCCAGAAGGCCATCATGCCCGAGCCGTTCATCACATCCAGCGACCCGACGCCCAGACCTTGCAGGCCCAATCCGTCCAGGCCTGATTGCGCCGCACCCTGCGCCGTGGCGGCTGCGGCCCTGAGGCCTTGCGCCAGGGTCGTATCGCCGTCGGCGGTGAAGTTGATGTTCACCCCCTCGCGCACCGCCAGCACGCCGCCGATCAATCCCGCCGCCGTCAGGGTCAGGGCGCGCCAGCGCGACCGCGTCTCCATGCGCGCCTGGACCGTCGCCAGGAACAGGGCCTCGTCCGGCAGGCTCGGCGCCTGGGCGAACAGCCTTTCGATCATCGGATCGAATTCGTCAGCCGACATGGACCGACCTCCCGCCTGAGCCGTGCGCCGGTTGTAGCCGCGCACGGAGTTTATCCAGACCACGTTTGACATGCGATTTCACCGTGCCAAGCGGCAAATTCATGGCTGCCGCGATTTCCGGATGCGACATCCCCGCGCCGTGGCACAGGGAGACGCAGACACGCTCGGTCTCGCTGAGCGTCTTCAGCGCCTCGTCCAGGTCCATCAGACCGCCGCGGTCGACGACCACATCCGCCTGATCGGCCTCGATCTCGGCGACGTAGCGCGCCTCCTTGGCCACCCGCTTCAGATAGAGTCGTGCGGCGATCTTCTTGATCCAGCCCGCAAACGTCCCCTGCCCGCGAAACTCCGCGCACCGCTGAAACCCTTGCAGAAAGGCGTCCTGCGCCACGTCGTCGGACAGGGACGGCGTCGCCCCCATCCGGCGCAGCAGCCCCCGCACCGCCGACCCGTGCCGACGCACCAGCTCGCCATACTCCCGCCGACCGCCGGCCGCCGCCTGGGCGGCCAGCTCCACATCGTGGAAGTCTCTCAATGATTTGACCATGACGTTTCCCCCTTCCGGCGGACGTCAGTCTTTGTTCGGGTTGAAGAAGCCCAGGATGATGAAGGCGACGCCGATGGCTGCGGGAATACAGGCGATGCCCAGCAACGCGCCCTGGCCATTGCCGCCCCAGACGTGGGTCGTGCCCTGAACGACGATGCCGAACCCGGCGATGCCGATGCCGCTCGCCAGGCTGAGCACGCCCTTGCGAATGTCCTTGCTGCGCGACGGCAGCCCCTTCTGCACATCCTTGGTCATCACATCGAGCAGTTCGGGCGGCAGTTCCTGACCCTTGTCGACGGCGAGACGCACGGTCTCCTGCATGTCGCGCTTTTCGCGGTACTTCAGGAAGGTGGGGCCGAAGACGATGGCCGTAATCGTGCCGAAGACGGCGAAGATGGCGAAGATCGGAATGAAGTCTTCCATGTCGAGTATCCCTTGAACCGTTGCAGCAGCCTGATGCGGCGCCCTTCTGATCACAAGAGGCTGGCCGACGCCTCAACGGATGCGCGGCGCTAGGTGAAATCTTCGTAAGGTCGCCGTTTCGGCCGCCGCCGGTTCGGTCTAGGGTCCGGTTTCATCAATCTCAGGAGCGCGTCCCATGGCCCATGTCACCTATCGCATCGTCGAGCATGACGGCGGCTGGGCCTACAAGTCCGGCGACACCTATTCCGAGACCTTCGCCACCCACGACGACGCCAAGGCCGCCGCCGTGCGCGTCGCGCGCGAGCAGCGCGTGCCGGACCAGACCGCCGCCATCGAATACGAGACCGCCGCCGGCGAATGGGTCACCGAAAGCGCCGACGGCCACGACCGCCCCTCGACGGACGTCGAGGGCTGAGGCCGAGATGATCCACCGTCGCACCCTGCTGGCCGCCGCAGCTCTCGCGCCGCTGGCAGGCTGCGCCACGGCCCCAAACGCTAAGACGCCCACCGAACTGAAGCTCGTCACCTTCAACATCTGGCACAACATGGGCGACTGGGCCGCCCGCCGTCCGCTGCTGGTCGCTGCGCTGAAGGCCCAGGACGCCGACGTCATCGCCCTTCAGGAGGTGCTGGAGGACGCCAATGTCGGGCTGGAGAACCAGGCCCGGATGCTGGCGCGCGAGCTGGGCGGCTATCACGTCGCCTTCGTCTCAACCGACGCCGAGGGCGCCCCGCGCCGCTATGGCAACGCCCTGCTGACCCGCCTGCCGGTTCTGGCCGAGGCCTCGACCAAGCTTGAGCCGCTCGACGATTTCCGGACTGCGCTCCGTCTTCGCGTCTCGGTTCAGGGACGCCCAGTCGATGTGGTCGTCACCCATCTGGCCTGGCAGCCCGACGCCGGCCCGGTGCGCGCGCGTCAGATCGCATCCCTGCTCGGCTGGCTGGCGCAGGACGGCACGCCCCTGATCGTCATGGGCGACTTCAATGCGACCCAGGAAGACTCCGGCCTGGCGACCCTGACCGGCCCCCGCTTCTTCAGCGCCCTGCCCCGCGGCGCGGTCACGACCACCCTGAACCCGGCCAAGGGTCACCCTGAGCGCGTCATCGACCACATCTTCGTCGAACAGGCCGCCTTCATGCCCGGCGAGGCCCGCCGCTTCGGCGATACGCCCACAAACGGCGAATATCCGTCCGACCACTTCGGCGTCGTCGCGACCGTCCGTCTCAGGTAAGCGCTGAGGCGTAGGTCTCGGGCTTGAACCCCACCAACCGCCGATCCCCCAGATCCAGCACCGGCCGTTTGATCATCGACGGCTGGGCCGTCATCAGCGCGATCGCCTTCGACCTGTCGATGTCCGCCTTGTCGGCTTCCGGCAGTTTCTTGAAGGTCGTCCCGGCCCGGTTCAACACCGTCTCCCAACCGTGCTCGTCGACCCACTGGCCCAGCCGCCCCGCATCCACTCCAGCCTTCTTGTAGTCGTGGAAGACGTAGTCGACCCCCTGCTGCTTTAGCCAGACCCGGGCCTTCTTCACCGTGTCGCAGTTGGGAATGCCGTAGAGGGTGTAGGTCATGGGTTTCTCGGAGGTCGGGGATCAAGCGGATGCAGCCGCTTTCGCCCCCTCGCAGGGCATCGTCAACTGTCGGTCAGACGCGATGCCGGCGCTATGAACGTCGCCGAGAACCCCTCTACGCCGTAGCGAAGATCCGCGCCGCCGCACCCCAGCAGGCCTCTCGCGAGCAGTTTGACGCCAAAGCCGGTCTTGAGCGGCGGATGGGCCGGCGCGCCCCCGCCTTCGATCCACGTCAGGACAAGTTCACCCTCATCCAGCCGCCAATCGACCGAGACGCGGCCGCCGGGCTTGGCGAGGGCGCCATGCTTGAACGCGTTTGTCGTCAGTTCGTGTATGATCAGGGCGACCGTCTGCGCCACACGCGGCGACAGGTGCACCGACGGCCCCGAGATGGAAACCGGCCTGCGCACCAGATTACCCACCGCTTCTCGAACGATCTCACCGAGGTCGCCGCCATTCCAAGCCTTTTCGTCCAGCGTCTGCTGGGTCTTGGCGATGGCGTTCAGTCGCTCGTCGAAACGCTCCAGCACATCGCGATCGACGCCCGACAAGGTGCTGCGGGCGACCGCTTGAACCAGGGCCAGCGTGTTCTTCACCCGGTGGCCGCATTCGTCGACCAACATCTGCCGGTGTTGCTCGCCCCGCACCCGCTCGGTCGTTTCGATGGCGATATTGAGAATGCCGACGATCGCGTCGCCGTCCCGCACGGGGCTGTAGGACAGCACCCAGCAAGTGTCTTCCGAATAGCCGTTTCGAACCATCGTCAGCGGCAGGTCTTCCAGAAAAACGGTTTCGCCTGCCAGCGCGCGCTCCGTCAGCGGGCGCAAATCGTCCCACACCTCATGCCAGACTTGGTCCAGCGGACGGCCCAGGGCGTTCGGATGCTTTTGTCCGAGCAGCGGAATGTAGGCGCCGTTGTAGAGCAAGGTGCGCTCCGGGCCCCACATGACGCTGGCCGCGAAACCCATTCCCATCATCATGTCATAGGTAATGCTAAGCGCGGGCGACCAATCGCGCTTTGGCCCCAGGGGCGTCGTCGCCCAGTCGAACGCATCAATAAGGGCTGGCATCGGTGCGGCCCCTGTTGACGACGGCATTCAACGCGCAACCGACGAATGCAGCCCCAGCATCAATCTGTGATGCGAACCTCATCATCGTCGTTCAGAACAATCGAATGGTTTCGCTTGGCCGATCGACGATCACGCCCGCGACATAGAGTTTGCGCACCAGTTGCTGCGTGCCGAGGATCGTCCGGCGTTGGAAATCGAGCCAGTTCGCGACCAGGGTCTGATCCGGCAGATTGATGTCTCTCTTGCCCGCGACCCGGATGACCAAGCCTGCCTTTTCAAGCTGACCCAGGTGCCTGCGAACCGTTTCGTCGTCCATTCTGGCGGCCTTGGCGACCTCGATCACGCTCACCGGCCCGAACGGCGGGTTCAGCGGGGCAAGACGGCCGGCGTCCGGCTCGTCCTGAACGACGCGCAAGGCGCTTCCGGTGAGATGCGACAGCCAAAGCAGGACGTAGTGCGTCGTCAGGCTGATTTCGGGCTTCAGCGATCGGGCGTGCTGGATACCTTTCAGGACATGCGCCGTCATCAGCCGCGTCGCCAGGCCTGCGACAGGCCAGGCTGGCGTGACGACCCGGTCGCCGTCGCGGGCGCCGCATGCGTTCAGCATCGCCAGCCCATCGACGAACTCCACCGTGGCCAGCAGAAAGGCTTCCATCGCGGACTTGAACGGTTTCGACTGCGACACCTCGGCGCGCAAGACGAAGCCGCCGTCGGTCCGCACCAGCACGCCCCGCTCCACCAATCCCGCCAGTTTGGTGCGTGCGCTCTCGCGCGGCACGCCCAGGGACATGGCGATGCTGATGGCATTCACCGGCCGCCGCAGGGCGTTCGGCAAAATGCAGGCTCCAATGGAAGAGTCGCGTGCCGCACCTTCGTCGTCGGCGCCTCTTACGTTCGCATCCACCACGCCTGCGGTCAGCAGCGCTGATATCAGATCCTCGTCGATCCAGGTGCGGGATGCGGCGATGAAATCGAGGGTCAGCTTCGTATTCAGCCAAGCGACCTGAGCGGCCTGTAAACGCAGAGACATTGGCGGACCGTTTGAGGCTTCGACGAACACTGTCGCCCTCGTTCGCGCCCCTGTCGACAAGGCAACTACCGAAAATGAGGTTTCTGGACAGATGCCGGCCGACGACCGATCCACGCACAAAGGTGCAGCCTTGCCGTCATTGTTCGCCGGCAAATCCCCTTTAGTGCCGGGCGCTTAGAGACGGCCTTCGTCAATCGACCTTACGTGCCCCCGAATGGGACTATAATGTCGACGGGTCTTTGAAAACAGCAGCGCTCACGAACTGCACCACCTTGCACTTTGCACGCCTTTTTCCGGCGCCGTGCAATTTCGCTCGGTCGCTGATTTCAGACGAATTAGACGGTGTTTTTGTCAGGCGACCGTCTAGGCCGCAAACCCGGCGAAGACGCCGATAACCATCACGATGAAGGTCGCAACGACGCTGGACAGACCAATGGCCGTCATCACGATCAGGCCCTTGGCCAGGCCGGGGACCACGCCCCGATACCACCGTCCCCGCCCCATCCGCATGAAGGCCACGATGCCCAGCACCAGCATCAACAGGCTGCACGCCGCGGCCAGCGGGCCGGGGCTGAACATGAACCAGGCCAGCGGGAGCAACGGGACGGTCCAGGCGTTCAGATAGGCGAAGGCCGCGCGAAACCCGCATCTCAGGCCCAGGTCCTCGGCGTCCCACAGGCGAAACAGCGGCATGGCCGCCAGGGCGTAGAGCGGCGCCATGATCGGCACAGCCACCAGCGACATCCAACCGTCGGCGTCCGACATGAAGGCGTCGCGCGACTTGCCCGCTTCCTGAAGCAAAGGGTTCAGAACATCGGCCGGCATGCCTTCCAGATAGAGGCTCAAGCCCCCGCGCAGAAAGACGATCAGCATCAGGATCGCGTTCAGCGCCAGATACAGCTTCAACGGCTTGGCGTAACGCCCGCCCCCCGTCGGTCCCTCGATCATCCAGGCCTGAAGCACAAGTCGGGGCCGCACCAGCAGGTCGCGCGCGGTCCGCACCTCTGCGCCGCCAAAGCCCAGCGCGTCCTCGGACAGGTCCTTGAACGCCTGCTTGCGCGTCGTCTCGCCGTCGGTCATCGGATTCTCCCCTGGGGGATGCATACACCGCCCGGTTGACCGCGCAACCGCCGATCAGAACCGCTTGCTCAGAACCGCTTGCTCAGGCCGATGCTGACCACCCGCCCGCGCGGATCGGCTACGACCGGGTCATAGCCCAGGGCGAACTGCGCCAGCGGCGGCGCCTTGTCCGCGACATTGACCACCCCGACCGACAGATCCAGGTCGGCGCCGATCGTGCGGCTGTAGAGCAGATCGAGCGTCGTCTGGCTGGCGATGCTGGCGTCGGTGATGCCGCTGCGGTCGTTGGCGTATCCGTCGGTATAGTGGACCAGGGCCGTCACCGCGTTCGCCCCGCCGCTCCAGTCCAGGGCGAACTCCCCGCGATTGCGCGGCAGGGATCGGCCGATGTTGTTCAGGTTGGTCGACCCGACGCCCGACACCTTGGCGGCCGACGCGTCCAGCCGGATGTCATGGGCGTCCACATAGGTCCAGGTCGCCGAGCCCGTCGCCTCCCCGCCCCACAGACCGCGCCGATAGCGGGCCGACAGGTCGATCCCTTGGGTCTCGATGGACGAGGCGTTGACGAAATACAGCTGCACGAAGGTCAGGGCGCCGCTGGCCGAGCGGGTGATGCGGCTCTGGGCCTCCGTGCCGGTCCGCCCCGCCGCCGTATCGGCCGCCGCCTGGTTGATGATGGCCTGGGTCGACTCCTTGACCACCTGATCGGCATAGTCGAACCGCCAGGCGTCCACGCCCAGTTCCAGCCCTTCGATCGGCGTCCAGACTGCGCCCAGGTTCAGGCTCTCGGACTTCTCGGGCTTCAGGTCGGCCCGGCCCGAGGTCAGGGTGTTGACGAAGACGAACGCCCCCCGGTCGAACACCGACGGCTGCGATGCCTGCGCCCCAGACTGGGCATAGACCGACGGCGCCCGAAACCCCTGCCCCCACGACGCACGCAGGGCCAGGGCGTCGGTGACGTCCCACCGGATCGCGGCCTTGGGGCTGAACCGGCCCTCGTTTCCGTCATAGGATTCATAGCGCCCGGCCAGCTGCGCCTCGATCCGGTCGCCCAGATGGAGGCGGGCTTCGGCGAAGGCGGCCAGGGCTTCCTGATCGCCCTCGAAGTCCGGCGACACGCCCGCCGTCAGCAGATCGCCCCGGTTCACCAGATCGCTCCAGTCGTGACGGAAGCCGCTGCGGCGATATTGGGCGCCGACGGCGACATCCACCGACCCGCCGGCCCAGGCCAGGGCCTCGCCGCTGGTCGAGGCGTCCGCCGTCGTCAGGGTCGCCGCGCCCCGCAGGCCGGTCGAGCCGATCAGGCTGGCGATCAGGCCGGCGCTGTTCGCCGTCCCGGTCCCCAGATAGGCGCTGCCGAACGGGTTGAAATACTGGCAGGCGCCGACGCCGGGCGTCCCCGTCGCGGGATTGCAGCCTGCCCCGCCCAGGCCGTTCAGCGCATTCTGCAAGGCGCTGCCGATGGTGTCGGGCTTGTCATAGGCGACGTGCTGGCGGCTGCTGGTCGCCGACAGGTTCCAGGTCCAGCCATTGCCGAAGCGCCCATCCAGCCCGGCCGCCAGACGCCAGGTGCGATAGTCGAACTCCGCCTGCGACGCGCCGGCCTCCGCCCCCAGCAGCCGCCCCCGGAACAGCACCGCCTCGCCGAACGGATTGTCGGGATGGGTCGCCGGCACGGTCAGCGACCGCGCCAGGATCGGCAGCGACGGCGACTGGCGCGCAATGGTGTTCGTCGCCGACCACGCGCCTTGCAACGCCAGCGTCATGTCGCCCACGGGACGCCGGTAGTCCGCGAACAGCTGCGTGCGCGTCTCCTCCGGGACCAGATCGAAGAAGTCGGAATAGTCCAGCCGACAGAAGCTGTCGGTCGGCGTGTTCAGATAGGCGCTGCCGAACGCCGGATTGCCGCACGCCGGATCGGGCGAAAACCCATTGCGGCTGGGTCGGAAATAGGAGCCCGGCTGGCCATAGCTGGTCACGGCCGTCCAGCCGGCGCGGCCATAGCGTTCGGCTTGGGTGAAGTCTCGCTCGTCCGAACCAAGGGCCGAGCGATGGAAATGCGAGGCCGCCAGCGTCAGGTCTCCGCCCAGTAGGCCGAACCCGCCGAGCGCCTCGATCACGCTCTCTTCCGACCCGTCGGCGACGGCGTATTTGGCGCTGATCTCGGGGCGGTCCACGGCCCGCCGAGTGATGAAGTTGACCACGCCCGCCACCGCGTCCGAGCCATAGACCGCCGAGGCGCCGTCCTTGACCACCTCGACCCGCTGAAGCGCGATCATCGGAACCAGCGAGTTGATGTCGACGAAGCCCGAGCCGTCCGTCGCCACCACGGCGCTGTTGGTCCACCGCTGGCCGTCCACCAGAACCAGGGTCGAGCCGAGGCCGAGATTGCGCAGGTTGAACTGGGCCGTCCCCGAACTCTGCGGCTGGTTCAGCTGATCGACCTGGGCCTCCGAGCCCGAGTTCGCCGTGACCAGCCGGACCAACTGAGATGCATCGGCGATCCCGGCGGCGGCGATTGTTCCGCGGGCCACGGTCTCTACCGGGGCGATCCGCTCGCCGCCTGCGATGCGGGAGCCGGTGACGACCACATCGTCCACGCGCGACGCTTCCTGGGCCTGGGCGGCCGCAGCAATCGCCAACCAGGCGATCGAGGCTGTCGTCATCAAGAAGTTGCGCTGCGTCATTCGGATATTCCCCCGCGATTGGCAGCGGGCTTCTATCCAGCGCTTCGATTTTGCGAAAGCTTAATTTTGCAGTTTTGCAATTTCAATCGTCGGCGAGACATCGTGCGCCATTGATCCCGCCATGTAACCGGTTACGCTGCGGCAAAACAAAACGGGTCAGGAAAGCAGGAAGCATGGCGAACGTCCGTCTGGTCGACGTTAAGAAGGCGTTCGGCGCCGTCGAGGTGCTGAAGGGCGTCGATCTGGAGATCGCCGACGGCGAGTTCATCGTCTTCGTCGGGCCGTCGGGCTGCGGCAAGTCCACCCTGCTTCGCACCATCGCCGGTCTGGAAGAGGCGACAACGGGCCAGGTTCTGATCGGCGACCGCGTGGTCAATGACCTGTCGCCGTCGGACCGGGGCATCGCCATGGTTTTCCAGTCCTATGCGCTCTATCCGCACATGACCGCCTATGAGAACATGGCCTTTGGCCTGAAGCTGGCCAAGACGGACAAAGGCGAGATCGATCGCCGCGTCCGCGCCGCCGCCGAGGCGCTCAGCATCACTGACTATCTGGATCGCAAACCCAAGGCGATGTCGGGCGGCCAGCGCCAGCGCGTCGCCATCGGCCGCGCCATTGTGCGCGAGCCCGAGGTCTTCCTGTTCGACGAGCCCCTGTCCAACCTGGACGCCGCCCTGCGGGTGCGGATGCGCTATGAGTTCGCGCGGCTGCACGCCGAGCTGAAAACCACCATGATCTACGTCACCCACGACCAGGTCGAGGCCATGACCCTGGCCGACCGGATCGTGGTGCTGAACAGCGGCAGGATCGAACAGGTCGGCGCGCCCATGGACCTGTACGAACACCCCGCCAATCTGTTCGTCGCCGGCTTCATCGGCAGCCCCAAGATGAACCTGCTGGCCGCCGAGATCGTCGAGGCCTCAGCGACCGGCGCCACGGTGAAGACCTCCGCAGGCGAGACGATCCGGGTGTCGGTTGACGCCGCCTCGGCCAAGCCGGGCGATGCCGTGACCCTGGGCGTCCGTCCCGAGCATCTGACCACGACCGGCGACGGCGATGCGCTGACCGCCGAGGTCATGTTCGTGGAAACCCTGGGTGCGACGACCATGGCGCACCTGAAGCATCCAGCGTCCGAAGACACGCTGACGGTTCAGCTGGCGGGTGAACTCCGCGCCAAGGCGGGCGAGCGCCTGACGCTGCACGTCCCCGCGAAACAAGCGCATCTGTTCGACGCGGCCGGTAAGGCGTTCCAGAGGCTCTGACCCCTCTCCCATTGGGAGAGGGGTCGAGCGCACGAGAGCGTTAGCGATCGTCCTTCGCGCGAAAGGGTGAGGGTCGGATGGTGCGACCTAGCCTACCGGCCGCGCCTCATCCGGCCCTTCGGGCTACCTTCTCCCAATGGGAGAAGGGACGCAGGTGGTCAGCGCAGTTCCACCCGCCGCGCCCCTGCCGGAATGAGCAACTCGTCGCCCGACCACGTCGCCGCACGGCCGTCGATCCGAACGCGCTCCGGCCGCCCCTGCCCCTCCGGCCATTGCAGAACGAAGCCGCCCGGCGGCGTCGCGCCGTCACCCAGGGTGAGCACATAGCCCTGCCGTCCCTTGCGGTAGGCGTAGGTCAGCGGCCCATAGGCGGTGCGCAGATCCCGCACACCAACCCCCTCGGCGGTGTCCAGCCACGCCTCCGGCACGCCAGCCGCCAGCACCAGGGCGTGATCGCGGTCCCGCTCATAGGCGAACAGATCGAGCGCCGACCGGATATAGTCCGAGCTGATCCAGGCGTGCGGCATGTCTCCAATGAAGCGCGGCTCGCGCTTTTCGCGGCCCACCACCTCGGCCCATCCGTTCCAGGCCTCGGGCCGGCGGTCGGCCATCAGGAAGTCCAGCACATCCAGCGCCCGGTCCTTCTGACCCAGCCGCACATAGGCGCCGACCAGCCGCCATTCGTAGGGGGTGTAGTCCTTCCACGCCGTGCGGTTGGTCAGACGGTTCTGGAAGTTTTCCCAGTAGCGATCAAAGGTTCGCGCCAGAAGCTCGGGCGGCAGATTATCCTGTTCGCCCGCTGGAGACAGGGCGATGGTGGTCGAGGTGGCGTCGAAATCGCCCCGGTCCGCAGCCCCAGCGATCCAGTCGATGCCATGATGGGCCGCCGTCGCCGTGATCGACGCGCGGATGTCGGCGGCGAACTGATCCCGCGCTGCCGCGTAGCGGGCCGCAGCCTCTACATCGCCCAGGGTCTCGGCGATGAAGACCGCGTCCTTGTAGCCCAGCAGGCCCCAGAAATCGTCCCAGTAGGAATAGGCCGGCTTGTCCGAATAGCCCTCGTGGCTGATCGTCGGGGGCAGCAGGCCGTACAGATGCCGCTGGTCCGACGTCTGGAAGGCCGCCGTTCTGGTCGAGGCGCGCAGCTCGTCCATATAGGCGATGGCCTTTTGCACCTGCGGCCAGACCTGGCGCAGCAGGGCCTCGTCCCTGGTGTAGCGATAGGTCTCGGCGGCCAGGAATACGAACTCGCCGTGGCTGTCGTTCTCGGGCACCGGATCGGCGCCGCGCGCATCGACGCAGCACGGCACCTTGCCGTTCTCGAACACATAGGGGGCGTACCAGCGCAGATAGTCGGCCGAATGCTCGGCCATGCCCAGCCGGTTCAAACCCTCGGCCATCATGGCCCCGTCGCGGATCCAGGAACGATTGTAGCTGCGTGTGCCCGGCTGAAGGATCGGCCCCTGACGCGACATCAGCATATGGGCCAGAGACGATTTCAGCGCGTCCTCGATCCGCTGGGCGGCTGGCGGCAGGGTCAGCTCCACCCGATCCAGCTTCGCGCGCCATTCAGCCGCCAGTCGGGCCTCAACCGTATCCAGAACCGCAGCCGCCTGCCCCACCGGCTCGGGCGCCAAGGCGTCGCCGGACAGTTGCGACACCCAGCCGACCGTGCGGGTCTCGGCGGGCTGCAGCGTCATCTCGTAGGTCTGGGCGCCGGCGGCCAGCCCCGTGCCGTCCGTAGTGGTCGCCGCCTCGCCCGCCGGTCGGCGCGCGGACGGCAGGATCAGGGACTGCGGATCGCTGCCCGCGTCGAAGGTCGCCAGCGCGACCTGATCCGGGGCCGCCAACGGCTGCACACGCACCGTGTCGTTCAGCTTCAGTTCGGCGCCGTCCCAGCCGATCGTCTCCACCGGGCTGACGCCGCCGGGAATGGCCAGGAACTGACGCGGCGCATTCACCTGCATCGGGCGCGCCGCCAAGGCCAGCGTCAGGGTGCGCGGCCGGCTGGAGGTGTTGGTCAGGTCGTAACGGCCCCAGAGCTGCGCCTGATTGGCCGGTCCGTCGGCGAAGCTGGTGATCTTCAGCGTCCAGTCGTCGGCGGTCCAGGTCACGGACGGGATCGGCAGGTCGCCGTCCTTCAGCCCCTGCTCGATATTGACGTCGGCCCAAGTGATGAGTCGGCCGTTATCGACCACGAAGGGTTCGATACTGGGCCCGGCGCGACGGAGCTCGATGGCCCCGTCCTCGCCTATCAGGCCGCTCTCCCCGCCCCCATCGACACCGACCAGGGTCCAGTAGGACTGCTCGCCGGAAAAGCCGCGCGGATAAAGACCGCGCCGGTTTTCCTTGGCCACGGCTTCCAGAAACACGGTGCGGTCCGCGCCAAACGTCAGCGGTTCGACCTCGATCTCGTTCAGCGCATAGGTCGTGGCCTGAGCCGCGCCCAGCCGCTGGCCCGCGCCGGACGAGCCGACCACATCGGAGGCAGGAATGGTTTTCAGCGGCTCAAGTCTCAGCCAGCGCGCCGTCGCCTCGGGCGTCCTCAGCCAGTCGACGCCGCCGTTGCCGCTCGTGACCGTCGCCAGTTCGCGCCAGTCGCGCCCGTCGTTCGAGGCCGAAACGCGATAGTCGCTCGCCGCGCCCCGCTCGCCCCAGCGCAGGGTCAGGCCGCCGAACTCGCGCTCGTAGCCCAGGTCCAATGTCAGGGCCGACGCCCCGCCCACCGGCGAGGTCCAAGCGGTTTTCGGGTCGAGATCGACGGCGTTGGCGGCGGTCGAGTTCGTCTGCCCATCGCTGGCGACCGGTTGAGGCGGGACAGGCGGATCGACCGGAAGGGCGCGCAGTGTCAGTTCATCGATCTCGACCGATCCCTTGCCGCCCTCGGCCGCGACCACGACGAACTCGACCCGCTCGGCGCGACGCAGGATGGTTTCAGGGCTTGGTCCCCAAGCTTTGGAGACCTGACGGCGTTTGATGACGAACCGGGTCCAGCCGTCGGGAAAGTCGTAGCGCGCCGTCTGCTTCCACCAGACATTCTCGGCCGAGGCGTCTGTCAGCTTGACCTCGAAGGTATTGGTCGGCCCGGCGCCACGCACCCAGAAGCTAATTTCGTAGTTGTCGGGCAGGTCGAACGGCAGCGGGCGGCTGAGCACCGCATAGCCCGCCTTGCCGTCGAAATCGTAATCGAGCCGCACCGCTTTCCCGTCATGGCCGGCGACGGCGGAGACGGCGGAGACGGCGGCGTGAACGTCGGTCGAGGCGCTGGCCTCCCACCGCGTCGCATCGTCCATGCTGTCGAGAACGCGCGTTTCCTGGGCGACGGCGGGCGCGGCCAGAGCGAGGGTCAGGACCGAGGCGGCGGCCAGCAGGAGGTTACGCATCGAAACTCGCAGTTCTGGTCAGCCCTTCACGCTGCCCGCGAGCATGCCGCGGATGTAGTAGCGTTGCAGGGCGAGGAAGAGGATCAGCACGGGCGCGACCGTGACGACGGCGCCGGCCATCATCAGTTCGATGTCCTGCACATGCTCGCGCGACAGGGCCGCCAAGGCGACCGGCAGGGTGTAGTTCGACTGGTCCGTCAGGATGATCAGCGGCCACAGGAAATCGTTCCAGCTGCCCAGGAAGACGAACAGACCCAGGGTCACGATGATCGGCTGCAATGTCGGCAGGACGACGCGACGGAAGATCTGGCCCTCGCTGGCCCCGTCGATCCGCGCGGCCTCCAACATCTCATCAGGAATGCTCAGCGCATACTGGCGCACCAGGAACAGGCCGAAGATGGACGCCAGCCAAGGCACCAGCGCCCCGGCGTAGGTGTTCACCAGGCCCACCGATTTCAGCATCAGGAACAGCGGCAGGGTGCCGATCTGGGCCGGCACCACCAGGGCGGCGACCAGGAACTGAAACAGCCGCTCGCGCCCCGCGAACTTCAGCTTGGCGAAGGCGTAGCCGGCCGGGACGGTGAAGCTGAGCGCCAGGATGGTCGCCAAGGTCGCCAGGGCGAAGCTGTTCCACAGATACCGCCCCATGCCCTGGTTCAGGAACAGATCGCGGTAATGCTCCAGCGTCCAGTGCGAGGGCAGCAGCGGCGGCGGGAAGACCGCCGCCTCGCCGGTCGCCATGAAGCTGACCGACACCATCCAGACAAGCGGAAACAGCACGATCAGGGCGATGAGGCCGACGGCCAGATTGAGCAGGATGGCGCGGATTTTCATTGATACGCCCCCACCCGCTTGGCGACCGCCAGCTGGACCAGGGTGATCGCCAGGATGCACAGGAACAGGACGAAGGCGACGGCGCTGGCGGAGCCCAGGTTCCACCATTTGAAGCCCTCTTCGTACATGAAGTAGAGCACCGTCACCGTACTCTGGGCCGGCCCCCCTTGCGTCATCACATAAGGTTCGGCGAACAGCTGGAAGAAGCTGGCGACCGAGATAATCGAGACCAGCAGCATGGTCGGCGCGATGGCCGGCAGCGTCACATGGCGGAACTGCTTCCACGGCCCGGCGCCGTCGATGCGGGCGGCCTCGTACAGATCGTCCGGCACGGTCTGAAGAACCGCCAAGAAGATCAACATATTGTAGCCGAAGATCTTCCAGACCACGAACATCAGGATGGCGGGGATGGAGGTTGATGGGTCGCCTAGCCAGTCCACGGCGGGCAGGCCGATGCTCTCCAGACCCCAGTTGATGACGCCGTATCGGGTGTGCAGCAGATAGCGCCACACCACCGCCGTCGCGACCAGGGTGGTGACATAGGGGGCGAAGAACATGACCCGCCAGATCGGCCGCCACTTCACGACCCGCGCATTCAGGATCACCGCCGCCGCCAGGGACGCGGCGATGGACAGGGGCACGCCCAGCACCGCAAACGTCAGGGTGTTCTTCATCGCCCCCCAGAACAGGGGATTGGTCAGAAGCCGCTCATAGTTCTGCAAGCCGACGAACCGCAGATTGTCCAGGTTCGCCAAGGCATAGATGTCGAAGTCGGTCAGGCTGAGCAGCAGGGCCGAGATCACCGGAATGGCGAAGAACAGGCCGATGGCGAGCATGGCCGGGGCGACGAAGGCCCAGGCCGCCCGTTCGCGCGCGCCGCGTCCGCGTGACGGCCTGACCTTCGTTTCCGCCTTGGTCAAAGTGGGATCGACGACGGTCATACGGCCCTGCCCTGTTCCATCATCCAGCGACGCTTTTCCAGCAGGCGGTCGGCGCGGCGGTCGATCTCGGCGGCGGCGGCCTCTGGCGTGTATTCGCCACGCACCATCCGTTCGGCGACGATCTGCATCTCCGTGACGATCCGCTCCCATTCCGGCACCTTGGGCACGGCCTTGGCGCGCGCCAGTTGCCCCCGGAACGGCGCCAGCATCGGATCACGCTCCACGCCCGCTATGTCCCAGGCGCTCTGGCGCGCGGGCAGGTCGCCGACGATGGTGTTGAACCGGGCCTGCACAGCCGGCTCGGAGAGATAACGGACCAGGGCCCAGGCCGCCTCCTGATGCGGGGAGGATTTGAATACCGCCAGGCTAGACCCGCCCGGCGCCGAGGCGCCCAGGCCATTCGGTCCCGGCACGCCCGCCGTGGCCCAGTTCGGCTGGAACGACGCGGGCAGTTTGCTGCGGAAATCGCCCACGCTCCACGGGCCGGAGAAATAGAAGCTGAAATAGCCCCTGGCGAACTCGGTCCAGACGTTGGAGATCTGCGTTGACGAGGCCAGCGGCGCCAACTGCTCGGCGAACAGACTGCGATAGAAGGCCAGGGCTGCGACGAAGCCGGTGTTGGAGAAGTTTCCGCGCGTATCCCGATCCCGCAGCAGCGGCTCATTAATCTGAAGCCCGAAGGTCAGAAGCTGCTCGAACTCGTTCAACGGCAGCAGGATGGCGTAGTTGTCGCCGCCGGCCCCACGCTTGATCGCGTGCATGGCCCGCTTCCATTCGGCCCAGTCTTCGGGCGGGGCGTCGAAGCCGGCCCGCGCCAGCAGATCCTTGCGATAGAACAGCAGCCGTGTGTCGACATACCAGGGCGTGGTCATGGCGCGGCCGGCGATCTCGTTGGTTTCCAGCACCGCCGGAAACTGATCGGTCAACAGGTTCGCGGCTTCGGGCGGGGTCGGAGACAGGGCGCCGATGGCCGTCAGTTCCGCCACCCAGGTATTGCCGATCTGGCTGACGTCCGGCAACGAGGCCCCGGCATAGGCGGTCAGCAGCTTTTCATGCGCCGCCGTCCACGGCAGGGGCTGGACCGAGACCCGGACGCCGGGATTGCGCCGCTCGAACTCGGGCATCAGCTGGCCCACCGTCCCGCCCTCATTGCCCATGGCCCAGAAACGCAGCACGGTCTCGCCATCACGGCGCGGGGTGCAGGCTGCAGCCGCCCCGCCCGCCAGCAGGGCCAAGGCTCCCCTTCTGTGCGGGCCTGAACTCATCCGTTCATCCAGCCGCCGGTGAAGCCCGCGATGTCGAGCGCGCGGCGAATATTGGGCTCGCCGCGCATATAGCGCCAGACGAACTCGGACCTGTGATTCTCGGTCATGATGACGATCGGCCCCTGGTCGATGCCCAGATAGTCGCCGTCCACCCAACCCACGCCGTCCACGATCTTGCCGTGCTGCAGCGGCCCTTCGCGCACTGTCAGTGTCGGGTTGAAGCTGTCGAGGAAGCCCCACTCGGTATAGATGCCTGAACCGTATTTCTGCTTCATCGCCTTGACGCAGGGCACGACGATCTCGGGCGCGAAGGCGATGGAGCTGGCCGCCGCCGTCGGCGCGATGGTGCCGTCGTCGCGCTCGCCCGGACCGCGCGCGGAATAGCTGAAGAACTCGCGCTCCTTGCCGTCGATGACTTGTTTGAAATCGCCCGGCCCGTCGCAGGCCGTCAGGCCCCAGACCTCAGATGAATAGCCCGCCCAGCCGCCAGGGTTGTCGTGGGCGTATTTCTGCTGGGCGTAGACGGCGCGGCGACTGTTTTCGAAATAGTCGAGGTATTCGCCCAACTGGGCCGACTGCCCGCGCATCCAAGCGTCCTGAATGCCGCGGAAGTCGATGAACATGTGGCTGTACTGGTGCCCGAAGATGGGCGCAAAGTTCAGGTGCCAGCTGCCCCAGCGATCGGTCCAGCTCTCGTCATAGCTGGCCGCCCATTCGTGCCAGACATTGACTGACACCGGATGGGTCGGGCTGCCGATGGCCAGCAGCAGCACCAGCATGCCCTCGTTATAGACGTGCCAGTCGGACGGTATGAAGCCGCTCTCGGGGTGCCAGCCCATGGTGATGCGGTTGTCGCGGATAACGGCCCACGGCCATTCGATCCGTTCGTAGATCGCCTGGGCCTTCTGACGGATTTCCGCCTCGTCCGCATGCCGGCTGTCGAAGTAGCGGGCGGCGAACAACATGCCGCCGATCAGCAGGGCCGTATCGACCGTCGAAAGTTCGTTGGTCCGGTAGCGAAGCCCCGTCTCCATATCCAGGAAGTGGTAGAAGAAGCCCTTGTATCCCGCCGTGCCGCTGGCCTCCGGACCTTGCGGCAGATCATGGAAGAAGCGCAGCGTCGTCAGGGTCCGCTCACGCGCCTCGGCACGGCTCATCCAGCCGCGCTCGACGCCCACCGGCCAGCAGGTCAGGGCGAACCCGACAGCCGCCACCGAACAGAAGGACGGCGTCGGCCAGCGATCCGGCGTCAGGCCGGTCTTGCGATCCGTGACCTTCTCGAACCACCGGAACGTCCGCTCCTGAAGCTCCTCGATCTCCTGATCCAGCCGCATCGGCCGTCTCTGCGTCCCATTGACCGCCCCCGTCGCCGCCGCCTGCTGCGCCGCCGCCATCACCGGAAATCCAACGGCCAGAGCCGCCGCGCCTGTGGTGGTCCGCATTAGGAAGTTTCGACGATTCATGGGCACGCTCACTGGGTCTCAATCGAAAAAGAAAGGCCGCCTCGCAACAAGCACGAGGCGGCCCAGGCTCAGGATTTAGAAGGAGTAACGCAGGCCGACCTGGAAGCTGCGGGTCGGCAGATACTGTTCCGTGCCCATGCCGAAGCGCGGGCTGTTGAAGCCCTGATCGAAGGACTTGTAGTTGGTGAAGTTGAAGATGTTGATCGCATCCACGATGAACTCCACCTTCTGACCGCCATAGACTTCGAAGCCCTTCGTCAGACGCAAATCGATCTGGCGATAGGCGAAGTTCAGACCGGGCAAGAAGGCGCGCTTGTCAGGACGACCGCCGTTCCAGCAGATATTCGGGCCGCCGGCGGGAGCATTCGGGCAGTCGAACACGGTGTAGGGCAAGCCCGAACCCAAGGTCACGATGCCAGACAGCAGGAAGTCGGCCGGCAGACCGATGGTGCCGGACGCCACGATACGATGCGTCTCGTCGGTGTTCGACGGGAACTCAGGCGACTGTCCGGGCACATTGTAATCGAAGTCGAAGGCGCCGTAGCCGGAGTCGCGGCTGCCGTTCTGGGTGGCGTCCATATAGGTATAGGCGATGTTCACGCCCCAACGATCGTCGGCGTTATAGGGCTTGTCGGCCGTGAAATAGATCGCCTTGTAGTCGCGCTCCTTGTCCGTGTTCTGGAAGAAGATCAGGTTGCGGAACTGCGGGAAGCCTACCGATCCCGGCGTCGGACCGTTGAACCGTCCGCCCGTTTCCGTGAGTGCATTGGCGATGTACCAGCTGGATTCGCCTCTCGTCTTGCCGGCTGCAAGCGTTAGCGCCGTCTGGAACATGCCGATCTTCTGGCGCACGCCCAAGCTGAACTGATCGGTGCGCGGCGGCTCGAAGTCGTTTTGAACCAGGAAGACTTCGCCGGCGCCCGGGCTGGCCGCCAGCAAGGGATCAAGGCCCTGCGGCGTCAGGTAGATCGGGTTCCAGGCGATCGTCTGGACACCGCCACGAGGCCCGCCGGTGTTCGAGAAGTAGATGCTCTTGTTGAATTGGAACGGCTTGAACCGCTCGTCAAACGCGAAGTTGAAGCCGATACGATCGTAATAACGGCCCGCGCCGCCGAAGATGACCGTCCGCTCGTCGTCGAAGACGTCGTAGGAGAAGCCGAAGCGCGGTTGGAACGCACCTTTGAAGGCCTTGCGATCACCATCGGAGATATAATCCGCGGGATTGAAATACGACGGGAAGTCGTAGTTCGGCAGGTTCTGGATCGCGGCCAGCATGTTGCGAATGGAATCGGGCGTGCGGTAGTCGTTGTTGACCGCATTGTCCTCGTAATCCCAACGAATGCCAAGGTTCAGCTCCAGCTTGGAGGTGATCTGCCAGTCGTCCTGAATGTAGAGGCCCAGAACGTTGTTATCGACGTCTGCAGGCGGAACGGCGACGCCCAAGTCAACCGAGACAGGGATATCGCGGCTGCCGTTGATCTCGGGACGGGCTTCGATGTCGTAGGTAAAGGTGGGGTTACGCCCGAAATCCTTCTGCACGAAATAGTTCTGCATCGAGTATTTCGCACCGATCTTGATCGTGTGCGTACCCATCCATTCCAGATCCGGAATGGTCAGATCATTACGGATCGTGGTGCTTTTCTGCTCGAGGAACTGAGCATCAGCCCGCCCGCCGGCTGTGAACACGGTGGAGTCGCGGTTATTGAAGTTATACTGGAAGCCGGGCGTTGATGCACTGTCGTCGCGGAAAATGACGTACTGGCGTCCATAGTCGGATCCGTTGATCACCGACTGTTCATAGCTGGACGTGAAGTAATCAATCGCGAACTCGTTCAGGAAGCGATCGCCCTGATACTGGTGGCGCAGGTTGAAGGCGATATTCTCGCCGTTGTTACGCGCCGCGCGGCTGGGCGCATTCTGGCCGCTGGCTCCGCGGATATCTTCTTCCGTCTTGTACTCGCTGCTCAACTCCAGGCGCTGACGGTCGTTGATCTGCCAGGACAGCTTGCCGAAGAAGACGTCCTGCTCATATGGCGTCGAGGTCGTGCCGAGGTCGTTGGCGAAGAAGCTGGTGTATTCGGTGCGGTTTAGGAAGGACTGCGAAATCCGCTCTTCGTCCTTGCGCTCATAGGCGCCGAAGAAGTGCAGCCGGTCCTGGATGATCGGTCCGCCCAGGCTGGCGCCATACTGGATACGCTTCAGAGGCGCCTTGGCGTCGCCGCGGCGCTCCGAAATCACGTCCTGAGCGATCCAGCCGGGATCCTGATAGAAGGCGAAGACGTCACCGTGGAACTCGTTCGTGCCGGAGCGCGTGACGGCGGTGATGATGGCCGATCCAGCCTGCTCGTACTCAGCCTTGAAGTTCTGGCTGATGACGCGGAACTCTTGGACAGCGCCTTGAGGGAAAGGCGTGCCGCGACTGTCGTCCTGACCGGCGACACCACCGTCGTTGATCAGCGACTTGCGGTTCTGGCCGTCGATGAAGACGTTGATCGCTTGGGCGGTCTGACCGCCGGCCGAAATCGTCCGCTCGGTGTCGTCCTCGGTCACGCGAAGACCGGGCGCCAGGGCGGCGAAGTTCAGGAAGTTCCGGCTGATCTGCGGCAGGTTGTTGATCTGCTGCTGGGTCACATTGGTGGCGACTTCGGGCGTGCGCACCTCGAAGACGCGGCGGCCGGTGACGACGATGTCGCCCAACTCGGTCGCGCCGTCGGTGGCAGCCGTCGTCGTCGTCGCTCCGGCGACATCCAGGTTCAACGTGCCGACCTGACCCAAGGACAGGGTCACGGTTTCTTCCGCCATCTGGCCGTCCGCACTGGTGACCTGCACGCGATAGGTGCCAGGGCGAAGGCCGGACAGAACATAGCGACCATCGGCGCCCACGCGCGCGCGTGTCGCATATCCGGTAGAGACTTCGGTCGCGACGACCGTCGCACCCGTCTCGACGGTCTGGCCGTCATAGACGGCGCCGCGCAGGGTCGTCGTTGCATTCTGCGCCTGCGCGCCGCCGACGACCGCCATGCTGATGGCAAGCGCCGATGCGGCGGCCAAGGCGACCTGACGTGTCGCGGCCTTACGCGTATTGAACTGAGTCATCCTGAGCTCTCCCCTCCTGATGGGATCGGTTTTCAGCAACATGGCTGGCCTACCCTTTGTTGAACCTGGCGGACGAGGCCGCCGCGGTGGACTGGCGTTCGACCAGGATCGGCCGAACGATTTCGCAAGCGGTGTCCGTGGCGTCGGCGGTCGCGCCGACCTGGACCAGGCCGATCAGGCGTTCGACGCCCCTTCGGCCGATTTCCGCGATGTTGACGCGCATGGTGGTCAGCGCAGGCCGCATCAGGGCGGCGATAGGCACGTCATCGAAGCCGACGACGGCGATGTCTTCAGGACAGCGCACGCCGGCCTCCTGGAAGGCCAACAGGGCGCCGACGGCCATCATGTCATTGGCGGCGAAAACGGCGTCGGGCCGCTCTGTCATGGCCAGAAGCTGGGTCGCCGCGCGATGGCCCGAGGCCTGAGAGAAGTCGCCCTCGACGACGATCGGGTCATGGCCCTCGAGCGCCGCCGTGTATCCGGCCGCACGCGTGTCCGCCTCGATGTTGCCGGCGGCGCCGCGAATGTGAGCGATGCGCTTGCGGCCGGTGGACCGCAGATGCTGGACCGCGCCGACGGCGCCGCCATGGTTGTCGATCATGATGGACGCCCGGCCCGGCTCGGCCGCGCCGCCGTTCATCAGAAGGACCGGCATCCGACCGGCGAACTCTGACGACAGGTTCGCCGCGCCCAGGTGAGGCGACAGCACGATCATGCCGTCCACGCGCCCGCGCATCGAACGCACGGCCGCCAAGGTGTCTTCCGCGCCGTCATGCGAACTGGAGACGATCAGATGCTTGCCGTGGGCGCGGGCGGCCAGGTCCATGCCCCGGATCAGCTCGGAGAAGAACTCGCCGAACAGGTCGGGCAGGATGACGCCGATCGTGTCGTTCTTGCTGGTCGACAGGCTGCGGGCGCCGAAGTGCGGGACATAGCGAAGGTCCTCGACCGCATCGAGCACCCGCTGGCGCGTCGCGTCCGAGGTCACGCCCAAGCCGTTCAACACACGAGAGACAGAAGCAACCGACACATTGGCGCGTTCAGCCACGTCGCGCATGGTGGCGGCCTTGGCGAAGGGCTGGCCCTCCTGCCGTGCAGACGCAGCGCTAGGCGCGGCCATGTCCAATCGAATTCTCCCTGCTCCCTATCGTCCCGGCCCCTTTTCGAAGATCCGTCGATAAGCGATGTAAGCGGTTACATGACACAGGAGCAATGTGCGCTGCAAGCACCGTTCAGCCGCATTTCAGGCGATTTTCGATCTCTGCTAGGGCCGCTTTAACGGTCAACGAGAGCTAAGTTGCTGCTTTGACTTCGCTCTTCGCAGGCTCATTCCGGCGAACGGAATAAGGCGAACGCGGCAGGCGCGCGCCTTGGTCGCACCAGCCGTAGCGATCTGCGTCGCGGCCACCGTCTCATATGAAAAGGCCCGCGCCGCCGAAGCTGCACGGGCCGCAATCACAATGCGAAAGACGAATCTATGCCGGGTTAAGCTCATCCAGCTTGCCGCGCAGCATCTGCAGCATGGCGGAGAAATCGCGGCCGCCATGCCCGATGCCGTCGAACAGGGCGTAGAGCGCCTCGGCCTGTGCGCCCAACGGCGTCGAGGCGCCGGATTTCGCCGCAGCGTCCTGGGCCAGCTTCAGGTCCTTCAACATCATGGCCGTGGCGAACCCGCCCTGATAGTCGCGGTTCGACGGCGCAGTCGGCACCGGACCAGGCCAGGGATAGTAGCTGGTCACGCTCCAGCACTGACCCGAAGACTTGGACGCGATCTCGAAGAACCGTTCGGGGTCCAGCCCCAGTTTTTCGGCCAGGGCGACGGCCTCGCAGGTGCCCAGCATGGAGATGCCGAGCAGCATGTTGTTGCAGATCTTGGCCGCCTGCCCCGCGCCATGATCGCCGGCGCGGATGGTAATGCGGCTCATGGGCTCCAGCGCCGCCTCGACGCGGGCGAAGTCGCCCTCGTCGCAGCCGACCATGAAGGCCAGCGTGCCCGCATCCGCCGCTGCGGTGCCGCCTGACACGGGCGCGTCTGCAAAGGCGTAGCCGGCCGATTTGGCAAGACCGGCGACCTTGCGCGCGGTTTCAACATCGATGGTCGAACAGTCAAGCAGCAGGGCGGTCGACGGAGCCGCGCCGATGATCTGTTCGGAATAGACCTTCAGCACGTGCGGCCCGGCCGGCAGCATGGTGATGACCACCTCGGCGTTCTTGACCGCCTCGGCGACCGATCCGGTCGCTACGCAACCCGCCGCTCCCGCCCGTTCCAGCGCCTGCGCCGACAGATCGAAGGCGGCGACCGCATGGCCTGCCTTGGCCTGGTTCACGGCCATGCCGCCGCCCATATTACCCAGGCCAATGAAGGCGATCTTGGTCATGGTGTCTCTCCCTTTGTCGGCGCCGTGGTCAGGCCAGCGGCGTCCATTTTTCATTGTCCGGCGACGGCGCAAACAGCGCATCCAGCGTCTCGTCGGTAACGCCCGACAGGTCCGCCGGGGACCATTTCGGCGCATTGTCCTTGTCCACGATCACGGCCCGCACGCCTTCCTGGAAGTCGTGGGTGCGCACCACGCGGCCGCCCAGAACGTACTCCATCGTCATATTGTCGGCGAAGCTGTTCAGCGTTGCGCCCGTGCGAATCTGGCGCAGCGAGACCTTCAGCGACTGTGGCGACTTGGTCTTCAGTGTTTCCAGCTGCTTCAGCGCCCACTCCGACCCGTCCGCCTCAAGCGCCTGGAAAATCTCTTCAACCGTGTCGAAGGTGAACAGCCGGTCGATGGCCTCGCGGTGAGCCGACAGCGGCGCAGGCCCCGCGTCCCCGGCGTGGCGCGCCACGACCGACGATGGATCGGCGGCCTCGCCCATCAGATCGGCCTTCAGCGCCTCGACGCGATCTGCGGGCACGAAGTGCGTGTGGATGCCCAGGGCCACTGTATCCGCCGCTTTCAGCCGCGCGCCTGTCAGCGCCAGCCAGACGCCGGTCTGGCCCGGCAGGCGCGGCAGGAACCAGCCGCCGCCAACGTCGGGGAACAGGCCGATCCCGGTCTCGGGCATGGCGTAGGTGGTGCGCTCGGTCGCCACACGAATGTCGGCCGGCTCGGAAATGCCGACCCCGCCGCCCATGACGATGCCGTCCACGATGGCGATGATCGGGTTGGGATAGTCGAACATCAGGTGGTTCAACCGGTACTCGGACAGGAAGAAGGCCTTGGCCTCCGACGCATCGCCCGCACCGCTTTCGGCGATCATGCGAATGTCGCCGCCCGCGCAAAAACCCCGCTCGCCGGCGTGGTCGATCAGCACAGATTGGACGGCCGCGTCGCCGCGCCAGGCCAGCAGCGCCTCTGTCATCGCCTCGCACATCGGACGGTTCAGGGCATGAATCGCCTTGGGCCGGTTCAGGGTAATGCGGCCGACGCCGTTCTCGATGCGGGCGATGATTTCGGCGTCGCTCATCGCGTCATCTCCCGTGCAATGATCACCCGCATGATCTCGTTCGTCCCTTCCAGGATGCGGTGAACCCGCAGGTCGCGCACGATCCGTTCCAGCGGATAGTCCTTCAGATAGCCATAGCCGCCGTGCAGTTGCAGGGCCTCGTCGGCGATCTGGAAACAGGCGTCCGTGGCCAAGCGCTTCGCCATGGCGCACCACTTCGTCTTTTCCGGGTGGTCGGTGTCGATGGCCCAGGCGCCACGCAGCACCATCAGACGCGCCGCCTCCAGGTCCGTGGCCATGTCCGCCAGCCGGAACTGCAGCGCCTGGAACTCGCCGATCGGACGGCCGAACTGTTTGCGGGTGGCGACGTACTCCTGCGCCGTTTCCAGCGCCAGCCGCGCCCCGCCCAGCGAACAGGCGGCGATGTTCAGCCGACCGCCGTCCAGACCGGCCATGGCGTAGCGAAAACCCGCTCCCTCTTCGCCCAGAAGATTGGCGACCGGCACGCGACAGTCGTCAAACTGGACGATGGCGGTCGGCTGAGCGTTCCAGCCCATTTTCTTTTCCTGCGCGCCGAACGACAGGCCGGGCGTGCCGGCCTCGACCACGATCGCGCTGACGCCCTTCGGACCCTCGCCGCCCGTGCGGACCATGGCGACATAGACGTCGGAGGTGCCTGCGCCGGAGATGAACGCCTTGGCCCCGTTCAGCACATAATAGTCGCCGTCGCGCACGGCCGTGGTCCGCAGCGCCGCCGCATCCGACCCTGATCCCGGTTCGGTCAGGCAGTAGCTGGCGATCTTGTCCATCCCGACCAGCGACGGCACGAACCGGCCGCGCAGATCGTCCGACCCGAAGCGATCGATCATCCAGGTCGCCATGTTGTGGATCGAGATGAAGGCCGCTGTCGCTACATCGCCGCGCGACAGCTCCTCGAAGATCACCGCCGCCTCGACCCGCCCCAGGGCCATGCCGCCGTACTCCTCGCTGGTGTATATGCCGCAAAAGCCCATTTCGGCCGCCTGTTTCATCACCTCGACGGGGAAATGCTTGTCCTCATCCCAGCGCGCCGAATGGGGCGCCAGTTCTGCCTCGGCGAAGGCGCGGGCGGCGTCCTGAATGGCGCGCTGATCGTCATTGAGAGCGAAATCCATGACGGCCTCAGCGCATCGTTGGAATGACGAACGAGCTGTCCGAATGCTCCAGCGCCGAGTCCGGCCAGCGGGCCGTCACTGTCTTGGTCTTGGTCCAGAAGCGGACGCCCTCCATGCCGTGCTGGTTGATGTCGCCAAAGGCCGAACGCTTCCAGCCGCCAAAGGTATGATAGGCGACCGGAACCGGGATCGGCACATTGATCCCGACCATGCCGACGTTGACGCGGGCGGCGAAGTCGCGCGCCGCGCGGCCGTTCTGGGTGAAGATGGCGACGCCGTTGCCGTACTGATGGTTCGACGGCAGGGCCAGCGCCTCCTCGAACGTCTCGGCGCGCACGATCTGCAGGACGGGGCCGAAGATTTCCTCCTGATAGGACGACATCTCGGGCTTCACATGGTCGAACAGCGACGGGCCGATGAAGTAGCCCTTCTCGTGCCCTTGCAGGCTGAAGTCGCGGCCATCGACGACCAGTTCGGCGCCTTCCTGCACGCCCTTCTCGATCCAGCCCGCGACACGCTCGCGATGCTGAGCCGTGACGACGGGGCCATAGTGGGCGCCCGCATCGGTCGAGACGCCGACCCGCATCGAGGGGATCTCGGCGACCATCCGCTCGCGCAGTTCGTCGGCTGTCTTCTTGCCGACCGGCACCACGACCGGCAGCGCCATGCAGCGTTCGCCCGCCGAGCCATAGGCCGCGCCGGACAGATCCTTGATCACCTGATCCATGTCGGCGTCGGGCAGGACGATGCCGTGGTTCTTGGCGCCGCCCATGGCCTGGACGCGCTTATGGTTGGCGGCGCCCGTCTGATAGACATAGTGGGCGATGTCGGACGAACCGACGAAGCTGACAGCGTGAATCAGCGGATGGGTCAGGATGGCGTCGACCGCTGTCTTGTCGCCGTGCACCACGTTCAGCACGCCATTCGGCGCCCCCGCTTCCAGCATCAGTTCGGCCAGACGCACCGGCACCGACGGATCGCGCTCGGAAGGCTTCAGCACGAAAGTATTGCCCACCGCGATGGCCACGCCGAACATCCACATCGGGATCATGGCCGGGAAGTTGAACGGGGTGATGCCCGCCACCACGCCCAGCGGCTGGCGCATTGAATAGACGTCGATGCCGGGGCCGGCGCCTTGGGTGTATTCGCCTTTCAGCGCGTGCGGGATGCCGCAGGCGAACTCGATCACTTCCAGGCCGCGCTGGATGTCGCCCTTGGAGTCGGCGATGACCTTGCCGTGCTCGCTGGACAGTAGTTCGGCCAGTTCGTCCATCCGCGCCTCGACCAGGCGTTTAAAGTCGAACATCACGCGGGCGCGGCGCTGGGGATTGGTCGAGGCCCAACCGTCAAAGGCGTTCTGCGCCGCCTGGACCGCACGATCGACCTCGCCCGTCGTCGCCAGTTGCACGCGAGCCTGCACATCCCCGGTGTTGGGATTGAACACGTCGCTGAATCGTCCGAACGCGCCGTCGAAAGCCGCACCGTCGATGAAGTGGCGAATGTCGCGCATGGCCTGGGTGTCCCTGTTGGTTCATTTGTTGCGGCTATGGCTATCACCCCTGCGCGCGGCTCGATAATGCAAAGTTGCAGGCGACATTCTGCGTTTTTGCAAGATGACTAGACGGCCATGTACGACTGGGACGATCTTCGCATCTTCATCGCTGCGGCGCGCGCAGGCTCGCTGGGCGGCGCGGCGCAGCGGTTGGGCGTCGACGCCGCCACGGTCGGGCGTCGGGTCGCCCGGCTGGAAAGCGCGCTGAAATCCACCCTGGTTGTCCGCTCGACCACCGGGCTTCAGCTGACCGCCGCCGGCGCCCAGCTGCTCGATATCGGTCTGGAGGCCGAAAGCGCGATGGAGGCCGCCGGCCGCGTGACCCAGCCCGACGCGCCCGCCGGTGTGGTGCGCGTCAGCGCGTCCGAGGGGTTTGGCGTCACGCTGATGGCCCCCGCCCTGCCCGCGTTGCGTCTGGCCCATCCGGGTCTAAGGATCGAACTGGCGGCCACCTCCGGCTTCTTGTCGCCGACGCGCCGAGAGGTCGACATGGCGATCACCTTGGCGGCGCCGCACGCCGCACGCCTGATCGTCGAGCCGCTGACGCCGTATCAGCTGGCCCTCTACGCCGCGCCCGATCACCTTCACCGCAACGGCGTTCCGAAGACCGTCGAAGACCTCAGCCGCTTCGACATCGTCGGCTATATCGACGATCTGATCTATGCACCGGAGTTGCGCTATCTTGACGAGGTCCAGCCGGGTCTCGCGCCCCACGTCGCCTCGTCTTCGATCCGGGCGCAGCGGGAGATCATCGCCGCCGGGGGCGGCGTCGGCGTCCTGCCGTGCTTCCTGGCCGAGGGTCTGGTGCGCGTGCTGCCGTCGATCCTGATCGAGCGTCGCTTCTGGCTGGCCACCCACCGCGACGTCCACGACACCGCGCGTCTGCGCACCGTGCGTTCGTGGCTGAAGACCCTGTGCCAGGAACAACAGTCCAGCTTGAGGCCATTCTGACTTCGGCAGAGAAATCGAAGTGTGGTGCGCCGCACACACCCACGCGTTTTTGAAAGTTCGGGGAACGGAGGTCTTGTTCAAATCTTAATAGAAGACGAACGAGGCCTGCCATGACACTGACCTTCAGCCTGACATTGATGACGGCCCTGCTGGGCGCCCCGACTGGACCGCTGCTCAAAGACGCGGCCCTTTACAATGCGCCTCAACGCGCCATCGAACTGGCCGTCGCGCCGAAGGCAGAGAGCACCGACCGTTTCAGCGTGCGGCTACGTTGCACCGCCTTGGCGTCGGGCCACGTCACCGACTGCGTCGTGCTGGAAGAAAGTCGTCCGGGCATGGGCTTTGGCGAAGCCGCCTTGGCCTTGATGAACGGCGCCGAAGTCACGCCGATCATGGATCGTGGCCGTGCTGTCGAAGCTCCCTTCGAACGCACCATCGACTTCACGCCGTAGGCCACAGCTCAGCCCGATTTGAAAAGTCCCCGGTTGCTCGCAGCCGGGGACTTTTCTTATTCGGCTATGTGTCGAGGACAATAGTGACTTCCCTCGCCCTTGCCGGGCGAGGGAAAAGCCGGCCTATCGCGCAGGCGCGATGCGCCACACCGTGTTCGACAGGTCGTCGGCGACGAACAGCACACGCTTGTTGCCATCGAACGCAACGCCGACGGGACGCCCACGCGCCTTGCCGTCCTTCAGGAAGCCTGTGGCGAAGTCGACGGGCTGACCCGCCGGACGGCCGGCGTTGAAGGGCACCCAGACGACCTTATAGCCGGACGGGTCCTGACGGTTCCAACTGCCGTGCATGCCGATGAAGGCGCCGTTGGCGAACGACCCGCCAAAGCCGCCATTGCGGGCGAAGTCCAACCCCAGGGCGGCGACGTGCGATCCCAAGGCGTAGTCCGGCCGGATGGCCTTGGCGACCATCTCGGGGTTCTGCGGCATCACGCGCGGATCCCGGTTCTGGCCCCAATAGCTGTAGGGCCAGCCGTAGAAGGCCCCGTCACGTACCTGGGTCAGATAGTCCGGGACCAGTTGCGGCCCCAGTTCGTCGCGCTCATTGACGACCGACCACAACAGATTGGTGGTCGGCTCGATGGCCAGGGCCGTTGGATTGCGAATGCCGGTCGCGATGGTGCGCCGCGCGCCGGTCGCCCGGTCGATTTCCCACACCGTAGCGCGCTCGTCTTCGACCGCCATGCCGCGCTCGCCGATATTGGAGTTCGAGCCAGTGCCGACATACAGCTTCGATCCGTCCGCGCTGGCGGTCAGGGACTTGGTCCAGTGGTGGTTAATGCGCGACGGCAGCTCCGTCACCCGCTCGGCGGGCGTGGCGATGCCGGTCTGGCCCGGCTGGAAGGCGAAGCGAACCAGCGCCCCCTGTTCGGCGACATAGAGATAGCCGTCGACATAGGCCAAGCCGTAAGGCGCATCGAGGTTATCTACCAGAACGGTCCGGAGTTCGGGCGTGCCGTCGTTGTTTGCGTCGCGCACCAGGGTGATGCGGTTGCCGCCTTTGATCTTGGTGTTGCCCTGCTTCTTGATGACGCCGGCGATCACATCCTTGGGCCGCATGGCGGGCGCATGGCCGCCGCGCCCCTCGGCGATCAGGACGTCGCCGTTAGGCAGGACCAGCATCTGACGCGGGATTTTGAGATCGGTGGCGAAGGCGCTGATCGTAAAGCCTTGCGGCACGGTCGGCGTCTCGCCGTTCCAGCCTGCCGGCGGGCTGATTTTCATCGGCGGCACCAGCGTCTCATTGACCTTCGGCAAGTCGGGCGTCGCACCGGTCTGATTCAGTTTCGGATCGCTGGCGTTACCGCACGATGCGACTGTCAAGGCCATGGCCAGGGTGGCGACGCTGGCGGCGAGCAGATTCTTGTTCATCGGACGCTCTCCCGCGCGGCATAGGCGGTCCAGCCGGCGACCAAGACCAGGATTGTGCAGAGGATGGACAGGATCAGACCGAAGGCTCCGACGGAGCTCCAAGCGTCCTGGCTGTGTTTAAAGGCGTTCAACAGCCCCAGCACCCAAGCCAGCGCAAGCGCGACCAGATGCACCGTCTTCCGACGTGAACGTCCGTGACGCAGACCGATGACGAAATCAAAGATTGAAAACAGGCCAGCGAGGCCGCCGAACACCAGCGCTCCGGTGATCAGCCAGGCCGAAAAGTTCGTCCACTGGACCTCGGCGGTCTTCAGATAGGCGATGTCGGTGAACAGGGCGAAGGTGAACAGCGCGATCGGGAACGCCAGCAATAGCCAATGCAACGGTCGAACGACCGCATCCTTCAGTCCATGGGTGCTCATGCCAGCCCTCTCCGTAAAGTCTGGCTTGGCTAACCGTCTGAACGGCAAATGGTTCACCGGCTTCACGTATCGGCGCCGCGTCATTTTCGCCCCAAGGGTCGATCAGACCGGTGCGAGAAGCACCAAGGTCTGAAACACGACGCCAATTCCGCCGAGCAGACCACCGGCGACCGCAAGCCGAAGACCAAAGGCGCGAGTCTCGTCCCTGGGCTTCATTCTCAGCCAGACGATGCAGCGCCAGCACAAGGCGGCGATCACCATCAGACAGATCAGGCTGAAGATCAGTCCCGCTCCGTTCCATGCGCCGGCATCACCGCGGGCCACGTCGCTGGCGCTGGACAGCAGATAAAGGCCCAGGAAATGGGCGGCCCAGATCAGGAGGCCGCCCAGCATCAGCAGCCAGAACCTCATGCGCCGACGCCCGGGAACAGGCGGATCAGAAGGGTCGTCGCCGCGCCCTGAACCGCCGTGAAGGCCACGAACAGGGCGACCACTTCGAACGTCGCCGGGGAGCGCGGCGACACCAGGCCGCAAAGCCAGCGCAGCAGGACGAACGGTCCCATCAACAACGAAATGCCGACGAAGGTCCCCTGCCAGGCCAACAGCGCATAGACGGTCGCGCCCTGGCTAGAGGCGTCGGGGCGCAGGCCCGAGTTCCACCAAGCCGAGGCCTCGGCCGCAAAGGCGCCGCCTGCCGCCAAGGCGGCGACCAGCATCAGGACGGCGGCGATGCCGGCGCTACGCGGCCGGTCCAGCTTCAGCGCGCCTTGCGACGCCCAGGCGCCGAGTCCGGCGGCCGCCAGCAGGCCCAGGGTCAAGGGCAGGGAGCCGATCTCGGGCGGCGCCTGCCACAGGTCCGGCCGCCGGCTCCACAGGAAGACGTAAGAGAAGCAGGCCATGATCGCGACCATGCCCGACACGATCAGGGTGATGACCATCGCCCACCAGCCGTGACTGCTGGGGCCGGACACATAGGTCGGCAGGCGCACGCCGCCGCCGACGTCAACCGTCGCGGGACCGCTGGGCCGATCCAGTCCCCAGCACCATTTGAGGATGCAGTAGACGGCCAGCACGCCGCTGACCAAGGAGGCGACATAGGCCTGGATCGTCAGGATCAAAAAGAAGCCGGCGGTGAAGATTGCGCCCCAGACATACCAACTGGACGGCCGGGGCATCCGCTGGAGATATTGAGGCTCGGCGTTGATCGGGCTGGTGATCATGGTCTCGCGCTCGCCGCGCGGGGCGCCGGGCAGGAAGTAGCGGCCGGCCTCGACATCGCGCGCCAGGTTCGGCTGGTCCCACACCGGATACAGGCTCTTGATCACCGGGACGGACCGCAGCGAGTATCGACCGGCGGGCAGCCACTCCAGCCCCGGCCCGCCAAAGACATTGCCCGCGTCCTTCTCTCCGAAGGGCCGGAAGTTGCGGATCATGTCGATCATCCACAGCACCACCGCCAGGCCGAACATGAAGGAGCCGACGGTCGAGATCATATTGGGCAGGTCCCAGCCCCGATCCGGCAGATAGGTATAGACCCGGCGCGGCATGCCCATCAGCCCGGTCAGATGCATGGGCATGAAGGTGACGTTGTGGCCGACGAACATCAGCCAAAAGATCCACTTACCCCACCGTTCGTTGAGCGGCCGGCTGCTGGACATCGGCGTCCAGTAGTAGATGGCGGCGAACAGCGGGAAGACCATCCCGCCGATCAGGACGTAATGCAGGTGCGCGACGATGAAATAGCTGTCGTGGGCCTGCCAGTCGAACGGCACCATGGCGACCATCACGCCGGTCAGCCCGCCCATGACGAAGATCACCAGCCCCCCGACCGCAAACAGGCCCGGCGTGTTGAACCGCATCTTGCCCGCCGCCAGTGTGGCGATCCAGGCGAAGACCTGCACCCCTGCCGGTACGCTGACGGCCATGGAGGCGGCGCTGAAATAGTTGATCGAGATCTGCGGCATGCCCGTGGTGAACATGTGGTGCGCCCAGACGCCGAAGCTGATGAAGCCGGTCGCCAGCATGGCCAGGACCACCAGCCGATAGCCGACAAGCTTGGTCTGGGCGACGGCCGGGATCAGGGTCGACATCGCCCCCGCCGCCGGCAGGAAGATGATGTAGACCTCGGGGTGGCCGAAGAACCAGAACAGGTGTTGCCACAGCATGGGGTCGCCGCCCTTAGCCGCATCGAAGAAGGGCCAGCCCAGCGCGCGTTCCAGCTCCAGCAGCAGGGTCGAAAGAATGATCGACGGAAAGGCGATGATGATCATGCAGGCGAAGATCAGCATGGCCCAGGCGAAGATCGGCAGCTTGTCCAACGTCATGCCCGGCGCGCGCGTCTTCAGCACCCCGACGATGATCTCGATGGCGCCGGCGATGGCCGAAATCTCGATGAAGCCGATGCCCAGGAGCCAGAAGTCGGCGTTGATGCCCGGCGAGTAAGTCGTCGACGTCAGCGGTGGATACATGAACCAGCCGCCATTCGGCGCCAGACCGAAGAACAGCGAGGCGAAGAAGCACAGCCCCCCGACCAGATAGGCCCAGAAGGCGTAGGCGCTCAGCCTCGGGAACGGCAGGTCGCGCGCCCCCAGCATCTGCGGCAGCAACAGTACGCCCAGCGCCTCGACCGCGGGCACCGCGAACAGGAACATCATCACCGTGCCGTGCATGGTGAATATCTGGTTGTAGGTCTCCTGCGCCAGGAAACCCGTCATCGGCAGGGCCAGTTGGGTCCGCATCAACAGCGCCAGCACGCCTGCCAGCACAAAGAACAGCATGGCCGCGCCGACGTAATAGACGCCGATGTAGTTGTTGTTGATCGCCGTGATCCACTCCCACGGCCGCCGCGGGCCGCACCAGACCTCGTCGAGCTGCTCCAGCTCGCCCTCGGGCCGGGCTTCGGTGGTGGGGAAGCGTTTGTAGAGTTCGGGATCGAACCCGGTTTCCGGACTCATTTCAGGCTTTCCAGATAGGCGGCGACGGCGCGCACGTCCTGGCCCGACAGGACGGCATAGGACGGCATCCGGTTGCCGGGCTTCAGGCTCTGGCTGTCCGAAATCCAGCCGGCCATCGTCCCCTGATTGTTAGGCAGGATGCCGGCTCCCAGCGTCTGGCGCGAGCCGACGTGGGTCAGGTCCGGTCCCGCCAGACCGTTCGCCTCGGTCCCGCGAATAGTGTGACAGGCGGCGCAGCCCGAGGCGGCGAAGACGTTGCGCCCCTGGTCGATCAAGGCGAGCGGCCCCTGGGCCGAGGGCACGACGGCGGCCGGCCGCGACTGACGCGCCAACCAGGCGACATAATCGTTCGGCGCATGGGCCACGACCACCAGCCCCATCAGGGCGTGAGGACCGCCGCAATATTCGGCGCATTGGCCGCCGTAGGTCCCAGGTGCGTCGGCTTGCAGGCGCATGAAGTTGCGGCGGCCGGGGATCATGTCGGTCTTTCCGCCCAGGCGCGGCACCCAGAAGCTGTGGATCACGTCAGCGCTTTCCAGCTCGAACACGACAGGCTGGCCGGCCGGGATGTGGACCTCGTTGGCGTCCTGCACGATCTCGCGCCCCTGACCATCCAGATAGGCGACGCGCCACCACCACATTTCGCCGGTGACGCGCACCCGCATTTCGCCGGGCTTGGGCGCATCGGCCACCCGCGCCGTGGTGGTCAGCCCATAGACCAGCAGCCCGGTCAGAACGACCACCGGGAAGACCAGTCCCGCAATCCAGATCAGGCGTTCGCCGCCGACCCGCCGCTTCCACTTGCGCGGCCCGAACAGGGCGATGCCGAGCGCCACCGCCACCACGACCATGACCACCGCCGCCATGACAAATAGCACCCAGGCGACGGTCTGGATCGGTCCAGCGAACGGTCCCGCCGGATCCAGCACGGGCGGCGGCCAGCCGGCGATTCCGGGAGGGGCGTCAGTCTTCATCGAGCGTGTACAGATAGGCCGCGACGTCGCGGGCTTGGTCTTGCGTCAGGGGCATGGGCGGCATGGCGGTTCCGGGGTCCATCGACGGCGCGTCGATCAGCCAGCGGATCAGGACATCGGGCTGGTTCGGCAAGCGTCCGGCGATCAGGGGGCGCGCGCCGAACCCCGCTAGGTTCGAGCCGGACCGGCCCTCGGGCCAGGCGACGCCGGGTATCCGGTGACAGGCCGCGCAACCGACTTCCTTGATCACCGCCAGTCCGGCGGCCGCATCGGCCTGAACCACCGGCCGGGGCAGGTCGGACTTGTCCACGCAGGCGCACAGGGCGAGCGCCAGCGCGCAGGCCGCCGCCCGTCGTCCCATCGCTTCGCCCGTCGTCCGAAAACCCATCCGCCCCCCAAAGCTTCGCCAGAGCAATCCTCTTGTCGGAAGGAGGTTCCCGACTGCGACATGGAGCCTCGGCGCATCGCCCCAAGGAACCTTCGCCATAAGCAGGTGTTGCAACGCCGTGCGCGCCTCCCTTTCCGTCCTTGTTCTGCTGACCGGCCTCGCCGCCTGCGACTCCACGCCTGGCCAGACGGATCGCACCTTCACGGCGAATGGTCAGGTTATCGCCATGAGCGGCGGCGCCGGCGGGGCGGCCAACGCCTGCTTCACCTGTCACGGCCTGGACGGCGGCGGGGACGGGGTCGCCGCCCCGCGCCTGGCGGGTTTGGACGCCGGCTATCTGCAGAAGCAGTTGGAAGACTATGCATCGGGCCTTCGTCCCGACGACGCCATGACCCGCATCGCCGAGGCCTTGGACCAGCAGGGCCGACGCGAGGTCGCCGCCTACTACGCCGCCCTGCCCGCGCCGCCGACGCAAACGCCCGCGTCGATGGCGCCTGCGCCCGCCATCTATCTGAACGGCGACCCTTCGCGCGGCATCGTCGCCTGCGCCTCATGTCACGGCGACCGGGGTCAAGGCTCGGGCCAAGGCGGCAACCCGCAGATCGCCGGTCAGCCCGCAGCCTATACGCTGGAACAGATCGACCGCTGGAAAGCAGGCAAACGCCGCAACGACCCGCGCGGCGTCATGGCCGCCGCCGTCAAATCGCTTTCGGACCCAGAAGCCCGCGCCATAGCGTCCTGGCTGTCGACGCAACCCGCTTCTCCAGCGCGCGCCAGCGCCGCTGCCACCGGGTCCGCTTCGGTCGAAGCAGCGGCACGACCGGCAGCATCGCGTGAAACACGTCGTCCCTATCGATCAGATGGTGCTTGAGCGCTGCGCCGGCGTGGATCGGGATCATCAGCAGCAGCGTGATGACCAGTCCCCAGTGCATCCATTCCGCCGCCGCCTCGATCGCCCATAGCTGGGTGTTCGACAGATCCTGCAGCGGCAGCAGCGGCCATTTGATGAAGCCCAACGTCTCCAGCTGACGCGTCCGATCCGTCGCCGAAACCATGGCCCAGCCCGACAGCGGCAGGCCGAACAGGCAGATGTAGAAGACATAGTGGGTCACATGGGCGGCCATGCTCTCCCAACCCGGCTTGTCCGCATCATTGATCAGGTCGGGCGCCAGCAGTCGCCATGACAGTCGGCCGATCACCAGGATCAGCATCAGCACGCCGATCGCAAAATGCAGGTGGTAGGCGGCCATCATGGCCCCGCCCACCGGCTGCCGCCCCATCCACCAGCCCCAGCCGAGCTGGAAGATCACCAGCCCCGCCATCACCCAATGAAAGCCGATGCCGACTGGCGAATAGCGGCCCTCGTCATGGTGACCCGCCGCCCATTCCAGCAGCTGCCTGAACAGTCTTTCGATCATGCCGGATGCGCCTCGGCGTCAGGGCCGATCATCCGCCCCAGCCGCCACAGGGCGGCGAACAGATACAGCGCCGCCGCCGGCGCCCACATGATCAGCCCGGCCGCCTGCTGATCCTCCAGCGGCGTCAGGCCCCAGGCCAGGGTCGAATAGGCATGGGGGGCGTAAACCGCCTGCCCCGCAAAGGTCAGCACCGCCCCAAGCAGCCCCATCGCCAGCATGGCCGCCAACAGGGCGATGACCGCCGCCGGCGCAGACGCCGACCGCGCCGCGCACCAGAACCAAACGGCGCTCGCCAGCAGACTGATCTGCATCACCCAATAGACCGCATCGCTCGACAGGGCGGCGCCATAAGCATCAGGCGCATGCCAAGCCCAGAACACCACCGCCTGCACCGCCGTCGCCAGAATCAGCGACCCATATCGTCTCATAGGCAGGGCCGCCGCCAGCAAGGGCGCGGCAACGCCGACCAACAGCACATGATGCACCGTCCGCGACGAGAACAGCGCCGAGCTAAGGGCGCACAGCGGGGAGACAAATCCAACGGCCAATACCGCGACGGCCGCCAGACCATAGCCGCGCCGCTGCCCTTCCAGCCGCCAAAGGACTACCCCCGTCGCTGCAGCCAGAACAACAAGCAGCATCGGATCCAGGTTCCAGCGCCACTCGCCCAAATCCGGCGCAGGTCCGCAGTAGGGCCGCCACATCCCAACTGACATCGTCGTCGGATCTTGCACCGCTAGTCCCCCCTTCTCAAGCTCAGCCTCCACAGCGGATGACAGTGCGTGCGGTTCCGAGCTTAAAGGTCTGGTGTGCCCAACGGCGATACGGTTCCCTATCCGTGCTCTTCATCCACAGGCTGGTGCGTGAAGCCCATTGCCCCGCTCAGCGATTTAGCGTCACGGCTGATTTCGACGTCGCTTTCGGCATAGGCGATCAGCAGGCGCGACAGGTCTTCAAGCGCGCTTTCGTGGATGCGTTCATAGCCGTGGCTGGCGTCAATGCCAAAGGTGACCAGGGCGGTCCGGATGTCGGCGCCGGCTTCCAAGGCCGAGGCCGAGTCCGAGCGATAGTATCGGAAGACGTCCTTCTGGTGCGGGATGTCGTGGTCGCGGGCCAGTTGAACCAGTTTGCGTGACAGGTGCCAGTCGAAGGGGCCTGTCTGGTCGGCCATGGCGATGGTGACGCCGAACTCCGAAGAGTTCTGACCAGGTGCGGTCGTGCCATTGTCGACCGTCACCATGGCGGCAACATCCGGAATCAGCACCGACGAGGCTCCCAGCCCGACCTCCTCGGCGATCGTGAACAGCCACCAGGTATCGACCGTCGGTTTGCGATCTTCGCGGATCATGCATTCCAGCGCAGCCAAAAGGGTGGCGACGCCCGCCTTGTCGTCCAGATGGCGCGAGACGACGAAGCCGGTATCGATGAACTCGGGCTGCGGGTCGATGGCGACGATGTCGCCGACATCCACGCCCAAGGCCAAGGTGTCTTCACGACCGTGGGTCACGGCGTCGATGCGCAGCTCGACCTGGGCCCAGTTTACCGGCTGGGTGTCCACCTCTTCGTTGAAGGTATGGCCGGACGCCTTCAACGGCAGGATGGTGCCACGATAGGCGCCGCCTTCGGAGAAGATCGTGGCCCGCGCGCCCTCGGCGAATCGCGACGACCAGTGACCGATCGCGACCAGTTCCAGCCGGCCGTTCGCCTTTACGTGTTTGACCTGGGCGCCCAGGGTGTCGACGTGGGCGACGATGGCGCGCGCCGGTTTTGGCGTACGGCCCGGCAGGCGGGCGCGAAGGGCGCCGCGGCGGGTCATTTCATAGTCGAGGCCCAGTCTCTGGAGTTCTCGGCACAAGAGCCAGACGGCCTCGTCCGTATAGCCGGTCGGGCTGGGCGTGTTCAGCAGGTCGGCCAGGCGGGCCTTCAGGTAGTCGAGGTCTATCGCGGGGCGGGCCAAGGGGCCTCCTTCAGGCTTCGGGTCGCGAAAATGTCCGCGCAGCGGCCGGTGCGGACAGTGGAAAGAGCAGATCCACGAAACGCTCGGCAGTCGGTTGGGGTTCGTGGTTGGCCAGGCCGGGTCGCTCATTGGCTTCGATGAAGGCGTAGTCGGGTTCGCGCGGCGACTTCACCATCAGGTCGATGCCGGTGACCGGAATGTCGATGGCGCGCGCGGCGGCGACGGCGGCGCGGATCAGGGCGGGATGCACCTCTTCCGTCACATCATGGATGGTGCCGCCCAGATGCAGGTTAGCCGCCTTGCGCACCAAGATCTCGGCCCCTTCCGCCGCCACGTCGTCGAGACGATAGCCGGCCTCGGCCAGGGTGCGTTCGGTCTCGGCGTCGATCGGGATGGTGGATTCCCCACCGGTGGCGGCGGCACGACGACGGCTTTGGTGTTCGACGAGGGCGCGCAAGGTCGAGCGGCCGTCGCCGAAGACGCGCGGCGGACGACGCAGGGCGCAGGCGACGACCTTGTAGTCGATCACCACCAGCCGAAGGTCCTCGCCCTGAACCTGTTCCTCGACCAGAACCTCGGAACAGATGCGGCGTGCCCGAACCAGAGCCGTCTGGACCTCGCTCATCGTCGTCAGGCCGACCGCGACGCCTTGCCCCTGTTCGCCGCGCGCCGGTTTGACGACCAGGGCGCCGAACTTGCTCAGCGCTGCATCGATGGCCGACGGGCTTTCGGGATCGATCCTCTCGGGAACGCGAACGCCGGCCGCCTCGACGATGCGTCGCGTCATCCGCTTGTCGTCGCAGATGCTGAGCGCGACGGCCGAGGTCAACTCCGACAGACTTTCGCGACACCGGACCGAGCGGCCGCCCCAGTTCAGGCGAAACAGCCCGCCCTCACCGTCGATGATCTCGGTATGGATGCCGCGCCGACGCGCCTCGTCGACGATGATCCGGGCATAGGGGTTCAGGTCGTGGTCGTCGGTCGGGCCGACGAACAAAGCCTCGTTTATCGGGTTCTTACGTTTGACCCCGAAGAAGGAGACGCGACGCAAACCCAGCTTTTCGTACAGGGCGATGGCCTGGTCGTTGTCGTGCATGACCGACAGGTCCATGTGCGCCAGACCTTGGGTTTTGAAGTGTTCGGCCAGGCGCCGAACCAGGGCCTCGCCGACGCCCGGCTGGGTCGCCTGGGGATCGACCGCCAAGCACCATAGCGAAGAGCCACATTCCGGATCCTGAAAGGCGCGGGCGTGGTTGACGCCCGTCACGGTGCCGATCACAGCCCCCATCACGGTGTCCTCGGCGACGAAATAGGTCAGGGTCCGGTCGTCCCGATGCGACCAGAAGAAGTCAGGCGGAACCGGCACCATCTTGCGCTTGGCGTAGATGTCGTTGACCGCCTGGGCGTCCATCTCCGACGTCAGGCGACGCACGGTGAAGCCTCGGGGCTGGCGTCGGCTGGTGCGATAGGTCGCCAGTTCCAGCCGATAGGTGTGCGACGGATCCAGGAACAATTCCTGCGGCGCCGAGGCGAGCAGGACGTGCGGATTGCGAACATAGAAGGCGATGTCGCGCCGGTCCGGCCCTTCGGCGCGCAGGGCCTCGACCAACGGCTCGGCCGTCTCGAAGGTCTGGGCGAACAGCAGTCGGCCCCAGCCGCAATCCAGCACGGCATCGGGGGTCGGTCCGTCCCCGGACTGCACCGGGGGCTTCAGGCCCTCGTGCCGCAGACGTTTCAACCGATGCGCCTTTGATCGCTCGGAGCGGATATCAGACGCCATGCTGCTGCATCCACATTTCCAGCACTGCGACCTGCCAGAGTTCGGAGCCGCGAAGGGGTGTGATGTGCTCGGTGGGATTGGCGAACAGGGTGTCCAGATAGCCCCGGTCGAACAGGCCGCGATCGCGCGCCGCCTGATTGGTCAGGGCCTCGCGCACCATCTCCAGATACGGACCCTGGATGTATTTCAGCGCGGGCACGGGGAAATAGCCCTTCTTGCGATCAATGACCTCGGAGGGGATCACCAGACGCGCCGCTTCTTTCAGCACGCCCTTGCCGCCTTGCGCCAGCTTGTGCTCGGGCGGGATGCGGCCCGCCAGTTCGACCAGTTCGTGATCCAGGAAGGGCACGCGCGCCTCCAGACCCCAGGCCATGGTCATGTTGTCGACCCGCTTCACCGGGTCGTCGACCAGCATCACCTGGCTGTCCAGACGCAGGGCTTGGTCGACCGGCGTCGCTGCGCGGCCTTGCGCGAAATGAGCCTCGACCAGGGCGCGGCTGACGTCGGTGTCGGCCATATAGGCGCCGTTCAGCTGGGTCTTCAGCGTGGTATGGCTGCGGTCGAAGAAGGCCTTGGCGTAGGTTTCGACCGGATCGGTCGCGCCCAGCATCGGCGGATACCAGTGATAACCGGCGAACACCTCGTCGGCGCCCTGGCCGGACTGCACCACCTTGATATGTTTCGAGACTTCCTGGCTCAGCAGGTAGAAGCCGACATTGTCGTAAGAGACCATCGGTTCCGACATGGCGCCGATAGTGCCCGGCAGGGCCTCCATCAGCCGCTGGTGAGGCACGAAGATCTGGTGATGCTTGGTGCCGTAATGTTTGGCGATCAGGTCGGAATAGACGAACTCGTCGCCCTTCTCGCCATTGGCCTCTTCGAAACCGACGGAGAAGGTCATCAGGTCCTTCTGACCCAGTTCGGCCAGCAGACCGACGATCAGGCTGGAGTCCACTCCACCCGACAGCAGCACGCCTACCGGCACGTCGGCGACCATGCGGCGCTTCACGGCTTCGCGCAGACTGTCCAGGACCCGATCGCGCCAATCTTCGGCCGTCAGGGCCGCGTCCTCAGCATGGCGGGTCATGTCGGGCTGCCAGTAGAGGCGGTCCTTGGCCTTCCCATCCGCCTCGATCACGCGGATGGTAGCCGGCGGGAACTTCTTGACGCCCTTCAGGATCGTGTGCGGCGGCGGCACGACCGCATGGAAGGTCATGTAGTGGTGCAGGCCGACGGGATCGATGGTCTTGTCCACGTCGCCCGCCGCCAGCAGGGCCGGCAAGGTCGAGGCGAATCGCAGACGCTTGCCCTGTTCGGTCAGATACAGCGGCTTGATGCCGAAACGATCCCGGGCGATCACGGTGCGGCCGGTGTCGCGCTCATGCAGCACAAAGGCGAACATGCCCTTGAATCGCTCGACGCAGGCTTCGCCCCACGCCTTCCAGGCCTTGATGATGACCTCGGTGTCGCCGTGCGAGAAGAAGCGGAACCCCATCCCCTGCAGCTCTTCGCGCAGTTCGGGATAGTTGTAGATGCAGCCGTTGAACGCCAGGGTCACGCCCAGGTCAGGGTCCACCATCGGCTGCTGAGCTTTCTCACTCAGGTCGATGATCTTCAAACGGCGGTGACCCAGCCCCACCGAGCCGCGCATAACAATGCCGGAGCCATCCGGTCCACGGGGCGAGAGCGCATCGGTCATGCGTTGAACGGCGCCGGCATCGGCCGGTCGTCCGTCGAAATTGATCTCGCCGCTAAGACCGCACATGGGTCCTCCTTGAATTGTGGAAGCAGCGGGTACAAATGGTTAGGACACGAAAGAGTTCAACCCGAATGGCGGATATTTCCCCTGAGCCAGGCCCTGAAGCGGCAGTTGACGCCACCGCATCTCTTGTCCGGTCAGTCCGTCGCGTCGCCCAGGCGATCGATGTTCGGTCTCGAGAAATTTCACGTCTGACCGGGCTGACGCTGCCGCAGCTCCTCGTGCTGCAATCCATCCGCGCATTGGGTGAAGTCAGCACCAGCGCGATATCGCGGGACGTTTCCATGTCGGCGCCGACCGTCGTCGCCGTGCTGGACAAGCTCGAAGCCAAGGGCATGGCCGCCCGCTATCGCTCCACCGTGGATCGCCGCGTCGTCCATGTGCGTTTGACCGACGCGGGGCGGCAGGCATTGCAGACGTCCCCGGGCCTGCTCGGCGACGGCTTTCTCGCCGCCTTGGCTGAACTTCCACACAGCGAACGACTGGCGATGGCTGAAGCTGTCGAACGCCTTGCAGTTTTGATGCAGCCTCGCTCGCGCTTTACGGAGATCCCGCGAGAGCTCCCTGACATCGGCATGCCGTCACCTGCCTTTCCGCCAACTCGGAGAGATTAGCTCAGGGCCGGCATTGACCAAAGCGAGCGCTTACTTACTCGGCCGGTCTTCCACCTGTGTAGGCGCGATATGGCCGCTCTGGAGGCTGCGACCGCTTAAATCGACCTCGCTTTTCACAAATGCGACTTGCAGCGGCGTAACCCTTCAGGTGCCGCACCCCGTTAACCCAGTGGCACGGCACCGATCCTAATGCTGAGCGAGTGGGTTTCGCTCGGTTTTAGGCCAACCAGACCATCACCCTCGCCGAGCGGAGCGTGGCGAGCGTCAGGGCGATGAGTGACGGGTTCGACGCAATAGAAGTCAGCGTTGACAGGCATGTAGACCTGGCTCCAGCGCGCGGCCGCGTCGGCGGTCAAGGTAACGCGGCGACCGCCGCCGTTCAGGAACGCCTCTCCGCTCCAGCCAGAGTAGGCGTGATCTACGAAGGGGGCGTCGGCGAGATCTACGCCGTTCGACCAGTCCACAACCTCGGCGGCCGGGGCCAGTCGTTCCGGAATTTGACGGGCGTCGGTGATCCAGACCCTGTCGGCAGGAAGAGTGAGCCGGCTGTCTGGATGTCGGCGGAAATAGGGGTGCAGCCCTAGGCCTGCCGGCATGGTGTACTCGCCCGTGTTCGTGACGGACAAGCCGATCTGCAGTCCTTCGCTGGACAGGGATACGCTTTGCCGCGCGAACCAGGGCCACGGCCAACCCTCGAGCTCGCCAGGCCAGTCTAACGTCATTGCGACTGAATCGGCGGATTGGCTTTCGACCGTCCAAGACCGCAGCCATCCTTCGCCATGGATCGCATGGGGCGCGAACCGATCAAGCACTGGCAGCTGAACCGAGCGCCCTTCGAAGACGAAGCGACCGTCGGCGATCCGATTGGCGTAGGGAACCAGCGGGAAACAGGCCGTCTCTAAAATGTCGGTGGTCCCGTCTGGTGTGGGGCGGAACACCGGCTGACCGCGCCAGTCTAGGCTCAGAACAGACCCACCCAGCTCTGGTTCCACGGTCGCGCGCCAGTCGCCGGCCCTCAAAGCGATCACAGCTTGATCCGGTTCTGCGGCAGACCCGGCGTCTCGACGCGCACACGATAAAGCCCCCCCAGCGTCGGTTGCTCAGCCCGCTTGTCGGCGTTCCCCAGCCATGCCGTGGTCATATAGAGATCGCGCAGGTCCGAGCCGCCGAAGGCCGCCTTGGTCACCGTCTGGACCGGCACGTCGATCTTGCCGATCCGCGTGCCATCCGGGGCGAAGCGGGCGACGCCCCAACCGTTGAACAGGCCGACATGCAGCACGCCGGCCGCATCCATGCTGGGACCGTCGGCGTAGCCGTCCTCGGTCACGGCGAAGACGCGCTTGTTCGACAGCAGGCCGTCCGCATGGTCGAAGGCCAAGACCGTCTTTTTCAGCGTATCGTGGTGATATAGGGTGCGGCCATCCGGACTAAGGCAGGGTCCGTTGGTGACGCCATAGTTGTCATCGTGCCGAGTCAGCTCTCCCCGAAACCAGCGATAGAGCGCGCCGGTCTCGACCTGTTCGCTGTCGTCCATCGAACCGAACCACAGCGAGCCGTCAGGCGCGACAAAGCCGTCGTTCAGACGGTTCTGAGGCCGGTCCTCCTCGACTGGATGGAAGCGCGAGAAGTCGCCCTCCTCCGGGTCGAAGCGATACAGACCGCCCCGCACGCCGCAGATCAGTGAGCCGTCCTCGGCAGGCAGGGCGAAACCGGTCTGATCGGGCGTTTCCCATGACCGTTTCTCGCCAATCGCGGGAGTGTAGCGGTGCAGCTTTCGTCCCTTGATATCGACGAACCACACCGCGCTGCGCGCGGCGTCCCAGACAGGGCCTTCGCCCAGTTCCGCCTGCACATCCCAGATCAGTTGAATTTCGCTCACGAATCAGCTCGCCGAATAGGTTGTTTTGGATGAGAGTATAGGACTCCGCCACTAAGCTTATGGCGACCCACGAGGCCTTCATCGCCGCCAATCCAAAGCCGCCGCCGCTCAGCTAGGCCGGCGGCGGCGGGTTGTTCAGTGATTGTCGCGAGGCAGGCCGATCGTATCGACGATGCGATGGTATTTGACGGCGGGCTCCAGCACGGCGCCGGTTTCCAGTTGGCCGACCACGTCGCGCTGCATCTCCTGCCACGGGGTCTGGGAGGCCGGGTATTTGTAGCCGCCCGCCGCCTCGAACGCCTGGCGACGCTCGGACAGTTCCTCGTCGGAGATGAGGATGTCGGCCCGGCCGGTGTTCAGGTCGATGCGGACCCGGTCGCCGGTCCTCAGGAGGGCGATGTTTCCGCCCGCCGCCGCTTCTGGCGAGGCGTTCAGGATCGAGGGCGAGCCGGAGGTGCCGGACTGACGCCCGTCGCCGATGCAGGCCAGGGCGCTGACGCCCTTCTTGATCAGGTAGGACGGCGGCCGCATGTTCACGACCTCGGCCGCGCCCGGATAGCCGATGGGGCCGGCGCCGCGCATGAACAGCAGGGTCTGTTCGGTGATGCCCAGGCTCTCGTCGTCGATACGGTGGTGATAATCCTCGGGCCCGTCGAACACGACGGCCGGACCCTCGAAGGCGTTCAGATCGTCGGGGTTGGACAGATAGCGTTCGCGGAACTCGTCCGAGATCACGCTCAGCTTCATGATGGCCGAGTTGAACAGATTGCCGGTGAAGACGACGAAGCCGGCGTCGGTCTTCATCGGGGCGTCGAAGCTCTTGATGACGTCGGGCAGGACGATCTCGGCGCCCTTGCAGTTCTCGCCGATGGACTTGCCAGTGACGGTCAGGGCGTCCTCGTTGATCAGCCCCTGTTTCATCAGTTCGGACACGACGGCGGGCACGCCGCCGGCATGGAAATAGTCCTCGCCCAGATATTCGCCAGCGGGCTGGAGGTTGACCAGTAGCGGCACATGGAGGCCCTCCGTCTGCCAGTCCTGCAACGGCACATCGACATGGGCGTGGCGGGCCAGCGCCGTCAGGTGGATCGGGGCGTTCGTCGAACCGCCGATGGCCGAGTTGACAATGATGGCGTTGTGGAAGGCTTCCTTGGTCAAGATGTCCGACGGCTTCAGGTCCTCACGCACCATCTCCACGATGCGCAGGCCGGTCTGATAGGCGACCTGGGCGCGTTCGCGATAGGGTGCGGGAATGGCGGCCGAGCCGGGCAGCGACATGCCCAGCGCCTCGGCCAGAGAGTTCATCGTCGTCGCCGTCCCCATCGTATTGCAATAGCCCACCGACGGGGCGGACGACGCCACCAGTTCGATGAAGCCGTCATAGTCGATCTCTCCAGCCGCCATCATTTGGCGAGCCTTCCAGATGATGGTGCCCGAACCGGTGCGTTCGCCCTTGTGCCAGCCGTTCAACATCGGGCCGACCGACAGGGCGATCGCGGGGATGTCCACGGTGGCGGCGGCCATCAGGCAGGCGGGCGTGGTCTTGTCGCAACCGATGGTCAGGACGACGCCATCCAGCGGATAGCCGTAGAGGCTTTCGACCAGACCCAGATAGGCCAGGTTGCGGTCCAGACCGGCTGTCGGGCGCTTGCCGGTTTCCTGGATCGGATGGACGGGGAACTCCATGGCGATGCCGCCCGCCTCTCGGATGCCTTCGCGGACGCGCTCGGCCAGGACCAGGTGGTGGCGATTGCAGGGCGACAGGTCCGAGCCGGTCTGGGCGATGCCGATGATCGGCTTGTTCGACTGAAGCTCTTTGCGCGTCAGGCCGTAGTTCAGATAGCGCTCGAGATAGAGGGCCGTCATGTCCGGGTTTTCCGGATTATCGAACCAGGCGCGGCTGCGGAGCGGCTTTGCGATCTTGGAAATGTCGGTCATTTCAGGTCCAGCCGCCATCGACGACATAGTGTTGATTGGTGATCGCCCCGGCCTCGTCCGAACACATGAAGACGACGACGCGGGCGATGTCGTCCGGCACGAGCCGGCGCTTGAGGCACTGGTTGGCGTAGATGTCTTTTTCGGTCTCCGGCGTGACCCAGAGCTCCAGCTGGCGCTCGGTCATGATCCAGCCGGGGGCGACGGCGTTCACCCGCACGCCGAACTCGCCGAAATCGCGGGCCAGCGAACGGGTCAGTCCGAGCACCGCCGACTTGCAGGCCGTATAGGCGGCCATGCCCCCCTGGCCGATGACCCAAGAGGTCGAGCCCAGATTGACGATCGCACCCTTGCCCGTCGCTTTCATGTCCGGCAGCACGGCTTGGGCGGCGAAAAACTGGTGCTTCAGGTTCACCGCTATCCGGCCATCCCAATACTCTTCGGTCACCTCCAACGTGGCGTGGCGTTCGTCATGGGCGGCGTTGTTGACCAGAATGTCGATGGGGCCAAAGGCGTTGCGCACTGTGGCGATTGCGGCCTTCACTGCCGAAACGTCTGTCAGGTCACAGGCGACGAACAGCGCGTCTTGCCCCAGCTCCGATTGCAACTTGGTCCCACGTTCGGCGTCGATATCCAGAAAGCCAACTTTGGCGTTTTGGGCATGAAAGGCGCGGACGATGCTCTCGCCGATGCCGCCGGCGCCGCCGGTGACGATGGCAATCTTGCCCTTCAGATCGGAATAGATGGCGGCCATAGACGACGCTTTCTCGATGGACGACCGTCCGGGCGGCCATCAGGTCTTTTCACAAATGAAAGTCATTGCCGTCAACAAAAATCAGGCTTGGGAGACGGCGCTCATTTGATCCGAAATCGCCGCCGCGGTTTGAACCAGCAACGCCGCAGCCTCCTCCTTGCTTCTCGAGGACGCCGTCTGCTCGATAAAGGGGGTGATCAGGGTGGCGATAATGCCGTCGGACCCCATGATCGGCGCCACCAGGTCCGTAACCCCCTTCACGAAATCGCTGGCGCGCTCGACGTGATCGCCTTGCGTCATCGCCACCGCGCGGTGGGCGAAATCATCGACTTCTGAGGCTCCAAACTGCGCGGCGAGGACGGCGTGCAGTTGCATCCGCGCTCGCTCGTTGGCGCGCGAATAGAACATCAGACCGGATGTGGCGTGCAGGATGCTGCGCCGATAGCCGATCCGGACCGAATAGCCGAGGTCGCCGGGGCTCTCGATGCGGGCGATGACCACGATCTGGTCGCCGGACGGCACGACAAGGTGACAAGATTGCAGCGTGTTCGACGCGAGGTCTCGCATCGCCGGCATCGCCACATCGACCAGTGACTTTATCGGAGCCTGGGTCATGCCCAAGGTGAACAGCCGATTGGTCAGACGATAGCCTTCGGAGGACTGTTCGATATAGCCGCGAAACTCCAATACCTGGATCATGCGAAACAGTTCGCTGACCGAGCGCCCGAGGGTCACAGACATCTGAGACGGCGTCATCGCCTCGCCTTGGGACGATAGCAGTTCCAGCACGTCCAGACCCTTTTCCAGAGCCGGAGCGCGGTACTTGCGGTCGTCGGCGGCGTCTTGGTCGGTCATGAAGGTCCTCTGATGAACGCCCCAAATAAGGGTGGCGCGCAGCACGGTGAAGCAATCGATGGCAATCACGTTACATTACTGCGGGTGAAATCTCTACGCACATATAAAAACACATTGCGACAGTCTGACGCCTCGACTAGGGTTTGGTCCAAGCTCGGCTAAGGAGCTGCGTTGGGGGAAGTGCACCATGTCGCTCGCAGGCATCGATCTGGCGATTCTGGCGATCTACGCCATCTTCATCTTCGGCTTGGCCCAGTGGGTGTCACGCAGCAAGGCGGGCGAGCAGAAGACATCCACAGACTATTTCATGGCGTCCAAGAGCCTGCCTTGGTGGGCGATTGGCGCCTCTTTGATCGCGGCCAATATCTCGGCCGAACAGATCATCGGGATGAGCGGCTCGGGCTATGTGATCGGCCTGGGCATCGCGTCGTATGAATGGATGGCGGCGCTAACCCTTCTGATCGTGGGCAAGTTCTTCCTGCCGATCTTCCTGCGCAACGAGATCGTGACGATGCCGCAGTTCCTGCAGCAGCGGTACGGGCCGACGATCCGCAATGTGATGGCCGTCTTCTGGCTGCTGCTCTACGTCTTCGTGAACGTGACCTCGATCCTGTGGCTGGGCGCCATCGCGGTGCACACCGTCACCGGCTTCAACCAGGACTACGCCATCGTCGCCATCGGTGTCTTCGCCCTGGCCTATCAGCTGTGGGGCGGGTTGAAGGCCGTGGCCCTGACAGACATCGTCCAAGTGGCCCTGCTGGTCTGCGGCGGCCTGATCATAGGCTTCATCGCCCTGTCGACGATCGGCGGCGCGGGCGGCGCGGCGGCGGGCTTCCATAACCTTATCACCCAGTTCCCGGACAAGTTCGACATGATCCTGTCCAAGGACAACCCCCACTATCAGGAGCTACCGGGCATCGCCGTCCTGCTGGGCGGCCTATGGGTCATGAACATCAGCTACTGGGGCTTCAACCAGTACATCATTCAGCGCGCCTTGGCGGCCAAGTCGCTGCCGGAAGCGCAGAAGGGCATCGCCTTCGCCGCCTATCTGAAACTGCTGATGCCGGTGATCGTGGTGCTGCCGGGCATGGCGGCGCTGATCCTGGCTCCCAATCTGTCGGCGCCGGACCAGGCCTATCCGACGATGATGAACCTGCTGCCAGTCGGTCTGAAGGGCCTGGTCTTCGCCGCCCTGATCGCCGCCATCATCGCCTCGCTAGCCTCCAAGGTGAACTCGATCTCGACCATCTTCACCCTGGATCTCTACGCCAAGATCAAGAAGGACACGCCCGAACATCAGTTGGTCACGGTCGGCCGCATCGCCGCCGTCGCCGCCGTGGTCATCGGCATCCTGACCGCCCGTCCTCTGCTGGGCGGCTTCGATCAGGCGTTCCAGTTCATCCAGGAATTCACCGGCTTCTTCACTCCCGGCATCGTGGTCATCTTCATGCTGGGCCTGTTCTGGAAGCGGGCCTCCGAAGCCGGCGCCCTGACCGCCGCCATCGGCTCCGTCGTCCTGTCGGCCATCTTCTGGTGGTTGCAGGAGACGGGTCAGTTCATCTTCCCCTTCATGAACCGGGTCGGCGTCGTCTTCGTCGTCTCGCTGATCGCAGCGGTGATCGTGTCCCTGCTGGTCCCGGCCAAGCCCGACGCCATGAAGATCAAGCTGGACAAGATCAGCTACAAGACCTCGCTGGGCTTCAACCTGGCGGCGGTCGGCGTGATCGCCTTCCTGATCCTGGTCTATACGATCTGGTGGTGAGGTGAGTTCAGCGACCGAACTGATCGGGGTCGATTGGGGCACCAGCAATCTCCGCGTCATGCGGATCGCCCAGGGTGGCGCGGTGCTGGACAGCCGTTCCGACCCGCGCGGCGCCGGCGGCCTTGCGCCGAACGAGTTCCACGGCGTGCTGACCGAGGTCGCGGGCGACTGGCTGGACGACCGCCTGCCCGTCCTGATCAGCGGCATGGCCGGGGCGCGGGGCCGGTGGCGTGAAATGGCCTATCTGCCCTGCCCCGCCGGCGTCGCCGACCTGGCGAGAGGCGTGGCCAGTCCCGAAGACGCGCCCCACGTCTCCATCGTGCCCGGGGTCGCCGTGTCCGAGGACGGCCGCCTTCAGGACGTGATCCGCGGCGAGGAGACCCAGGTCTTCGGTTTGTATGCGCCCGATGACGCCGTCGTCGTCGGCCCCGGCACCCACAGCAAATGGATCCGCACCGCTGGCGGCCGGGTCACGGATTTCCGCACCTTCATGACCGGCGAACTGTTCGCCGCCATCCGCAAGGGCACAATCCTTGGCGCCGGCATGAGTGATCCCGGCGTGGACGACGACGCCTTCGCCGCTGGTGTCCAGCGATCCCTGCGCGATCCCGCCGTCACCGCCGCCCTGTTCTCTGTGCGGGTCGAGGGTCTGGCCGGACGCCTTTCGCCGGCGTCCTCGGCGGACTATCTGTCGGGCCTGCTGATCGGGGCCGAGGTCGCGGCCCAGGCCGATGCGAGCCACCGCCCCGTCATCCTGATCGGTGCCGAGGCCCTGAGCCGCCGCTATGCCGCCGCCCTGGCGCAGGGCGGCTTTAACGACGTCCGCATCGCGGACGGCGCCGCCGCCACGGCCAAAGGCCTGTGGCGTATTCACGAGGCCGCATCCCGATGATCCCAGTTTCAATCGAAAGCCTGGACGCCCTGCCGCTGATCGCCATCCTGCGCGGCCTGAAGCCGGACGAGGCGGTCGAGGTCGGCGAGGCCATCGTCGCCGCCGGTTTCCGATGCCTGGAAGTGCCGCTGAACTCGCCCGAACCGCTGGCAAGCATCCGCCGTCTGCGTCAGGCGCTGGACAGCCGCGCCCTGGTCGGCGCCGGCACGGTGCTGAGCGTCGCGGCTACGCGAGAGGTGGCGGAGGCCGGCGGTCAGCTGATCATCTCGCCCAACACCAACGTCGATGTGATCGCCGAGACCAAGACCTTGGGCCTACTGTCTCTGCCCGGCTTCTTCACCCCGTCCGAAGCCTTCGCCGCCCTGGATGCCGGCGCCGACGCGCTGAAACTCTTCCCCGCAGAGGTCGCCGGCCCCAAAGGCCTTAAAGCCATCCGCGCCGTCCTGCCCGCCGCCACCCGGATCTACCCCGTCGGCGGCGTCGATCCCGACAGCATGGCCGCCTGGCGCTCAGCCGGCGCCTCCGGCTTCGGCGTCGGCTCGGCCGTTTTCAAGCCAGGGCAGACGCCGGAACAGGTCGGGCGTCAAGCCGCCGATTTCGCGGCCCGGTGGTACGGTTCCTAGACGGGGCCCGTAGCCGTCGCCGCCGGCCTGACGAAACTCGTTCCCCAAAGTGAGTTTAGACTAGTCGTCGCGTTTGGCTTCACCCAACATAAATGCCTTGATGAGCAATAGTCTCGGAGAAGGCAGTCCTCGTCAGCGGCAGTTTCCGCCGCGACCGATCTTGGCGTCGAATCTATCAACTTCCGAACGACGCGGTTTTGACCGAACATCTCCATGCCTACGATGCCGCGTGCCTCAGTGATGGCGGTGGTTGGCAAGCCGAGCATGCTGACATTCACCCTGTCAAAAAAGGCCGCCCTGAACTGATCGACGCCGTAGAGCGCCGCCTGTTGTTGGCCTGCGACGCCTGCGACACCCATCTCGCCAATCGCAGGAACCCTAGCTCAAGAACAAGAGTCGGGGTGACAAGGCTGGTCTAGGAGGCCGGGTCGACCACCATCCAGCGGCCGGCCTGTCATTCGGCTTGGCTTGGACGACTCCAAGGGCAACCAAAGGCTGATCGCTGACGAAATCACAGACTGATTACCGCAGCACCAGGGGTCTATCTCAGTCTGATGACCCACGGCGATATGCACCGGCTCTGTGCGCAGTCCGAATTACAGCTTACAGCTTCCCGGTCAGTCGGCACTGAGTTCGTCGTTTCAAAACGCCTCCATCGACTGCGGCCAGCACGGGTCGATTCAACCCACTGGATGCTGCAGCATCTCTGTAGGAGGTATTCTTCAAAGCAACTCTCTTTCGGTTTGGCATCTCAGCCACCTCTTACGATGCCGGTCCCCGGCTCTCGATCTTAACGGCCTAAATCGTGAGCCAAGAGACGTTCCGTGTCGTCGGTTGTCTCGGAAGTAAGACTTTGAATTTCACATAGCATTTCCGGCCCCTCCAGTTCGTCACTTTCAGCTGTTGTCGAATGGGCCAGATGTGCTTCGTCTTGTCAGGCGCATTTGGGCCGATCGGCCGGCCTGCGTTTCACGGGCCCTGGCGTTGGATAAATCGGTCAGACTGGCTCGTGGCGATCTCCATTGAGATCGCCTTCCTTTGTACTGCCCTTCTAAGCCCACAGCAGTTCTTCGGCGCCATCAGCGGACATACCATTTGCTTTAAGACGATATGCATGTCGCCCCCCTTGGCTGCCGGTAGGCTGGATCAATTGACAAGCCGATACCCAATACTGGGTTCGGTCACGAGCAGGACGGGCTGGGCCGGGTCGGCCTCGAGCTTGTGCCGGAGCTGGCCGACGACGACGCGCAGATATTGAACGTCATCGGCATGGCCGGCGCCCCAGATGGTCTTGAGCAGGTCGGCGTGACCCAGGACCTTGCCGGCGTTACGGGCGAGGTAGGCCAGGACATCGTATTCCTTGGGGCGCAGCTTCACCCGCTCACCGGCGCGGGTGACGATGCGGCGGTCCAGGTCGATGACGACATCGCCGGCCGTAACCACCCCGCCCGCGACCGGCGTCAGCGCGCCCTGACGCAGACCCGCGCGGATGCGCGCCAGCAGTTCGCCGACGCCGAACGGCTTTTCGACATAGTCGTTGGCGCCCAGGTCCAGGGCCGTGATCTTCTCGGCCTCGCGGTCGCGGGCGGACAGGACGATGATCGGCCCCTGATAGAAGTCGCGCGCCCGCGTCAGAACGTCCTTGCCGTCCATGTCGGGCAGGCCGAGGTCCAGAACCACGGCGTCGGGGCTCCACAGGGCGATGGCGCGCAGGCCCTCCTGTCCGCTGTCGGCGCGGCGGGGTTCATAGCCGGCGGCGTCCAGAGCGGGCGCCAGGAAGCGGTGGATCTGCGGCTCGTCGTCGATGACCAGAACCTGGGGGCGAACGGCGGACATCACAGCAGATCCGGGTGGGTGGCGATGGACTTGGGCAGGCTGATCAGGATGCGGGTGCCGCGTTTGCCGTCGGCGTCGTCCTGGATCGGGCTGGCGGCGGCGATGCGGCCGCGCATGGCCTCGACGAAGCCCTTGGCGATGGCGAGCCCTAGGCCCGCCCCTTTGGCGCGGTCGGTGGACTCCTCCATGCGGCGGAACTTGTCGAACACCCGTTCCAGCTCGGCGGTCGGGATGCCGCGTCCCTCGTCCTCGATGGAGATGACGACCGCGCCGCGATCCTCATAGGCCGCCAGTTCGATGGTCGTGCCGTCGGGACTGTAGGCGATGGCGTTTTCCAGGATGTTGACCACGGCCTGTTCCAGCAGGCCCGGATCGGCTTCGACCATGCTGAGCTGGGCCGGAAAATCGCGCGTGACCTTGCGCCGACCCAGACGGCGCGACACCCGGTCGGCGGCGGCGTTCAGGATATCGCGCACATCGGTCCAGTCTGTGCGCACGTTCAGGCCGCCGCCCTCCAGCCGGGTCATGTCCAGGAGATCGCCGACATAGCGCGACAGGCGTTCGGCCTCTTCGCGGATGCTGAGCAGCAGGTCGTCGCGGACCTCGGGCTTCAGGGTCGCGCCATAGTCGATCAGGGTCGTCGCCGAGCCCAGGACGGTGGAGAGGGGCGTGCGCAGATCGTGGCTGACCGAATTCATCAAGGCCGCACGGAAACGGTCGGCGCGGCGCAGGGTCTCGGTCTCCAGCGCCTGACTGGCCAGATCGGCGCGCTCAAGCGCCACGGCGCCCTGGTCCAGCAACGCCATGGCCAGACGTTCCTCGTCCGAGCCCGCCGCCACGGCCGATGCGTCGATGCCCGCCACGCCGGCCCGGCCGCGTACGCCCTGCAAGGGCTGAAACCGCCAGTGGGTCTGTGGCAAGGTGCCGGTGCCGTGGCCGGTGACCTCACCATGGGTCCAGGCCCAGCGCGCGGCGGCCATGGCGTCGGGGGCCAGGGTCACGCCGTCGGGTCTGGCCGCCGTTAGCACAATGTCCTCGCCGTCGGGAAGCAGGACGACGGCGCCCGCGCCGGCGGCTGCTGACGCCTGTTCGGCCAGGCTGCGGGCCGTGGTCGCACGATCCTGGCCCGCCGACAGGGTCTGGCTGGCGGCCAGCAGGGCCGAGACGGCGGCGGCGCGCCGCTGGGCGGCTCTGGCCTGTTCGCGCACTCGCCCCGCCAGGGCGCCTGTGCCGAGGGCAACGCCCCAGAAGAGCAGCAGCGTCAGGAAGTCGGTCGGTGAACCGATCAGGAAGCTGTAGCGCGGCTGAAGAAACAGGAAGTTGTAGGTCAGAAAGGCCAGGGTCGCCGCCGCCAGCGCAGGCCGCAGCCCGTTCAGCACCCCCGCCGCCACCACCGCCGCCAGATAGATGACGCCCAGATCGACCCGCTCGAACCGGGTGTCCAGCAACAGGGCCGCCCCTGTCGCCGCCAGGACGAACCCCGCCCCGGCCGGATAGCCGCGCCAGTCCAGCGCCGCCCGGACGCCCGACTTGGCCGCCGATTCGGGCGCGGCCAGATCGCCCTCGGTCACGACGTGGACGGCGACGCCCTGCGCCTTGCGCAGCAGTTCGGTCGCCAAGGCCCGGCCGGTCCATTCGGCGAACCGCCCGCCGCGCGTCTTGCCGATGACGATCTGGGTGACGTTGTTGCGATGGGCGTGGTCCAGAACGGCGCGCACGACGTCGTCGCCGCTGATCGTCACGGGCCGTCCGCCCAGTTGTTCGGCCAGTTTGAAAGCCTCGGACAATCGTCCCGCCGACCGGGCGTCGGCGCGTGATCCGCTGGGCCGCTCGACATGGGCGACCGACCAGGGGGCGTCCATCATCATGTCCGACATCCGCCGACCGGTCCGCACCAGGGAGGCGGTCATGGCGTCGCCGCCGACCAGGACCAGAATCCGCTCGTTCGCCGCCCACGGCCCCGACACGCCCCGTTCGCGCAGGTGGGTCAGGAGCTGGTCGTCCACCGTCTGGGCCGCGCGCCGCAGGGCCAGTTCGCGCAGCGCCGTCAGGTTTTCGATCTTGAAGAAGTTCTCAGACGCCACCCGCGCCGTTTCGGGCACATAGACCTTGCCCTCGGCCAGACGCGCCCGCAGGTCTTCGGGCGTGACGTCGATGACCTCGATGTCGTCGGCGCCGGTCAGGGCGCTGTCGGGCACCGCCTCGCGCTGGCGCACGCCGGTGATGCGCAAAATGACGTCGGACAGGCTTTCCAGGTGCTGGATGTTCAGCGTGGTCCAGACGTCGATGCCGGCGTCGCGCAGTTCCTCCACATCCTGCCAGCGCTTGGGATGGCGCGAACCGGGCGCGTTGGAGTGGGCGTATTCGTCGACCAGCAGCAGTTCGGGCCGTCGCGCCAGGGCGCCGTCCAGGTCGAACTCCATCAGGGCGCGGTCGCGGTGTTCGATCGGCGCGCGCGGCATGACGTCCAGCCCGCGCAGCAGGCTCATCGTCTCCTTGCGGCCGTGGGTCTCGACCACGCCGACGACGACGTCCAGCCCCTCGGCCTTTCGACGGCGTGCAGCGCGCAGCATTTCATAGGTCTTGCCCACGCCGGGCGACATGCCCAGAAACACCTTCAGCCGCCCGCGCTTGCGGCGCGGAACGGCTGAAGTCGCGGGCGTTTCGGACGCCGTTTCGGGCAATCAGCCCTCCGCCCCGAAGCGGGCGTCCAGCGCGCGGTTGGTCAACAGGACATTGACGTGCGGCTGGCCGATGAAGCCCAGGAAGGCCCCCTCGATGTGCGCGTCAATGATGCTCTGGACCTGTTGCACGGGAACGCCTCTGGCGCGGGCGATCCGCGCGGCCTGAAGCCGAGCGTAGGCCGGGGACACGTCCGGGTCGAGGCCCGAACCCGATGTCGTGACCGCATCGGCGGGGATGACGCCGGGGCCATCCTCGGCGCGGATCGTCTGGGCGCTTTCGGCGACGCGAGCGATCAGGTCCGGGTTCAGCGGCCCCATATTGGAGCCGGACGAGGCGGCGGCGTCATAGCCGTCGCCCGCCGCCGACGGGCGCGGATGCAGATAGGTGGCGCCGACGAAAGGCTGGCCGATCAGGGACGAGCCGACGACCCGCCCGCCGGCGTCGCGCACCAGGCTGCCGTTGGCCTGGTCCGGAAAGGCCACCTGGGCGATGCCGGTGACGGCCAGCGGATAGGCCAGGCCCAGCAGCAGGGTGAACAGGGCCGTCATGACGAGGGCCGGGCGAAGTTGGTTGACCATGGTCGTCGCCTCAGAAGGTCGCCTTCAGCGTGGCTACGGCGCGCGCGCCGTAGATGTCGCCGAAGTCGTGTTGATCGGTGTCGTGATAACGCAGGTCCAGCGCCAGAGTGTCGGTCAGTTGATAGGCCGCGCCCAGGTTCCAGGTCGTGTAGTCCAGGTCCGACGAGACCCACTGACGGCCGACGGCGCCCGAGACGGTCCATTTGTCGGCAGGGCTGACCGCGCCGTTAACCTCGGCATAGGTCGCCTCGTCCTCGGCCGCGCCGAAGAAGTCGGGCGAATAATAGACGGCGGCGCCCAGGGTGGCCGAACCCACGGCGCGCGAAGCGGCGGCTTTCAGCTCGACATAGTCATAGTCGGCGCCGTCGGGCTGACCGGCGTACAGATAGCCGATCACGCCGAAGTCCAGCGCATAGCCCGCGACCTCGGGCCGATAGCCGGCGTACAGATCGACCTCGGCGTCCGTGTCGTCGCCGAAATCGACGTTGGAGGCCCAGCCGCCGGCGTAGAAGCCGTTCCTGGTCAGATCGACGCCGGCCGAAAGGGCGGGGTTTTCCTGGGTCTGGCTGACACCGCGGAAGACGTAGTCGGAGGTGACGGCGACGTTAGCCGACACGTCCTGGGCCTTGGCTTCGCTGCACAGGCCCAGACCGGCGAGACCGACGATACAGGCGGCGGCGAACCAGGCGTCGTTGCGGCCCGAGGCCTTGGAGAAGGATTTACGCATTGGATTTCTCTATTCGAACAGGATGAATGGCCATGGGGTTGGAGCGCGTGCGCGGATCGGTCTGCTGCAGCGTCGCCACACCCCACATCACGGCGATGACCAGCACCGCCACGACGAGTTGCAGGATGCGAGAGACCTCCCGACGCATCACGCCAGACCCAGGCCGGAGATGAGCAGGTCGATCAGCTTGATGCCGAGGAACGGGGCGATCAGGCCGCCCAGGCCGTAAATCAGCAGGTTGCGACCCAGAAGCGCGCCGGCGCCGATGGCCCGGTATTTGACGCCCTTCAGCGCCAGCGGGATCAGGGCGACGATGACCAGGGCGTTGAAGATCACCGCCGAAAGGATGGCGCTCTCAGGGCTGTGCAGACGCATGACGTTCAGCGCGCCGAGCGATGGCAGGGCCACCACGAACATCGCCGGGATGATGGCGAAATATTTGGCCACGTCGTTGGCGACCGAGAAGGTCGTCAGGGCGCCGCGCGTGATCAACAGTTGCTTGCCGACCTCGACGATCTCGATGACCTTGGTCGGGTCGCTGTCCAGATCGACCATGTTGCCGGCCTCGCGCGCGGCCTGGGCGCCGGTCTGCATGGCGACGCCGACATCGGCCTGGGCCAGGGCCGGGGCGTCGTTGGCCCCGTCGCCGCACATGGCGACCAGACGGCCCTTGGCCTGTTCGGCCTTGATCAGGCGCATCTTGTCCTCGGGCGTGGCCTCGGCGAGGTAGTCGTCCACCCCGGCTTCCGAAGCGATGGCCGCGGCCGTCACCGGATTGTCGCCGGTGATCATGACGGTGCGCAGGCCCATGCGGCGCAGGTCGGCGAAGCGCGCCTTCACGCCCGGCTTGACCACGTCCTTCAGGTGGATGACGCCAACCAGGACGCCGTTCTGGGTGATGGCCAGGGGGGTGCCGCCCGAACGGGCGATCCGGTCCACGGCCTGGCGGAACTCGGCCGGGGCCGAACCGTCGGTCAGATTCAGATCCTTCAGCACGGCATCGACCGCGCCCTTCCTCCAGCTGTCCTTGCCGACATCCAGGCCCGACTGACGGGTGACGGCGGTGAAGGGAATGGCGACGGCGCCGGCCGGCTGATCGACCGAGACGCCGGCGTTGCGGCCCAGCTCGACGATGGAGCGGCCCTCGGGCGTCTCGTCGGCGAGCGACGCCATGACGGCGGCGGCCAAAGCGGCCTCGGGGCGCACGCCCGGAACCGGGATGACCTCGGTCGCCATACGGTTGCCGAAGGTGATGGTGCCGGTCTTGTCGAGCAGCAGGGTGTCGACGTCGCCTGCCGCCTCCACCGCACGGCCCGAGGTGGCCAGCACGTTCACCTTCAGCAACCGGTCCATGCCGGCGATGCCGACGGCGGACAGCAGCCCCCCGATCGTGGTCGGGATCAGGGTGATGAACAGGGCGCCCAGCACCATCGGATCCAGATCGACGCCGGAATAGGCGCCCAGGCCCACCAGGGTCACGACCGCGATCAGGAAGATCAGAGTCAGGCCGGCCAGCAGCACGGCCAGGGCCAGCTCGTTGGGCGTCTTGCGGCGGTCCGCGCCCTCGACCATGGCGATCATGCGATCGAGGAAGGTCGAGCCGGGCTTGGCGGTGATGCGCACCTTGATCCAGTCCGAGACGACGGTCGTGCCGCCGGTCACCGCCGAACGGTCGCCGCCGCTTTCGCGGATCACCGGGGCGCTCTCGCCGGTGATGGCGGCCTCGTTGACTGAGGCGACGCCCTCGACGATTTCGCCGTCCGAGGCGATCACATCGCCGGCCTCGACCAGGATGATCGACCCGACTTCAAGCTCCGAGGCGTTGGTCGGGACCACGCTGCCTGTCTTCGGATCGACGATCAGCTTGGCCTTGGTCGTGACGCGGGTCGCGCGCAGGCTGTCGGCCGCCGCCTTGCCCCGCCCTTCAGCGATGCTTTCGGCGACATTGGCGAACAGGACCGTGGCCCATAGCCACAGCGCCAGTTGCACCGCAAAGCCCGCCGACTGACCGCCGGCGATGGCCGCGGCCGCCGAAAGCGTGGACAGAAGCGCCACGATCCAGGTGGTGAAGATGACCGGATTGTTGATCAGCTTTACGGGGTTAAGCTTGACGAAGGCGTCGCCCACGGCGCGTCCGATCATCTGTCCCGAGAGGCCGCCCGCAAGAGGCGACGCACGGCCGCCCTCGCGGGGATCCAGAGTTACTTGTGTCATGTCAGGATGTCCGAAGGATCAGGCGCCGGCGACCGCCGCGAGCACCTGGAAGTGCTCGACGATCGGTCCCAGGGCGAGGGCGGGCAGGAACTGCAGGCCGCCGAGGATGAGAATCACGCCGATCAGCAGGCCGATGAACAGGCCATTGTCGGTCGGCAGCGTGCCGGGGCTGGGCGCCAGCTTGGGCTTGACCACCAGACTGCCGGCGATGGCCAGAACGGCGACGGCTGGAATGAACCGCCCGAACAGCATGCCCAGACCCAGGGTCGTGTTCCACCAGGGGGCGTTGGCGGTCAGACCCGCAAAGGCCGAGCCGTTGTTCGCCGCCGCCGAGGTGTAGGCGTAGAGGATCTCCGACAGGCCGTGCGGCCCCTTGTTCAGCAGGCCCGCCAGCGCCGTCGGGAAGACGGCCGACACGGCGGTGAAGCCCAGGATGGCCAGCGGCAGGATCAGCACCGCGATCATGGCGAACTGGATTTCGCGCGCCTCGATCTTCTTGCCCAGATATTCGGGTGTGCGACCGACCATCAGGCCGGCGACGAAGACCGACAGCAGGGCCATCACGACCATGATGGCGATGCCCGAACCGACGCCGCCAGGCAGGATCTCGCCCAACTGCATCAGGAACATCTGCAACCCACCGCCCAAGGGCATGAAGCTGGCGTGCATCGAGTTGACCGAGCCGTTCGAGGCGCCGGTCGTGACCACCGACCAGACGGTCGAGGCGGGCGCGCCGAAGCGGACCTCCTTGCCCTCCATATTGACCGAGGCGTCCACCTGGGCCGCGACCAGGGCCGGGGCCGGCTGGGTCTCGATCACATACATGGCCGCGCTGGCGGAGCTCAGCAGGATCAGGGCGGCCGCCGCCAGGGCGCGGACGTCGCGTCCCGCCATGGCCGTGCGGCCGAAGGCGAAGAAGGCCGCCCAGCCCATGACGTTGATCGCCACGGCGGTCAGCAGATTGGTGATGGCGTTCGGGTTCTCGAACGGATGGGCGCCGTTGACGTTGAAGACGCCGCCGCCGTTGATGCCCAGCTGTTTGATCGCCACCTGGCTGGCCGCCGGGAACAGCGGCAAGGTCTGGGATCCGCCCTCGACGCCGCTCGCCGTCACATGGGCCGCCAGGCTCTGAACGATGCCGAGACCCGACAGGGCCACGGCCAGAATCAGGGCGACGGGCAGCAGGACATAAAGGGTCGTGCGTGTCAGGTCGGCCCAGAAGTTGCCGACGCCCTCGCCGCGATTGGCGACGAAGGCCCGCGCCAAGGCCGCCGCGATCGTCGCACCCGTCGCCGCCGAAACGAAGTTTTGCACCGTCAGGCCGACCATCTGGGTGAAGGTCGACAGGGTCGCTTCGCCGCCATAGCTCTGCCAGTTGGTGTTGGTCACGAAGCTGACGGCGGTGTTGAAGGCCAGATGCGGCGACACGCCCGCGAACCCTTGCGGGTTCAGCGGCAGCACGCCCTGCAGACGCAGGATCGCATACAGCAGGACAAAGCCCGCCAGGTTGAAGGCCAAAAGGGCGCCGGCGTATCCCAGCCAGCCCTGGCTGCGTTTCGGATCGACGCCGGCGGCGCCGTAGAAGACGGCCTCGACCGGCTTCAGCACCGGATCCAGCCAGGTCCGCTCGCCATTCCAGACGCGCGACATATAAACGCCGATGGGCCAGCCGAGCATTACGGCCAGCCCAAGGGTCAGGGCGATCTCGCCCCATCCTTGAATGTTCATGAAATCCGTCCCGGTTCCTCAGAACCGCTCGGGCCGCAGCAGCGCCGCGACCATGTATACGGCGACGATCAGCGCCCCCGCCCCCCAGAGCATGGCGATCATCGTCACACCCGTTTCAACGCTGTGGCCAGCAAGGCGAAGACGGCGAACGCCCCCGCACCCACCGCCAGAAAAATCACATCGGCCATGCCGGCCTCCTCGCTCAAGTTCGAGCGGGAACAGACCACCGGGCGGCATAATGGCGCGATGCGAGTCCGCGCCGCCGACCTAAAGGAAACATAAAGCCCCGGATGGAATGCGGATCAAAGCCTGACATGGAACGACCATCGCTCCTGCTGAACCGCCGTCATCGGCAACGACAAAATGAAAAAAAGACCCTCCGATTGACGTCGAAGGGTCTCGTCCGAATTCACAATACTAACAGCGTCTTGGAGGCACTGCCAAAAGGCCTCGAATGCTCTGATCTATTCCCACTCGATCCTTCAATAGACCAGAAGGCGCTGATTTATCAGCGCCTTTTCTCTCATCCGCGCACCATACCGCGCGAGCTACCGTCACTTGGACAGCGCTTTTGAATTCATTGGTGAAATTCGACGTAATAAAATTCTAGTGATGTCGCCATCTATCGGCAGGCAACTCTGCTTCAAGACCAACCAGCACCGCTATGACAAGCGAATAGGTAGTTGGACTATACCGTATCATCAAACCGACAACAGACGCCACTGAAGCCGGTTGATACCGTCAGTCTCGCTTGGTCGAGTTGTTCAAAGACTCCGACGCCTGCTCCGGAATTGTCACCTCAACACGAAGACCGCCTCCTGGTGAGCGCAAGAACTGCACCTGTCCCCCATGGGCCTTCACAGTGGCGAGGACGATAGAGAGGCCCAGACCGCTCCCTCCGGAAGGGGCATTCGACGCGCGGAAAAAACGCCGTCCCAAACGATGTAGATCCGAGAAGGCCACGCCCGCTCCGTCGTCCTCGACGATCAAGTGGCCGGAAGTCGGGTCGTAACTGATCAGGATTGAAGACTTTGCGTGCGCCTGTGCGTTGGCGAGCAGATTGGCGGCCGCTGCCCCGAAGCGATCCGGATCCACATTCAGCAGGGCGTCACCTTCGACGATCGACACCCGGGAATCGCCTTCCGCTCCCGCAAACAGCGATCGGAGCGTCACCCAGCGGCGATCTTCGTCGCTAACCGGCATCTCGTCCTCGCGCGCCAGGGCGAGAAGCCCCGTGACGAGGCGGGCGGTGCGATCGACAGAGGTCTGAATCTGCTCCAACGCGCGGCTTCGAACGGCAGGGTCCGAAGACGACGCCGCAATCTGCGCCTGGACACGCAGGCCCGCCAGAGGGGTACGCAACTCGTGCGCGGCGGCGGCCGTGAACTCGGCCTCGCGACGCCGCGCTGCGCCAAGGCGAGACATCAGATCGTTCAGCGCCAGGGCGAAGGGACGGAGTTCGCGGGCGTCCGGCGATACGTCCAACGCCGTCAGGTCTTCCGCATCCCGTACCGCAAGGCTGCGGGTCATTTGTCGAATAGGGGCCAGCCCCCGCCCAACCGACCACCAGATCAGCACGCCCAGCGCCAGCAGACCGAGGACCGCCGGACCGATCAAGGCGGTGACGACATTGCCGACCAGGTGTTCGCGAACGGCCAGATTGTCCCCAACCATCACCCGAAAACCGGCGTCACGATCATGCACCGTATAGACGCGCCAGCGCTCGCCCCGGATCGTGCGCTCAGAAAATCCGTCGCCCCCTTCCGACAATCGCTCCGCAGGCGCGCTTTGGGACCGACCAATCAGATCGCCTTCCAGTGACCAGATCTGGCAGGAGAGCTGACGGTCATAGACATCGGCGGCCCCGGTGTCCGGAGCCTGGATCGCCGGGCGCACGCTGCCGGCCTGCATCAAGGACGAAACCATGCGGGCCGACTCCATCAGGCGCCGGTCCAGCACCCGTTGCACTTCGGCCCGGGTCTGGATTTCGACCCAGACGACCGCGCCGCCCCAGACCAGGGCGGTCACGAGCGCGAGAGTGACGAACAGACGCAGGCGGATCGAGCTCATTGCAGGGTGTATCCCACGCCGCGCACGGTGCGGATGAAGCCGGCGCCCAACTTGGCCCGAAGATAGTGGATGTGCACTTCCACGGCGTTGGAGCCGATCTCCTCCTGCCAGCCGTACAGGCGTTCTTCCAACTGACTGCGCGAGAGGACCTGTGCGGGCCGTTCCATCAGGGCCTCCAGGATAGCAAACTCACGTCTCGAAAGGGGCAGGTCGCCCTCTTCCCGCCAGGCCAGACGCGACTTGGGATCGATGGTCACCCCGCCGTGGCGCAAGGCGGGGGTCGAACGTCCGAGCAGGCGACGCCGCACCGCGCGCAATCGCGCGGCCAGCTCGTCGAGATCGAACGGTTTGCCGACATAATCGTCCGCGCCGGCGTCCAGACCCACTATGCGGTCCCGACTGTCATCGCGCGCCGACAAGACCACCACGCCGACATCCATGTCGCGCTCGCGAACGAAGCGCAGCACCGAGAGTCCGTCGCCGTCGGGCAGGCCCAGATCCAGCACGACCGCATCAAACGCCGAGCTTTCCAGCGCCGCGAGGGCGTCCTCGACCCGCCCAACGACCTCGACCGTCCAGCCACAGGCGCTGAGCCCGACCTGGAGGCCGTCAGCGAGAACGGGATCGTCTTCTATGGCGAGCAATCTCATGCGGTGTGACGTGCAAGCTCCGGCTTAAGCCTGACTTAAGCTCGCTTGCCGACGAGATGGCCATGAGGTTTTTCCGCCGACTACTGCCCACCGCTCTCGCCGTCCTGTCCTTCGCCCTGCCGGGTTCGGCCTTGGGTCAGGCTCCGCTTTCGCCTGACAAGGCCTTCGCCCTGACGGTGACGCGTGAGGCTGACGGCGATCTGGCCTTCGCCTGGGACATTGCGCCTGGCCATTATCTCTATCGTGACCACACCGTCGCCAGCACGCCGGGCGGGAAGGAGTCTCTGCCGCTGGAACTGGCCGCCGGCGAAACCAAGGACGACCCGGGCTTCGGCGTCGTCGACGTCTGGCACGACGCGGGTCGCGCGACCCTGTCGGCGCAGACGTTGACGCAGGCCGGCGAGCCGACGTCGGTCAACATCACCTATCAGGGCTGCCTCGAAGACTCGATCTGCTACCCGCCGATGACGCGCACCATCGACGTGCCGACCCGGCCGCAGTCCGACGTGGCCGCGCGGGAGGCCGATGCGCAGACCGCACAGGCCGCGGCCATGCTGGCGATCCAGGCGCCGGGCGCTGCACCCGCGCCCGAGAACGACGAGGGAGCGGCGGCGCCTTCGCCGGTCGCGTCATCGCCGGCGGTCACGCTGGACGCCAACCCGGGCTTCGTCGATCGCCTGGCGCTGCAGGGCGGGGCGACCTGGGTCCTGCTCGCCTTCTTCGGTTTCGGCGTGCTGCTGGCCTTCACGCCCTGCGTCTTTCCCATGTATCCGATCCTGGCCGGCGTCATCGGACGCGGCGTGGACGGGCGCGGTACGCGCCGAGGCCTGATGCTCTCGGTCGCCTATGTGCTGGGCCTTTCCATCGCCTTCGCCCTCCTGGGCGTCGCGGCCGCCTGGTCCGGACAGAACCTGCAGATGGCGCTCCAGTCGGTTTGGGCCGTCGGCGCTCTGGCTGTCGTCTTCGTCGTTCTCGCCGCCTCCATGTTCGGCGGCTTCGAGTTGCAACTGCCCTCGGCCTGGACCAGCCGCCTGTCCCGCGACGGCGGCGACGGCCGGCGGTCCCTGCCCTCAGCCGCAGGTCTGGGCTTCGTCTCCGCCCTTATCGTGGGCCCGTGCGTCACCGCGCCCCTGGCGGGCGCCCTGCTCTACATCGCCCAGACCGGCGACGTTGGGCTGGGCGCGGCGGCCCTGTTCTTCCTGGGCCTGGGCAAGGGGGTGCCCTTGATCGTGTTCGGCACGGTCGGCGCGCGCTTCCTGCCCAAGGCCGGGCCGTGGATGGACCGGGTGAAGATGCTGTTCGGCTTCATCTTCCTGGGCATGGCCTGGTGGCTGGCCAGCCGCATCCTGCCGCCGACGGCGACGCTCGCTCTCGGCGCGGCGCTGGCGCTCGGTCTGGCGGCGGCTCTCGGCCTGTTCCAGCCGCTCAGCCCGAACCTGAGAAACGGCGTCGCCCGTGTCGCCGGCCTGGCGGCCGCGACCTGGGGCCTGTTGCTGCTGGTCGGCCTCAGCCTCGGGGCGGACGACCCTTGGCGTCCGCTTGAGCCCCTGGCGCGTCCCGCTGGACTAGCAGCCGCCGCGCCGGTCGAAACCGCGGCGGTCGTGCTGGATCAGACGGCGCTGGACCGCGCCGTCGCCGATGCCGGCGCGCGCAAACGTCCCGCCCTGGTCTATTTCACCGCTGACTGGTGCGTCAGCTGCAAGGTGATCGAGCGGACGGTGTTCGAGGACCCCGCCGTCATCGCCAGCCTTTCGAACACCGACCTCATCAAGGTCGACGTCACGCGCAGCACGCCCGAGGCGCGCGCGCTTCTTGAGCGGCACGGGGTGGTCGGACCGCCGACGATGATCTTCCTTTCGCCCTCGGCGACCGAAGCGCCGGGCAGCCGACTGATCGGAGAGATGTCGGCCCAAGACGTCGCATCCGCCCTGCAGAGCGCCGGAGCCGCCGCATGAACGCCATCACCCTGGGCCCGCTCGTCCTGTCGGGAGAGCGGTTCGCCATCATCGCCGGCGTGTTCGTCTTCATGATCGGCGCCGGACTGCTGGCCAGCCGGGTCAGCCCGCGCTTCAATCTGTGGAGCACGGTTCTGGTCTTCGGCGGTCTGGCCACCGCCCGTCTCGGTCACGTGGCGACGCACTGGGAGTATTTCGGGGCCGACCCGTGGCGAGCGCTCGCGATCTGGCAGGGCGGGTTCAGCTGGATCTGGGTCGCGCCGGTCATGATCCTGGCCACGATCCTGCTGCTGCGCACGACGCGCGAACGCGCCTGGGCCATTGCGCCTGTGCTGGCCAGCGCCCTGGTTTGGACTACCGCCCATCAGTTGGCCTCGGCGACGCAGCCCATGGCGCCGCCCGCCCTGACGCTGGCCGCGATGGACGCCCCGCCCATCAACCTCTCCGCTCCGGGCGACCGGCCCACGGTGATCAATCTCTGGGCCACCTGGTGCCCGCCCTGCCGGCGCGAGATGCCGGCTTTGGCCCAGGCCGAAAAAGCCCATCCGAATGTGCGCTTCCTCTTCGTCAACCAGGGCGAGGGCGAAGCCGGCGTTCGGGCCTTTCTGCAGAGCCAGGGGCTGGCCCTCGACCATGTGCTGTTCGACGAGGCCATGGCGGTGCCCCGCCACTACGGCACGGCCGGCATTCCGGTGACCCTGTTCCTCCACGCCGACGGCCGTCTGGCCAAGGCCCACATGGGGGAAATCGCCCCCGAACAGATCGCGACCGAAATCGCGCGTCTGCACTGACCCCTCGCCTCACGGAGCTTCCATGAACCGCACCTTCGCCCCTGCCCTCGCCGCCGTCCTGGCGCTCGCCGCCTGCGGCCCCGCCGACGCCGACAACGGCGCGGCGCCCGCCAGCCCTTCCGCCGCCTCCGGACAAGACATGCCGCCCATCGCCCAGGTCGGCTTCAACGATCTGCTGCGCGACCCGGCAGCGCCCTTCATCGGCGCCGAAAACGCCGATGTGACCATCATCGGCTTCGTCGATTACAACTGCCCCTACTGCAAGAAGATGCAGCCGGAGATCGACGGCCTGCTGAAGGCGGACCCCAAGGTGCGCGTCCTGTACAAGGACTGGCCGATCTTCGGCGACGTCTCGGAGACCGCCGCCCGGACCGCCCTCGCCGCCAGTTACCAAGGCAAGTACGAGGCCGTCCATAACGCCTTCATGCTGTCGCCGTCGCGCATCGGCGACCAGGCGGACATCACGCGTCTGGTCCAGTCGGCCGGCGTGGACATGGCGCGCCTGAATCAGGACCTGGCCGATCACCGCGCAGACATCGACGCGGTGCTCGACCGAAACGGCCGAGAAGCGGCGGCCCTGGCCCTGCAGGGCACGCCCGCCTTTATCATCAACGGCAATCTGATCCCCGGCGGCATGCCCCAGGCGCAACTCGAAGCGGTGATCGGTCGTATCCGCTCCGGACAACCGCTGCGCTGAGACCGGCCATGACCACCTTGACCCTGCTCCAGCTGAACGACCTGCACGGCTATCTCGAGCCGCATCCCGAACTGGTGCGCACCGAAGGCGGCTGGCGGTTCGAACGGCTGGGCGGGGTCGCCCGCATCGCCCGTCTCTTCGAAGAGGCGCGCGCCGAAGGTCCGTGCCTGACCCTGGATAACGGCGACACCTTCCATGGCACGCGGGTCGCCGTCGCGAGCCGGGGCGAGGCGCTGGTTCCGATCATGAACGCCCTGAAGATCGACGCCATGACGGCGCACTGGGAGTTCGCCTATGGCCCGGCGGGGTTCAAGGCTTTGGCGGCGCGACTGGAGTATCCCGTCCTGGCCGCCAATGTCTTTCGCAAAGATGACGGCGCGCCGGTGTTCGACGGGCGATGGGTGTTCGAGCGCGGCGGTCTGAGGATCGGCGTGATCGGCCTGGCCTGCCCTATCGTCGACAAAACCATGCCCCCCGCCTTCTCTGAAGGCGTGCGGTTTGAAATGGGTGTGGCCGAAGCCCGGGAGCAACTGCACCAGCTCCGCGAGGAGAAGGTCGATCTGGTCGTCCTGCTGTCCCACCTGGGCTTTCCGCAGGATCTCAAGCTGGCCGCCGAGACGCCGGGCGTCGACGTGATCCTGAGCGGCCACACCCATAACCGCCTGCACGAGCCGGCCCGCGTCGGCGACACCCTGATCATTCAGTCCGGCTGCCACGGCGCCTATATCGGCCGGCTGGACCTGGAGATCGCAGACGGCCGCGTGTCCCTGCGCCGCCATCGGCTCATAGCCGTGGACGCTGGCCCCCAAGACGATCAAGTCGCCGGCTTGGTGGAGACGGCCCTGGCTCCCGAGCGGGAACGTCTGGCGCGCGTCATCGCCCGCACGGCCATCCCCCTTCACCGCTACGCCATGGCCAGCGCGCCGATGGACGACGTCCTGCTGGCGGCTGCGGCGCAGGCGGCGGGCGTGGACATCGCCTTCTCGAACGGCTGGCGATACGGCGCGCCCGTCGCACCGGGCCCGGTCACTCTGGGCGACCTCTACAATATGGCGCCGATGAACCCGCCCATCTCGCGCACGACGCTGACCGGAGCCGAGTTGAAGGCGATGCTGGAAGAGAATCTTGAGCGCACCTTCGCCGCCGACCCCTACGCGCAGATGGGCGGCTACATCAAACGCTGCCGGGGCCTCACGGCCTTTGTGAAGCTGGAGAATCCCAAGGGGCAGCGCCTTGATCGCCTGCTGGTCGGGGACCGCCCTGTCGAGCCGGAGGCGGACTATCCGGTGGCCTTCGTCACCGCCCAGGGGGTGCCCGAACGTTACGGGCGAGACCGCCGGACGCTCGACATCGACACTGTGGGCGCGCTTGAATCCTGGTTCGCCGACCATACGCCCGGCGAGACCGATCTGCCTGCGAGCGTCCTCATCATATGAAGGAACACCTTATGGACTCCGTCGCCGCCCGCGACTTCTGGAACAGCCGCTATGACCGCCAGGACTATCTGTTCGGCGAGACGCCCAACGCCTTTCTGGCCGCTCAGATCGCGCGGCTCCAGCCCGGCATGACCGCTCTGGCGGTCGCCGATGGCGAGGGGCGAAACGGCGTGTGGCTCGCCGAACAGGGTCTGGCCGTCACCACCACGGATATCGCCCCACGCGCGATCGAGAAGGCCCTCGCCCTGGCCGAGCGACGCGGGGTCACACTGGACGCTCAGGTGGCGGACCTCGAGACCTGGGCCTGGCCGCAGGACGCCTTCGACGTCGTGGTCGCCGTCTTCATTCAGTTCGCCCCGCCTCCCCTGCGCGACCGAATTTTCGAGCGTATGAAGGCGGCCGTGAAGCCTGGCGGCCTGATCCTGCTGCAGGGCTATCGGCCGGAACAGATCGCCTATGGAACGGGCGGCCCGGGGCAGGTCGAGAACCTCTACACCGAGGCGCTGCTCCGCGACGCCTTCGCCGACTTCGACATCCTGCATCTGAATAGCCACGACAGCGACGTCTCCGAAGGCGCCGGCCATAGCGGCCGGTCCGCCCTGATCGATCTCGTCGCCCGCCGTCCCTGACCCCCAGCGCCCGCACACCGGAACCCGCCATGAAAACCCTCCTCCTCGCCCTGTCCCTGGCCGCCTCCCTGGCGGCCTCCCCAAGCTTCGCCCAGGCTGTCTCTGGCTTCGGCGGCTTCAAGCCCCTGCCCGAGGCCGGCGAACAGGCGGATCCGTCGCGCGTCTATCGGGTCATCTTCGACGTCTCCCAGGGCGGTCCGGACGACAGGCCGCTGAAGGGGCTGGATCGCGTTGCGCGGCTGGCGAATATGCTGGCGGCGGGCGGCGTGGACGCCGACCAGCGTCAGATCGTCGTCGTGTTACACGGCGCAGCCACCCCTGCGGTCCTGTCCGACGCCGCCTGGGCCGCGCGAGGCAAGGGCGACGCCAATCCCAACAGCGCCCTGATCCGCAGCCTCATCGCCGCCGGCGTCCAGGTTCGGCTGTGCGGCCAGGCCATGGCGGGGAACGGCATCGCGCAAGCCGACCTCGAACCGGGCGTGAGCGTCGATCTCGCCGCCCTGATGACGGTCATCCACCACCAGCAGGCTGGATATGCCCTGGTTGTGAACTGACGGCTCGGCATAGACGGAACCTTCCCTGGCCATAAGAACTATTATTTTGTGTAAGTGTGTATGTAAGTGTTCAATGGGGCGTCTGAAGGAGACATCGACATGACCGGACTGCCCCGCCTCAACGAACCCGCCCCCGACTTTCACGCCCGCACCACGCACGGGGATCGCAGCCTGGCCGATTACCGCGGCAGATGGCTGATCCTCTTCTCCCATCCGTCGGACTTCACCCCGGTCTGCACGACCGAGTTCATCGGCTTCGCCAAGCACGCGGATGAGTTCGCCGCCATGAACTGCGAGCTCCTGGGGCTCTCCATCGACAGCATCTTCTCGCACCTGGCCTGGACCCGGAACATCAAGGAGAAGTTCGGCGTCCAAATCCCCTTCCCCATCATCGAGGATCTGAAGATGGAGGTGGCCCAGGCCTACGGGATGATCCACCCCGGGGCGGCCGACACCTCGGCTGTTCGCGCCACCTTCCTGATCGATCCGGAAGGCAAGCTGCGCGCCATGGTCTACTATCCCATGAGCAATGGCCGCAGCATCGAAGAGTTCGTTCGGCTGCTCACCGCGCTCCAGGCGTCCGACGCCAACGGGGTCGCGACGCCTGAGAACTGGCGCCCTGGCCAACCGGCTATCGTCCCTCCGCCCAAGACCGCCGAGGCGGCCGAGGCTCGCGCTTCCGAGGGTTACGTCTACACCGACTGGTATTTCTCGACGCGCGACCTCCCCGACGCCCCGAAAGCCGCCTGATCGGACGCTGGCCGGACCGCGCAAGCGGTCCGGCCCTTTTCTTCGCAAACCAAACGGAGCCATCATGCAGATCATCGACCACGGCGGAGCGCGCATCGCGGCGCTCCACGACAAGAAGACCGGCAGTTGGCAATATGTCGTCTCCGACCCGGTCAGCCGCAAATGCGCGATCATCGATCCGGTCTGGGATTTCGACGAGAAGGCGGCGGCGACCTCGACCCGCAACGCCGACGCCATCCTGGACTACGTCAAGGCGGAAGGCCTGACGGTCGAATGGCTGCTGGACACCCATCCACACGCCGATCACTTTTCGGCCGCGCCCTATCTCAACGAGAAGCTGGAGGCTCCAACCGCCATCGGCGAGAAGGTCATCGGCGTCCAGAGGTTGTGGAAGGACATTTACGGCCTGGACGACGAATTCCCGACCGACGGTCGCCAGTGGGACCGTCTCTTCCAGGCCGGTGATACGTTTGCTGTCGGCGACCTGACGGGGCGGGTCATCTTCTCCCCAGGCCACACCCTGGCGTCCATTACCTATGTGATCGGCGGCAACGCCTTCGTCCACGACACCCTGATGATGCCCTATGCCGGCACCTCGCGCGCCGACTTTCCGGGCGGCGACTCCAAGGCCCTCTACCGAAGCATCCAGGACATCCTGGCCCTGCCCGAGGAGACCGGCGTCTTCGTCGGCCACGACTACGGTCCCGATGGCCGCGAGCCCGCCTGCTTCAGCACCGTGAGAGAGCAGAAGGCGGACAACATCCATGTCGGCGGCGGACGCGGAGAGGCGGATTTCGTGCGGCTTCGCGACGGCCGGGATGCCACCCTTCCCCTGCCGAACCTGATGCTCTACGCGCTTCAGGTGAACATCCGCGGCGGGGTGCTGCCGCCACCCGCCGAGGACGGCCGCATCTATTTCAAGATCCCCGCCAATCACTTCGCCCCGCCCCAGGAGAACTCTTGATGCGTCCTTCCACCCTGGCCCTGGCCGCCCTTTTGAGCACGACGGCCCTGGCCGCCCACGCCCAGACGCCCGCCGATCCTCTTCATGTCTACGGTCCGGGCGGCCCCGCCCCCGCCATGCGCGAAGCGGCGAAGGCCTATGAAGCGCGCACCGGTCGCGCCGTGGCCGTCGTCGCCGGACCCACGCCCCAATGGCTGGACCAGGCCAAGGCGGACGGCGACCTGATCTTCTCCGGCTCCGAGACGATGATGACCGACTTCGTCAGCGCTCTGGAGGGCCGCATCCGCGCCGAGGCGGTCGAGCCGCTCTATCTGCGCACCGCCTCCATTCTCGTTCGCCCGGGAAATCCGAACGGCATCGGCGGCCTGGAAGATCTCTTCCAGCCGGGTCGCCGAGTCCTGGTCGTCAACGGCGCGGGCCAGAACGGCCTGTGGGAGGACATGGCCGGTCGCACCGGCGACATCGCCAAGGTGCGCGCGCTGCGTCGCAACATCGTCGTCTACGCCCGCAACAGCGCCGAGGCCCGACAAGCCTGGATCGACGACCCGACGCTGGACGCCTGGATCATCTGGGGCATCTGGCAGGTCGCCAATCCGGACCTCGCTGATGTGGTCGAGGTCGAAGAGCCCTATCGCATCTACCGCGACGCCGGCGCCGTTGTGACCGAGACCGGCCGCCAGGACGCCGACGCCCAGCCGTTCCTCGAATTTTTGAAGTCCGACGAGGGGGCCGCCATCTTCGCGCGTTGGGGCTGGCGGACCGGCCAACCTTAAGCCTGCCTTAAGGTGAACCCCGCGGTGTCGGCGGCATGGCCAACCGTCGCTCCTTTACCTTGAACCGCCGACACCTTCTCGCGGCGGCCGCAGCGCCGCTCTGGCTCTCGACGACCGCGCGAGCCGTATCGGCGCCCGCCGCGTTGAACATCACCGCCCTGACCGCAGCCTTCTACGCCGCCCGCGGCGGACGCCCTGCCTGGGCGGGGCCAGCGCGCCGGCAAGCCATGGACGCCTTGGCCCTGGCGGACCGCCACGGTCTATCCGCGCCCGACGGTCTGGCCCTAAGTGAAGCCGAACTGACCCAGGCCGTCCTGACCCTGGCCGAGGCGCTCGCCCATGGCCGGGTCGACCCGGCATCGGTGGAGACGCTTTGGGAGATGGGTCGCAACCAGGTCGATACGCCGCCGCTGCTGGCGACGGCGGTCGACGACGGAACGTTGGCCGAGACGATGGCGGGCCTCGCGCCCCAGGACCGCGGCTATCAGGGCTTGTGCGACGGCTTCCTTCGCTATCGCGCCATCGCCGACCGCGGCGGTTGGCCGCCCTTTGCCCTGGGCGCGACGATCGAACCGTTTGCGTCCGACCCCCGCCTTCCCGCCCTCCTGCCGCGCCTTCGGGTGGAAGGCGATCTCACCGACGCCGCCGCCGCGATGGTCGGCCCGTCTGGCGGTGACTACGGGTCGGTGCTGCAAGAGGCCGTTCGGGTGTTCCAGGTGCGCCACGGTCTGGAGGCGGACGCCCGCATCGGCCCGGCGACCCAGCGGGCGCTGTCGATTTCGGCCGAGGCCCGTGCTCGCCAGATCGCGCTCAATCTGGAACGCCGCCGTTGGCTAAAGAGAGACGTCGCCCCGGAGCGGATCGAGGTGAACACCGCCGCCTCCATCATGGTCTACTGGAAGGATGGTCGGCCCGTGCATTCGATGCGGGTCGTGACGGGTGACGCCGACAATGCGACGCCCAGCCTCGAACGGCCCTTCGCCTCGGTCGTCGCTAATCCGCCCTGGACGGTGCCGACCTCCATCGCCCAGCGCGAGATCCTGCCGCGTGGCGCCGGCTACATGCGGGCGAACAACATGACGATCCAGAACGGCATGGTGGTTCAGCGCGCGGGTCCGAATGCCGCCCTGGGCCAGGTCAAGTTCGAGCTTCAGGACAGCTACGCCATCTTCCTGCACGACACCCCGTCTCGGGGCGCGTTCGACCAGAGCTTCCGCCATCTCAGTCACGGCTGCGTGCGGGTGCAGGACGCCGTCGGCTTCGCCCGCCTTCTCCTGGCGCCCGACCCCGAGAGGCTCGCCCGCTTCGACGCCGCGCTGGACAGCGGCCAGACCGTCCGTGTGGCGACCGGTCGGCCGATCGACGTGCGCCTACTGTACTGGACCGCGTTCCTGGACGGCCAGGGCCGCGTCGCCTTTCGCGATGACATCTATCGTCGCGACACCCGTCTGGCGGAGGCGTTGGGCATCGCCCTGCACCTGCCGCGGCCCGACGACCGGCGCGCCGATGCGGACGACGTCGGCCCCTGACGGCTATTCGGTCGTGCGGCCGTCGAAGTGCTCGTGGTCGGCGGAGGCCTCTTCCACCGTCGCGTGAACCGTCCCGTCGAGATGCTCCGGCGGGCCATAGAGGGTGTAGAGCCGAAGCGGCTCGGACCCCGTGCTGACCACATTGTGCCGGGCGCCCTGAGGGACGATGACCCCGTCGTCCGCCTTCACGGCGTGACGAACGCCATCGATCCAGATTTCGCCCTCGCCCGCCTCGATGCGGAAGAACTGGTCGCGGTCGTCGTGGACCTCTTCGCCGATCTCCTGACCGGCCGGAATGGCCATGAGGACGAGCTGCAGATTGTGGCCGGTGTAGAGAACACGGCGAAAGTCTGTGTTCTCTTCCGTCAGACGTTCGATATTGTCGATGAAGCCCTTCACGAGAGTCTCCTGTGCGGGTTGGCCGTCAGCGACGTGCGACGGCGGTGATGCGCGCGAACTGAGCCGTGTCGCCGCGCGCCGGCGTCGATGGGCGGGGCGCCGGGGCGGCGACGCGGGCGCCGACCGCCTTCGCATCGCCGCAGAAGATTTCGTACAGCATGCCCATCACCGCCTGGGCCCGCTCGTCGGCGATCGAATAGAAGATCGAGCGCGACTGACGACGCGTCTTGACCAGACCGTACTGGCGCAGCTCAGCCAGCTGCTGGGACAGAGCCGGCTGTTTGATGCCCAGGTCCGCCTCGAGCTGCCCCACCGAACGTTCCTCCTCGGCGATATGGCACAGGATCAGCAGCCGGTTGGCGTTGGCCAGCTGGCGCAACAGCTCTGCGGCCTCCGGCGCCTTTTCCTTCAACCGCTCCATGGCGGCCGCTTGATCGTCGGTCATGCGCGGCGCTCGCGATAGTACCAGGGCGCATCGCCTTCACCGTCGGCGATGGCGGCGTCCAGGGTGGTGGCGGCCGGCTCCAGCAGAGCGTCGCCGGGCGTCCAGCCCGCCGGCGTGGAGGCCGCCTCGCGGTCCGAGGTCTGCAGGGCGGTGACGAGACGTAGCAGTTCATCAACCGAGCGGCCGATGTTCATCGGGTACCAGCTGATGGCGCGCACCACGCCTTCGGGATCGATCACGAAGGTGGCGCGCACCGTCGCGCTGTCGCTCGAGCCGGCGTCCACCATGCCGAAGGCGTGGCCGATGGCCATGGAGGGATCCTCGATGATCGGGAACGGCACCTTCACGCCGAAGCGGCGATAAATGTCCTTCAGCCAGGCCAGGTGCGAATACAGACTGTCGACCGACAGGGCCATCAAATCGCAATCGATCGCCGCGAAGGCGTCCGACTGCCGGGCCAGGGCCACGAACTCGCTGGTGCAGACCGGCGTGAAGTCCGCCGGATGCGAGAACAGCACCAGCCAGCGGCCGCGATAGTCGCTCAGGCGCTTTTCGCCCTGCGTCGTGCGCGCGCTGAAGTCCGGCGCCGTGTCGTTGATGCGCAGGGCGCGCATTGCGGGGGGATAGGCGGCTGGCCCGGTGTCGATCGTTTCCATAGCCGCAAGCTAAGCGCTTCCCACCGTTTCCGCTACATTAAAATACATACTTGCACGAACCATGAATAGGTATATGTGTTGAGTCACCGAAACGGAGACACGCCATGTCCTCGCCCATCCCCGATCCCGCCCGCGACCACGCCGCCGACATCGTGCGCGCCGCGCTGGGCAATCCTCGCCAACGCCCTGTCGTCAGGTCATTCTTCGACGAGGCCACCTTCACCGTCAGCCATGTCGTGCGCGATCCCGGCTCCGACGTCTGCGCCATCATCGACAGTGTGCTGGACTACGATCCAGCGTCCGGCCGCACCGCGCACGACTCGGCCGACGCCCTCATTGATTACGTGAAATCCGAAGGTCTCACGGTCCAGTGGCTGTTGGAGACCCACGCCCACGCCGATCACCTGTCGGCGGCCCCCTATCTCCAGGAAAAGCTCGGAGGGCAGCTAGCCATCGGCCATGAGATCCTCACCGTCCAGGCGGTGTTCGGCAAGATCTTCAACGAAGGGACCGACTTCCGCCGCGACGGCAGCCAGTTCGACCATCTGTTCAACGACGGCGACGGGTTCGAGATCGGCGGGCTGAAGGCCACGGTGCTGCATGTGCCCGGCCATACCCCTGCCTGTCTGGCCTATGTCATCGGCGACGCTGTCTTTCCCGGCGACACCATGTTCATGCCCGACTACGGCACGGCGCGCTGCGACTTCCCCGGCGGCGACGCCGGGACCCTGTACCGCTCGATCCATCGCCTGACCTCCCTGCCGGACGAGGCGCGGGTCTTCCTGTGCCACGACTACAAGGCGCCGCCGGGCCGGACCGAGTTCGCCTGGGAGACCACCATCGGCGCCCAGCGCACTGGCAACATCCATATTCGCGACGGCGTCAGCGAGGACGAGTTCGTCGCCATGCGCACCCAGCGCGACGCGACCCTGCCGATGCCCAGGCTGATCCTGCCGTCAGTCCAGGTGAACATGAACGGCGGCCGCCCGCCCGAGCCCGAGGACAATGGGGTGCGCTACCTCAAGGTCCCGCTGAACGCGCTGTGAGGCGAGCCCCCCATGCCTGAACCCATTTCCTTCGTCTGGCCGCTGGCCGGCGGCCTGCTGGTCGGCCTGTCCGCCGGCCTTTATCTGCTGCTGAATGGGCGCGTGGCCGGGATCTCCGGCCTGACCGCCGCGGCGACCGGCCTGTCGAAAGGCGCGCCGCGCACCCTGGACCTGCTTTTCATCGCCGGCCTGCTGGGCGGCGCGGCCCTGGCCTCAGCGCTGATCCGCAGGCCCGAGGTGCAGATCACCTCGGACATCTGGCTGCTGGTGCTCGGCGGCCTGATCGTCGGTTTCGGCACCCGCTGGGGCTCGGGCTGCACCAGCGGCCACGGCGTCTGCGGCCTGGCCCGCCTGTCGCCCCGCTCCATCGTCGCCACCGGCGTCTTCATGGCCGTCGCGGCCCTGACCGTCTTCGTCACCCGCCACCTGTTGGGAGGCCTGGCATGAACCGGCTGATCGTCGCCGTCCTGTGCGGCCTGCTGTTCGGCGCCGGCATGGTGGTGTCCGACATGATCAACCCGGCCCGCGTCCTGGCCTTCCTGGATGTGACGGGCGCCTGGGACCCCTCGCTGGCCTTCGTCATGGGCGGGGCGCTGATCCCCTCCGCCATCGCCTATCTGATCCGCCGGCGCATGGAGACGCCGGTCGCGGCCGAGACCTTCCATGTGCCTGAGAGCCGCACCATCGACACCCCTCTGGTCGGCGGGGCCGTCCTGTTCGGCCTGGGGTGGGGGCTGGTCGGTCTGTGCCCCGGCCCGGCGCTGGCGGCCCTGACGACCGGCGCCTGGCAGGCCTTCGTCTTCGTCGGCGCCCTCGTGGCCGGCATGGCGCTGTTCCGCCTGACGCTCGACCGAAACGCCTGAACCAGAAAAGACCCTAGGGAGACAAAGCCATGGATATCCGCCCCCTGGACGAGGCCCTATCCGCCTCGCCCCAGATCGCCCCGGAAGACCTGCCCGCCATCGCGGCCCAGGGTTTCCGGTCGGTGATCTCCAGCCGACCCGACGGCGAGGAGCCCGGCCAGCCCAGCGCCGAGGCTCTGCGCCAGGCCGCCAAGGCCGCCGGCCTCGCCTTCGCCCACGTTCCCGTGGTCGGCGGCGCCATCTCCGACCAGGACGTGGCGGACTTCCGCGAGGCTCTGGCTGACCTGCCCCAGCCCGTGTTCGGTTTCTGCCGCACCGGCACGCGCACGACCACCCTGTGGGCGCTCACGAACGCCGGCTCGGAGAGCCCCGATCATCTGATCGCCCGCGCCAAGAGCGCCGGCTACGACCTCGGCGCCCTGCGTCCCCGTCTTGAAGGAGCCGCGTCATGAGCGCCCAATACGCCCTCCTGGATTCCTGCGATGTCCTGATCGTCGGCGGCGGATCCGCCGGCATCGCCACGGCCGCCAGCCTCCTGCGCCGCCGCCCAGGCCTCGATGTTCGCATCGTGGAGCCGTCCGAACATCACTACTATCAGCCCGGCTGGACCATGGTCGGCGCCGGCGTCTTCACGCCCGAGCGGACCCAGCGCCGCACCGAGGACCTGATCCCCCAAGGCGCCCAGTGGGTGCGTGGCGCGGTCGCGGCCTTCGACCCCATCCATGATCGCGTCGAACTGACCGACGGCCGCTGGATCGGCTATCGGATGCTGGTCGCGGCGCCGGGGCTGAAGCTGGACTGGGCGGCCATCCCTGGCCTGGCCGAAACCCTGGGACGCAACAACGTCACCTCCAACTACGGCTACGAGACTGCGCCCTACACCTGGAAGCTGGTGCAGGCGATGCGCAGCGGCCGGGCGATCTTCACCCAGCCGCCCATGCCGATCAAATGCGCCGGCGCCCCGCAAAAGGCCATGTATCTGTCAGCCGACCACTGGCGCGACAACGGCCGCAACGACATCGAGATCGAATTCCACAACGCCGGCCCGGTGTTGTTCGGGGTCAAGGACTACGTCCCGGCGCTGATGGAATATGTCCGCAAATACCGCATCGACCTGAACTTCGGGTCGAAACTCGTCGCGGTGGACGGCCCGGCGCGGATCGCGACCTTCGCCGTGACGGGTGCGGACGGCGAAGTGCGCCAGGCGCGGCGCGAGTTCGACTTCCTGCACGTCTGCCCGCCGCAGACCGCGCCGGACTTCATTCGCGAAAGCCCGCTGGCCGCCGAAAGCGGCTGGATCGAGGTGGACGACGCCACCTTGCGCCACAAGCGGTTCGAAAACGTCTTCGGCCTGGGCGACGCCTGCTCGGCGCCCAACGCCAAGACCGCTGCGGCCGCCCGCAAACAGGCGCCCGTCGTGGCCGAGAACATCCTGTCGCTGCTGGACGGCCAGCCGATGCGGGCGGTCTATGACGGCTATGGCTCATGCCCGCTCACGGTCGAGCGCGGCAAGATCGTCCTGGCCGAGTTCGGCTATGGCGGCAAACTTCTGCCAAGCTTCCCGAAATGGATGCTCGACGGCACGAAGCCGACCCGTCTGGCTTGGCACCTGAAGGCTCAGGCCCTGCCCGAGATTTATTGGCTGGGCATGCTGAAGGGCCGCGAATGGCTGGCCAGTCCCGAGCACGTCGAGCCCGCGATCCAACCTCGTCCCGCCGTCGCCTGAGCCGGATCATGGACCTGTCCCCGCTGCAGTACGGCCTCGGCGCCGGCGCCGGCTCGCTGGTCGGCTTCACCCTCGGCCTGGTCGGCGGTGGCGGGTCCATCCTGGCCGTGCCGCTGATCGTCTATCTTGTGGGGGTCAAGGATCCGCATCTGGCGATCGGCACCAGCGCCTTCGCCGTCGCGGCCAACGCCTTCGCCAATCTGCTCAACCACGCGCGCCACGGCACGGTGAAATGGAAGATCGCCGGCCTGTTCGCCTTGGCCGGCGTCTTCGGCGCCTTTCTCGGCTCCAGCCTGGGCAAGGCGGTTGACGGTCAGAAGCTGCTGGCTCTGTTCGCCGCGCTGATGCTGGTGGTCGGGGTGCTGATGCTGAGAGGCCGCTCGGCCTCGGGGGACCCCGACGTGGTGCTAACGCCGGGCAATGCGCCGAAGCTCGTGGGAGCCGGCGCCCTGACAGGGATCATGTCCGGCTTCTTCGGCATCGGCGGCGGCTTCCTGATCGTCCCTGGCCTGATGGTCTCGACCCGCATGCCCATCTACTATGCGGTCGGCTCGTCGCTGGTCGGCGTGACGGCCTTCGGCCTGACGACGGCCTTCAACTACGCCCTGGACGGCTGGGTCGACTGGCCACTGGCGGCCGTCTTCATCGGCGGCGGGGTGTTGGGCGGTCTGGTCGGCGCACGGCTGGCCAAGGCCCTGTCAGGACAAAAAGGCCTATTGAACACAGTGTTCGCCGGGCTGATCTTCGTCGTCGCCTTCTATATGCTTTACCGCAGCGCCGGCGCGCTCGGCCTGATCGGGTGAGACCACACCATGGAACTTGACGCCCTGATCCTGGCGCGGATGCAGTTCGCCTTCACCGTCGCCTTCCATATCGTCTTCCCCGCCTTCTCCATTGGCCTCGCCAGCTATCTGGCCGTGCTGGAGGCCCTGTGGCTGAAGACGGGGCGAGACCTCTATCTGAACCTGTTCAAATACTGGCTGAAGATCTTCGCCGTGGCCTTCGGCATGGGCGTCGTTTCGGGTTTGGTCATGTCCTACCAGTTCGGCACCAACTGGTCGGTCTTCTCCGACAAGGCCGGACCGGTCATCGGCCCCTTGATGGCCTATGAGGTGCTCAGCGCCTTCTTCCTGGAGGCGGGTTTCCTGGGCGTCATGCTGTTCGGCCTGAACCGCGTCGGCAAGAAGCTGCACTTCCTGGCCACCCTGATGGTCGCGATCGGCACCTTCGCCTCGGCCTTCTGGATCCTGTCGGTCAACAGCTGGATGCAGACCCCGCAAGGCTACGCCATCAACGAGGTCGGCCAGTTCGTACCGGCCGACTGGTTCAAGATCGTCTTCAATCCCTCCTTCCCCTATCGCCTCGCCCACATGCTGCTGGCGGCCTATCTGACCACCGGCCTGGTGGTCGGCGCGGTCGGGGCCTGGCACCTGATGAAGGAGCGGACGAACAAGGGGGCGCGCAAGATGTTCGCCATGGCCATGGGCATGATCCTGGTCGCCGCCCCGGTCCAGATCTTCATCGGCGACATGCACGGGTTGAACACCCTGGAGCATCAGCCCGCCAAGGTCATGGCGATGGAAGGCCATTTCGAAAGCCACCCGGACGGGGCGCCGCTGATCCTGTTCGGCATTCCTGACCGCGAGGCGGCCACCGTCCACGGCGCGGTCGAGATCCCCAAGCTGTCGTCCCTGATCCTGAAGCACGATCCGAACGCGCCCCTGGCCGGTCTGGACACCATCGCCCGCGCCGACTGGCCGCCGGTCGAGATCGTCTTCTGGTCCTTCCGCGTCATGGTCGGCCTGGGCATGGCCATGCTGCTGCTGGGGCTCTGGGGGCTTTATGCTCGCCTGCGCAAACGCCTCTACGATGCGCCCTGGCTGCACCGCTTCGCCCTGATCATGGGGCCGATGGGCTTCGTCGCCGTGCTGGCGGGCTGGATCACCACCGAGGTCGGCCGTCAGCCCTGGACCGTCTATGGGCTGCTCCGCACCGCCGACAGCGCGGCGCCCCTGGCGGCGCCCGCCGTCGCAACCTCCCTGGCCGCCTTCGCTGTGGTCTATTTCACCGTCTTTGGCGCCGGGGTCTTCTACATCCTGCGTCTGATGAGCCATGCGCCGCACCGGGACGAGCCGGGCGTGGCGGAAACCCCGATCCGCACGGCGGGCATCACCCCCGCCC